>CAVKTQ010000067.1:0-7831 GCA_963659105.1 Firmicutes bacterium CAG:238 | reverse complement strand
GCTACGGTCATCGCCTTGCGATTCCAATTCCGTCTGCGAATAGGCACATTCCGTTTATAAGTACACTTAAAACAAGTGAACGCTCACCGAATCAAGTGCAATTCATTCAAAAAACGAAGCGTCGCCAAATGAGAAGAAGCGGTATCTCTCTTTTACGGCTTCGTTGTATATTTCAAGTGTTTTTTCTCTGCCTACAAATGCCGACACGAGCATAATCAGCGTGCTTTCGGGCAAGTGGAAATTCGTTATAAGTCCTTTTACGCACTTAAACTTGTACCCGGGGTATATAAAAATGCTTGTGTCGCCTTTCTGCGCGCGGACGTAGCCGTTTTCGTCGGCGACCGTTTCGAGCGTGCGAACGCTCGTCGTTCCCACGCATATGACCCTTCTGCCCTCTCGTATCGCGGAATTGATTTTTTCGGCATTTTCCTCGTCTATTTCGTAATACTCGGTGTGCATTTCGTGTTCGAGGATATTGTCCTCTTTGACGGGTCTGAACGTACCCAAACCTATATGCAACAGCACGGTTGCGAAATCAACGCCCATATCCCTTATTTTCTGCATAAGTTCGGGCGTAAAATGAAGTCCTGCGGTCGGAGCGGCGGCAGAGCCTTCGATTTTGCTGTACACGGTTTGGTATCTTTCATTGTCCTGCAACTTCTCTTTTATGTACGGCGGAAGCGGCATATTGCCCACTCTGTCGAGAATATCCTCGAACACGCCGTCAAACTTGAATTCTATCGTGCGCGCGCCGTACTCGCCTATCTCGGTGACGACTGCGCTCAGTTCGTCGCAAAAGTGGATGACCGAGCCGAGCCGAGCCTTTCTTGCAGGCTTCATTATGGTTTCCCAATGCGTGTAGTCCTTACGTTTTAAGAGCAAAACTTCGAGCACGCTCTCATGATTTTCGATATGTCCGAAAATGCGCGCAGGGATAACCCTCGTGTTGTTTATGACGAGCAAATCGCCCTCTTTGAGGAAGGACGGCAAGTCGTAAAAATGTTTGTGCCGAATCTCGTCCGTTTGGCGATTGTACACCAAAAGTCGCGAGTGGTCGCGAGGTTCGATAGGTGTTTGCGCGATGAGTTCTTCGGGCAATTCGTAGAAGAAGTCGTGCGTTTTAAGCGTTGTGTTTTCTTGCATAGATTGATTGTATATTGCATTCCGCTCGCTCGCCACTTGCGGTGAGCGTTAATGAATTTATTTGTTGTATTCGCGTTTTAGATGCTCGTAAGCGTTTTGAGTGCAAACTCTGCCTCTCGGCGTGCGGCTTATAAAGCCGAGTTGAATCAAGAACGGTTCTACTACGTCCTCGATGGTGCTCGCTTCCTCGCCCGTTGCCGCCGCAAGCGTTTCGAGTCCCACGGGACCGCCGCCGAATTTGTCGATTATAGCCTCTATAACCGTGCGGTCGGTGATGTCTAAGCCCAGTTCGTCAACGTCCATAAGCGTGAGCGCCTTTTTCGTGATATCGAGCGTAATTCTGTCGAGTTTTTCGTACTCTGCAAAGTCGCGAACACGGCGCAAAAGTCTGTTTGCGATACGCGGCGTGCCTCTCGAACGCTTTGCGATTTCGAGTGCGGCGGATTCGTCGATTGCTATGCCGAGAATACCGCTCGAACGCATGACGATACGTTTGAGTTCCTCATTCGTGTACATCTCGAGGCGAAGGGACATTCCGAAACGGTCGCGCAACGGACTTGAAAGCATCCCTGCCCTCGTCGTCGCGCCTATGAGCGTAAACCGTTTGAGCGGAATGCGAATGCTTCTCGCCATAGGCCCCGTACCCGTCACGAGGTCGAGCGAAAAGTCTTCCATGGCGGGATAAAGCACTTCTTCGATGTTGCGGTTGAGCCTGTGTATCTCGTCGATAAACAGCACGTCGCCCTTTTCGAGGTTGGTCAATAGCGCGGCAAGGTCGGCTGCCTTTTCGATGGCAGGACCGCTCGTCACTCTGATTTGCGAACCGAGTTCCCCTGCAATGACGTGCGCAAGGGTCGTTTTGCCGAGTCCGGGAGGTCCGTAAAGCAAAACGTGGTCGAGAGCGTCGTTTCTTGCCTTTGCCGCAGAAATGAACACTTCGAGATTCTTTTTGATTTTGGCTTGACCGACGTATTCGTCCATCGTATGCGGACGAAGGCTGTTTTCCTGCTCGTCCTCCTCGATTGTGAGCGAACTCACGACGCGATTGTCTACGTCGAAGTCTTGATTTTCTTTTGAGAATTGTGATTTGATCATATATGCACCTTTATGGTGATTATTGGCTTCTATCGAAGCGACGATATCGCCTTTGGCGATTATATCCTCGCTATGCTCGGTTGATATCCTCACTGCGCTCGGATGATATCCAAACTACGTTTGGGTTACGGAATATTGAATCTTCCATATGTCATTCAGAGCGTAAGCGTGGGAATCCAGCGTAGCGAAATGCGGCTTCGCCTTGATTGCCACGTCGCAACATTCGTTGCTTCTCGCAATGACAAGCGGAAAATATTCTAATCTTCCTCAACTGCGGCAGCGCCGCAATATAACTCTCGCAAAGCGAGAATATCACCGTGTCACAGACACGATATAACTGCACGAAGTGCAATATCGCTGCGGCGTTTTAGCCTAGTTTTTTCAAGCAGTACGAAATGATGTTTTCAACGCCTTTTACAACTTTGCTCGCTTCGGTTGCGGCACGCACCGCTTCCGTCTTTGCAAGCCCCAAACTTTCAAGCGCAAACACCGCGTCCGCTATGTCGTCGCCCAAAGCCGCGTCTTGATGATTGTCGAAAAGCGTGATGTCGTCCGCCGCTTGCTCGCGCAAATTGAGCACGATGAGTTCCGCCGTCTTTTTGCCAAGTCCTTTGATTTTGCAAAGAGTTTTGACGTCGCCGCTTGCGATTGCCACGGTGAGAGTTTTGAGGTCGTAACCGCCGAGAATCTGCATTGCGAGTTTGGGACCTATACCGCTGATTTCGATGAGGCGCATAAACAGTTTCTTTTCGTCCATGCGAGAAAAACCGTACAGCGACATTTCGTCTTCGCGGACGTACAGATACGTGTAAACTTTCGTTATTTCGCCGACAGCGACGTCCGAAAGCGTGTTTCCGCTCACGCCGATTTCATAGCCTATGCCGTTGTTGTCAACGACTATGGACGTAAAAGTCTTGTCAACGATTTTGCCTTGTATATAGTTGTACATATTACACCTTGTTGCGTGCTTGCACGCAAATGATATTGCGTCGTTGCCGCAGCGATATTCTCGCCGTGCGAGAGTGATATTGGGCTATGCCGCAGCGATATTCTCGCCGTGCGAGAGTGATATTGGGCTATGCCGCAGTGATATTTGTGCTGTGCACAAGTGATATCATCGCAAGCGATATTGTTTTTCGAACAAAAGGCATGCTCTTTCGCGTCGATTTTTGCTCATTGCACTTTGAAGTTATTTATTCGGCTCGTTTGAGCGTGGCATATGGCAACCGCCAAAGCGTCCGCCGCGTCGTCGGGGCGAGGCACGCTTTTGAGTTTGAGAAGCACTTGCACCATGTGTTGCATTTGGATTTTGTCCGCGCCGCCGTAACCCGTGACCGCTTGCTTAATCTGATTTGGCGTATACTCGTACACTTCCTTGCCGAGCGACTTCACCGCCGTTAGCAAAATCACGCCGCGCGCTTCGGCAACAGGTATACCCGTGGTGATGTTCTTTGAAAAAAACAGTTCCTCGATAGACGCATTGTCGGGCTTGTAGGTTTCGATAAGTTCCTTAACGCCGTCTTCGAGTTGTTGCAGTCTTTCGGGCAAAGTGCAATCTTTGGGCGTGGTGACAACGCCGTAGTCGATTACGGAATAGTTGCCTTTCACCGAGTTTATCACCCCGTATCCCATCGTCGCAAGACCGGGGTCGATGCCCAAAATCACCATATTTTCACCTTTGTATCGCGCTTTTTGTTGCTATTTTTTTTGTGTTGTTTACCTTGTTTTTTATTTCGTTACAATCGAATTTTCGTTGGTTTCGTCAAATACGAGCGTAGCGTTTTCAAGCGGCAAAGTGCCGACTTCGTCGAGTTTTTCTCTGCACTTTACGTTGCGGTTTCCGCACTTCAAAACGTAGCCGTCCGTCGTCGCAAAAGCGTGTTCGACTTTCTCTTTTCTGTCGCCGAAAACGTCGTATTTGTCGCTGTTCCAGCCTATATACACGTCCTTTCCGACATACGAATCGGCGATTTTTCCGACGAGATGACAAAGGTTGATTTCGTATCCGTCCTCTGTCGTCGCAAAGAGTTTGCCGTCCTCGAAGGCGAGTTTTGCCTTTTCAAAAGCGTAGTCTTTGTCGAACGCTTGCGCCGCCCATATATTGTCGGGATTTGCGCATATCTGCTCGTACGTTCCTATCTGCTTTATCTGCCGATAGTGCATAACGACGATTCTTTTTGCAATCGAGATTGCCTCTTTATAGTCGCGCGTCGCAAAAATCACACACTTGCCCTCTTTTGCAAAATCCTGCAAAACGGGCGCGACTTCTTGCCATAAAACCGCCGCTTCGTCTTTGTCGAGCCCCTTGGTTATATCGTCGATAAGCACGACTTTGCAATCTCGCAAAAACAATCTTGCGATTGCGAGCCGCTTTTTGTCGATAAGCGAGAGTTTGCGCGCCCTCGAATAAAGGGATGCGGTTATTCCCGCCCTATCGGCGCACGCCTTGACTTTTTGGTCGATAACGTCCTTGCTTACGCCCCTGATTTTCAAAGGATAGGCAAGGTTATAATAACACGAGCGATTTGCAAACAACGCAAGGTCGTCAAAGACCATAACCACGTCGTCGGGCTTTTTTGCAAGCGGTTCGCCGTCGAAAAGGATTTCCCCTTCGAAGTCGGTTACGCCTGCCACAACCTTCAAAAACGTGGTTTTGCCGCTTCCGTCGTCGCCCGAAAGCGCGACGATTTCGCCGCTATTTATCGTCATATCCGTCGAGGCAAGCACCCTTGCCCCGTACAGATACTGTTTGCTTACGCTCTTCAATTCAATCATTGTCAAATGATGTATTTTGCCGACTTCTTGGGCGCGTTTTCGAGTTCCTCTTTCTTTGCTTCGTAGCCCTTTCTGTCAAACATAGCGTAGGTTGCGTTCTTGCCTTCCTCGACGCCGGGTTGGTTGAACGTGTCGATGTTGAGCATCTTGCCGCAGTATGCCGTTTCGAGTTGGAAGAACATAAGAAGTTGACCGACGGTGTTTGCGTTCACTTCGTCGAGCATAATTGTGCGATTCATATGTTTGGAGCGAGTGAGCGCGTATTCGGTCGCTTCTCTTTCGGTGTTGATAAGTTCGCCCATAGTGTGACCGCAAAGGAAGTTTACGTCCGCAAATTCTTCCGCGCCGTTTGCGATTACGACGTCGCCTCTGTACTTCTTCACGCCGATGAACGTGACGACCTTGTCAAACGGACCTTCGGTGTAAAGTTGCACTTGCGAGTGTTGGTCGGTAACGCCCAAAGACTTGACGGGGGTTTGACCTTTATGCACTACGTTGCCGTCGAAATCCACCGCTTTGCCGAGACTCTCGCCCCAGAGTTGGCAGTACCAGTCCGCCATAAGTTTGAGGCTGTCCGCATAAGGCATCATAACGGAGATGTTTTTGCCCTTTTGCTCCATAGCGATGTATTGAAGCACCGCCGCCATAAGCGCGGGATTCTTGTAGGGATCGGACGAATTGCACGCCTTGTCCATATCCGCCGCGCCTCTCAAAAGACCGATAATGTCTATGCCGAGCACCGCTGCGGGAAGAAGTCCGACGGGGCAAAGTTCGCTGAAACGTCCTCCGACGCCGTCGGGTATGTAATAGGTTTTGAAGCCCTCTTTCTTTGCGAGTTTGATGAGGTTGCCCTTGCTTTGCGAAGTGGTTGCGATGATATGTTTTGCCCACTCGTCGCCGCATCTCTTTTTCAAAATGTCGGTGATGATGAGATATTGGCTCATCGTTTCGCTCGTCGCGCCGCTCTTTGTGATGACGTTGAACATCGTCTTTTCAACGTCGATAACGTCCAAAAGCGCAAGCATACGTTCGGGGTCTACGTTGTCCTCGACGTAGAATTTCACGCCGCGCTTTTTGGGGTCGAGTTCGTTGTATCTGAAATGGCAAAGCGCGTTGAACACCGCCATAGGACCGAGCGCGCTTCCGCCGATACCCAAAACCACGAAGTTCTCGTAATGCGCTCTGACTTCCGCCGCCGTGTAGATGATATCTCTGACGACTTCTTCTTGATTGTACGGAAGTTCCGACCAACCCATCCAGTCGGTGCCGCGGTTCTTCTCGAAGTACGCGTAACTGTCCTGCGCCTTGTCGAGAACGGACTCTATTTCTTTCTCGGTGATGCCTTGCTCGCCGATGGACGATTCCATCATATTGTTGAAATCAAACTTGATTTGCATAGCGTTTATGCCTCCAAAATGTTTTTAAGATATTGCACGGATTCCGCAATTTCGTCCACGGAATCGTAATTTCCTGCGTACTGCTCGATGATAAGCGGTCCGTCGTAGCCGACGTCTTCGAGCCTTGCCACGAGTTCCTTGAAGGGAAACTCGCCCTTTCCCACCATAGTTATCTGACCGTCTTTTACGTCGCTGACGTGAACGTTGGTGAGGTCCTTGCCCATAACGTCGATGTACTCTCGCCAGTCGTAGCCCGACTGTCTTGCCTGCTTGATGTCCAAAACCGTGCCGATACCGCTCGCATACGGCTTCATTTGCCTATAAAATTCGGGCGAATCGAAAGTTGCCCAATGCACGTTTTCAAGGCAGAGTTTTATGCCGTACTCGCTTGCGATTGCGCCGAGTTTGGTCATGCGCTCACCCACAAACTTCGGGTCGATGTACACGCTTTGTTTCAATCTCGCCTGCGCATGGAAAGTGTACGCTTTTGCTCCTATCGTTCTTCCTGCCGACAGCACCGAGCGGAATATCTCCTCGGCGTCGTTGTACGTTCTTGGCGCTTTGTTGAAAAGTTGCGGCTCGAACTGCGTGTTGAGCGAGTGTATCGAATAAACGTCAAAATCGCCTTTGCGTTCTTTAAGAAGTTTCGCAAAGGCGTCTCTGTACTCGTAAAACGTGGTTAGGAACACCTCGCAAGTGTCCGCCCCTAAACGTTTAATGACCGAGAACGAGTCCTCGGTCAAAACTTTTGTAAAAAACGTTGCCGTCGATATGCCGACTTTCATTTATTCTTCTTCGCCCTCAACTTCTTCTTCGTAGACGTTGGGCGTACCCTTTTTGTCCTTGCCCCAAATGTCTTTTTGCTTTCTCATCTGTCCGAGCAGTTTGGGAATAACCTCGTCGAGATTGTCAAACGGAGAGCCACTCAACGCGCTTGCACGATAGGATATGCCTTTGCTCGAAACAACCATATCCGTGGTGTAATCGCCGTTTTCGTAGGTCACGGTGAACTTAACTTCCGCGTTTTCGTCCTCAAAACGTCTTTCGAGTTTTGCGCACTTTTTTTCGGTGATTGCTCTGAGTGAATCACTGGGATTGTAATTCTTGCCGAATATTTCGATTCTCATAAAGTAACCTCCAAGTTCTTTATACTTGCATTATAACAAGATTTATATTTAATTTCAATAACTTATTTCAAAATTTCAGTCTTATTAATAAAATTTAACAAAATCAAAAGTTTTCCAATAAAAAATTAAAGCTTCCCCCTTCCTCACGTGTTTGGACTTCGGCGTTTGCAAAGCAATCCACCTCGTTCGCTTTGGCTACAACACATTCACAGGATGTGTTGTTTAACGCGTCGCGCCCAACCGCCGTTCAAAAAATATCCTCTTGCGTGCAGAGCACGCATTCACCAAGCAGAT
>CAVKTQ010000066.1:0-7847 GCA_963659105.1 Firmicutes bacterium CAG:238 | reverse complement strand
AACGTTGGGCAAATACCAAAACGTGTGTGTCAACACGTTTTGCAACGTGATGTCGGAAAATGGCATAGGAGGACGTTCCGCTCCGAGTTTCAAGCCGTCAACGGGCATATAGTTGCCCTGAATCAACTTCACCCACTTTTGCACGCTTTCTTCATCGACAAATCTCGACGTTTCGACTTTTCCTTTTTCAACGGGTTGTGCTTTGAAAAACTCGTTGATGTCGAATTCGTCGTAGCCTTCGTTGATTGCAACGTTCGCCGTGATAGAATCGGGGACTTTGTAGGTGAGCATAACCATTTTGGGCAGTGCCGCATATGGATTTTCACCTCTTGATTTGTCCCAATTTTCTTTTGCGTATTGCTCGTTTGCATATGTCCAGTTGAAAACCTGATCTTCCAAAAATTCGCCCGAATTAAGCGCGCGGAATGGTGTGCCGGACAAATACAGATAGTGGAATGACGTGATTGGCAAAAACGACTCGTTCAAAGCGTTGCCTGCCTCTTCTTTTTGATACTTTTCAAGGTCAAAATCGTCATCTTCTTCGTCGTACTTTTCAAACAAATTCTTTGCGTTTTCACGCCACGCGCCAAAGTGATATTCATCAAAAACTATAATATCCCAATTCGTGGTGTGTATAAATTCATTTTTTGCCTTTATACCGCCGGCTTCGTTTGTGCCGAGCAAATCTTGAAACGAACCGAAAACGACGATAGGTTTTGTCTTGTCGCAAGCGTTATATTGTTCGTCAAGTTTTTTTGCATCGAATTTTGCTTCTTTGTTGCTCACGAATTGCCAACCCTTAAAATCTACGTGGTGGGTAAGATCTTCTTGCCAAGCGGATTCAACGGCGGGCTTAAAAGTAAGCACAAGAATTTTTTTGAATCCCATTGCTTTGCACAATTCGTACGTTGCAAAAGTCTTGCCGAAACGCATTTTTGCATTCCACAAAAATTTTGGTGGGCGAGTGGGATCGTCTTTCTTTGATTGCTCAAAATACGCTTTCGTCATATCGACGGCTTGTTGCTGTTCGTCACGCATAGCAAAATTCCACGTGCGGTTGCCTTCAAATCGAGTTTCGGTGCGGACTTCTTCAATTGCCGTCAAAGCGTCCGAAAGCGTGCATTTGAACCATTCGTTTTTGTCAGCACCTTCGTTGAGTTGCAAAAACCATTTGTGCTTCAACAAACGGTGGACGTCTTTGTCGGTGAAACAAGTGCCGTCGGAACGCATTGCCGACTCTTTGAACAAGATTTTGAATTTGATTGCAGCCGTGTGCAGTTGTTCCTTGATGCGTTCTTCTGCGTCCTTGCGGTCGGTATAGCCGATTTTGATATATCCGTCGTGGTCTTTTATGTCGGGCAGAATATACCCGTAAATCGTCGGCACAACGTCGGGGCGTTTGTGTAGTATTTCAGAAAGACTAATATTGTTCGCCATATTTTACTCCATAGGTTTAATCATCGATTCGATAAAATCGATTTCTTCTTGCGACAAGTCGTATTTTTTGTACAATTCCTCGTCCGTCCACGGCTTTGAAAAATCTTGCATAGGAACATAGTGGTAAACTTGTTTTGTAGCGTGTTGCGTTTGCTTGCGTATGCCAACTAAACATCTAAAAAACTTTGTTTTTAGATATGACATAGCATTTTCGGCTTCTTTATGCGTATCAAAGTTTCCTATTTCCAAAAAAGTCTCAGTACATAACTCTCCTGGCGTAGCCAGGACTGGCGTAGCCGGACCTTCGCCAATCTCACCGCAACCATAACTATTTGTGATAAACAATTTATATTTGTCTATGCCGTCTTTTTTTGGCAAAGGATAATTTTTTGGAATATACTTTAATACTCTTTTTAGGGCAGCAAGTCCTAATATACTGTAGCCATCTTTTATAGGATGATCACTTATGGGCGGCAAGCCAAATTTCGCGGGGCTAATGAAAAAATCGCTTGCCAAACCATATGGCTTTCTTGGCGAAACAATTGTTTCAAAAGATTCTACATTATTCTTCCAAACTTTGTGTTTAATTGATACGAGTTGCGGATAACGAATAAAAATGTCGTCACCCGGTTCAACCAAATAACGTTGAGAATAAATCACTCCGTTGTTGTCATGCCTATATATATCACACATCTTTTCTTTGTCTCTTTCCCAAAGGAAATAGCACACACCGCCTTTTATATCCACTCCGTTGAAGCAATCTTCAGTATTTGCAAAGTCGTGCAATACGGTGATATGTCTATCGTTTATTGTTTCTTTTCGGAATTCATCGAGTCCCTTTCCTCCGGTCATCCAACGAGCAGGAATAATCATACTCAAATAGCGGGGCTTTAATCTTTTTGCTGCTTCGACAAATTTTTGGTATATAGGTTTTGCACTTGCTTGAGCACCGCCGTCGGATAGTTGATAAGGCGGATTGGATATAATTACATCAAATTTCATATTGAAAATTTTCTCCGGGGTTTCTGTGTGTATAAACTCATATGCGTGTGTTTCTTTGCCTTCTTCTCGTTTCCATTGCGTTTCTGCCGCACCGCAATACTTGCATTTTCCGTTTGCCCAAACGTGATTCACTCTACGGAATCGTATATTGCCTTCAGCCGTGTCGAAATGAGAAATCGAGTATTCGCCGTTTGGGTATTTTGAGCAATATAGACTACGACGAGATAACAGACTTGTAAGTTCCGTGATTGCAATACCGTAAAGTTGCTTGTGGAAGATATGGTCGATACGTTCTTGCAAATTGGGAATTTTGTCTTGCAATCCGACAAGCAAGCGTTTTGCAATCTCACGCAAGAAAACTCCCGTTTTGCAAGCCGGATCTAAAAACGTAGTGTTTGGATCGGAAAACAATTCCTGCGGCAACAAATCGAGCATTTGATTTACCACGTCGGGTGGGGTGAAAACTTCGTCGTTGCTTAAATTTGCAAGACACGACAAAACGTCGGGCGTGTGCAAAGTTTTGTTTTTGTAGATTTTGTCAAAAAAGGTTTCAGCCATTTTCTTGCACCTTCCTATAATGCACGGGCGGATATTCGCATATCGGCTCCGCCATATATTCTTTTGTTGTTGGGTTTATAGACAAATATTTGCGTATGTCTTCGGGAACGTCGAGAAGGGATAATTGTTCGCTTTTGGGCTTGTCGTTTGCTTTGAGCATCACGTCAAGGCGGAAATCGCGACGTTTGAGTTTTGTGCCGAGCATAAGGCTCCATTCGGGGAAAACTATCGGCGTATCCGTATCGTTTTGGTTTTCATCCACGCACATAAGCGTCAAAGCATTGCCACATAGAATGTTTTTGGAAATGATATATTTCACGGCGTCGCGTGTTTCATCGTTCGTTGATTTTTTACAAACGGATTTGTATTCCTTATTCCACAACTCAAAAAGTCGTGCGCGACATTCGTTTACGTTATCGGCAAGAATATCTACGCCGTAAATGCTTGTTATTGCAAGCACGGAATATCTTTCAAAATCGTAAGGATTTGACTTATATAGTTTTTTTACAGTGGAAAGTTTGCGCGTCA
This sequence comes from Firmicutes bacterium CAG:238, assembly GCA_963659105.1. Classification (GTDB taxonomy): domain Bacteria; phylum Bacillota; class Clostridia; order Christensenellales; family CAG-917; genus CAG-475. The sequence goes on along the minus strand of CAVKTQ010000066.1, from coordinate 4,322 downwards.
ATATTTCAGCCAAAAAATTGCCGTCCCCACACGCAGGCTCTAAAAAACGACTGTCTATGCGGTCACATTCTTGCGCGACCAAATCACACATAGCCTTGACTTCACGCTCGGCAGTAAACACTTCGCCATGCTCGGCAACTCGTTTTTTTGATTTTATTTGTGAGTTGTGCGATGGTGCACTCATTGTTGAATTCCGCCCATTATATATTGCAATGAGTATATCGCATTTGCGATACATTGTCAATGCATTTACGAAGTATATATGTCGCAAAAGCGTAGTAAACTATTACAAGAGGTGCAAATGAACGTTATAGATAAAATAAGGGAATTGCAATGGGAACGTGGTTGGACAGACTACAAATTGGCTCAAGCGGCAGATATTTCACAATCTTCGCTTGCCACTTTATATTCTCGTCAAACGCCGCCAAAACTCGAAATGTTACAACGCATTTGCGAAGCATTTGGAATAACTTTATCTCAATTCTTTTTAGATGATGAACAAATTGATATATTGTCGGAAAGAGAAAAGAAAATGATTTCGTCATTCCGAAAACTTACCCCCGAAAAACAACAAGCATTGATTGCCTTGCTTGCAGACTGACAAGATGGTTTCGTAAAATAGCGGAGCCATTTTTAGTTTATATATTATGTTTTCACCCCATTTGGCGATTAGACGTGCCGTAGTCTTTGATACAAGTGCACGCGCGTACGCGCGCGCAAGACTACGGCACGTCTTTGCATAAAAACAAACCTAATTCCGAAAAATGCGGCACGGAGCGGAGCGAGATTTCGCGCTAACCCGCTTGGCGAAATCCTCGCTTATCCGTCATGCCGTTGCCGGCGCTTTTTCTTGCGGAAACTACTGGTGTTTTTGTATTGCAAAAAAACCGTTTGCCGTTTAGTTCTTTTATGTCGCGATTTCTTAAAGTGCTGCCCACTTGAATTTGCCTTAAGATGCGTTTTTACATCCGAATTCCCACTCAACATTCATTTTTTTAACAAAAATTTCCCCTAAAGTTGTATTTGATGTGCTCACGCTCCAAAAGTGTTTCGTGGTAGCGTAAAGACATCACAACAGAGATTGATTTGTGTTCGGTCACTATTTCAAACTTGTCCAAAGTGCGCACATCAGGGTTCTTGTTTGTTCATCCGCTCACGTTTACGATGTGTATTGTTCACAACACGTAAAAGTAGAGCGAGTACAACTAAGTCTTGGCTGAGTGCGGACAAGTATTGAAAGAGTCCGGCTGAGTCTTGAAATTAGGCGGAATTGTCTAGGAAGAAGACCGGTTTTGTCGTGCCGAGTCTGTATGCAACGCTAATTCAACTGTGTTATGAATAAAAACCACAAGACCGAGAAAAAGAGGTAAAGCCTATGTAGCAACCAAGTCTGTGAAAGTTAAATTTTTGTCTTTACTTCCTTTTCTCAACTCTTGCAAAAAATACTAAAAAAGGAGGTAATGCCATTGAAGAGAAAACAAGTCAATCTCAAAGTAACAACCGTCGGCGAGCCGGATATCTGCAAGCTGAGCGAGAGCGAACAAAAGGCGTTCTACGTTTCAATGCTCATGCGGATTTTGGATAAGCGCCGCCAGCAACTGGAAGAGCAATCTTCCGTCAATGCGCAAAAGGATAATGCCGTTCCCCGAGTGTAAAGTCTATTCGGACGGGAGCCACTTTATCGCAATACCGCATACGACAAGACCTAAACGAAAAGCAAGATCGCTTGATGACATAAGAGGAGGTAATACGGAAAATGTAGAAGAAAAATCAGCTTGTAAGAAACAATCCATCAGCCCCAAAACATTGTTTGAAGAAGCATACAAAGAGAGCGCGAAACTACCTAAAAAACAGCGCAAAGAATTTATTCAAAACCAATTAAAACCGTATTTCGAAAATCCTCAATCCGCACAAGATTTTGTGGATGTCAATATAGAGCGAAAGAACACAAATTCCATGGCCAGAAAAGTAAGGCTTATGCGCAAAGTGAACCTGCAAGAATGGAACTATTTTTGCACTTTCACATACGATTCGGCTTTACATACGGAAGAAACCTTTCGCAAAAAATTAAGCAATTGTTTCAAGCATTTATCATCTCGTAAAGGTTGGAAGTATATAGGCGTTTGGGAGCGTTCGCCGACAAAACAACGCTTGCACTTTCACGGCATATTTTACATACCCGAAAACGGTATGATCGGCACACCCGAAGAAGTAAGAGATTTCAACACCAAAACACACAAAATGCAGTTGAGTTATATAAACTCACACTTTAAGTCCTTGTTCGGTAGAAACGACTTCAAACCACTGAACACGAAACAAGACGTGTATTTGTCCGTAGGATACATTGTGAAATACCTTGAAAAGTCCGGTGAAAAGATAGTATATTCGCGTGGATTACCGACGTATTTCAAGTCAGATATTATGGACGACGACGTTGCGTGCAGAATAGGCATCGAAGATAGAAAACTACTTCTTTTCGACAATTTCACTTGCGTTGCGGACGGTGAAATTATAGGCAAAGTGAGTCCGCAAACAATAAGTCAAATGCCAAAGGCAAACTGACGATTTTCTATCGTCTTTCGCGATGGGAGCGTAAACGAAAACTGCGGTTTGTCAAGGGTAAAATGTATGCTTTTCAGCACCCTTGACAAACCTATAAAACCACTATGTTTTAGACAATATCGTTTCCGTTTTTCTCTCTCCCGTCGAAAGACAAATCAATCGTAAAAAGGAGAAAGAAAAACAATATGAAAACAGCAGCAATATATGCAAGATACTCTTGCGAGAACCAAACGGAACAGTCCATCGAAGGACAGTTGAGAGTGTGTCAGGAATACGCCGCAAGCCTTGGCATTCTCATTGTTGAAACGTACATAGACAGAGCGATGTCGGGGACGAATGACAATCGTGCGGCATTTCAGCAGATGCTCAAAGACAGCAGTAAAAAGCAATTTCAGTTTGTTATCGTTTACAAATTAGACCGATTCGCACGCAACAAAGTTGAATCCGTCATCAACAAAAAGACCTTGCAAGACAATGGCGTCGCACTTTTGTCCGCAATGGAACGCATTACGGATACGCCCGAAGGGCATATGATGGAAACAATACTTGAAGGCTTCAACCAATACTTCTCGGAAGAGTTGGCGCAGAAAGTAAAGCGCGGTATGCGAGAAACAAGACTTAAAGGCTTGTATCAAGGCGGTGGCGTGCCGTACGGATATAAAGTCGAAGGTCGCAAGGTCGTTGTGGACGAGAGCGCAGCCGAGATTGTGCGATATGCATTTCAGGAATACTCGAAAGGTGCGTTTGTGTTGGAAATTATAGATACGTTGCACAAAAAAGGATTATTGTATAAAGGCAAACCATTCCCGAGGAATCTTTTATACCACATGTTGCGCAACGAGAAATATACAGGCTCGTATAAGTGTAGGGATGAAGTCGTGGATAATATATATCCGCAAATCATACCAGTAGAGTTATTCCAAAAGGTCGGAGCAAGACTTGAAAAGAACAGATACGGCAAACGCAGTTTTGAAACGACGTATTTGTTGAAATTCAAAGCGAAATGCGGATATTGCGGAATGCCTATGTATTCGGAAACGGGAACGGCATCGAACGGCGAAACAAACAGATATTATAAATGCGGTGGCAAAAAGAAATATCACAACGGTTGCACAAAAAGTCAAGTGCGCAAAGAATATCTCGAAGAGATCGTCGTAAACGCAATCGTCGATGAATTGAATCGCCCGGGCGCAATAGAGTTTATAACGAAGAAATTACTTGAAGAGCAGGATGAGAACATAAAAAACAATTCGGCAGTGAACGCACTTGTCAAAGAGAAAACGAAGATAGACAAACAACTTGAAAATATCGCCAACGCAATACAGAACGGAATTGTGTCGAAAACGACCGCAAAGCGATTGCAAGACCTTGAAGAACAACAAGAGAAACTTGAGCGAGAAATTTTGATAGAACAAAGCAGGCAAGCGGTGCCGCTGACAAAAGCGCAGATAAAAGAGTTTTATTTGGATGCACTCGAAATGGAACCGCGGATGCTCATAGAGTATCTGGTGGAAGAAGTGATACTGTACGATGACAAAATACAAATAATATTCAAATCCCCGATAAGCACCGTCCCCGACGAAGATCGGGGATTTTTATTATCCGCAAAATTTTGCAAACCGAAAAAAGTTATATCGTCCCGTTCGTCCACAAAACGCAAGATAATGGTTGAGATAAGGGTGGAATAGCGAAAAACACCCTGAAAACGATAAAAAAATAACCTAACTTGGAAATTCAAGTTAGGTTATTCGTGGTGACCC
>CAVKTQ010000065.1:0-7950 GCA_963659105.1 Firmicutes bacterium CAG:238 | reverse complement strand
GATGTCGCAAGTCCTTTGCATACTCTTTCCCTTTCAAAACGTCGTTTTGTCCTGCAATTGCCGATTGTTTATTCGGTAGATTATGAAAATTTGCGGCAAAATCGACATTCTAACCGTCTGTTTTCAAAATTCAGCTATTTTCGTTTCGAACTCCGCTTATTCTCTATATCGGTTGAGCCGTTTTCCGAAGTCCGTTTGTTTGCGGAATCCGATTTTCGAAACTTTTGTTTTATATATTCCGAAAACTCGTCTTTGAGGTCTTTGTTTCGGAGCGCATATTCGACGGTCGCTTCGAGATAACCTTCCTTATTTCCAACGTCATAGCGGCGAGCGGAAAACTCGTATGCGCAAACCGCCTTTTCTTTTGCGAGAATGCCGATTGCGTCCGACAAATAAGCCTCGCCGTTCACATAGGGCGTGCGCTCGATCGCCTCGAATATGGATGGCGCAAGCACAAATCTGCCGAGAGACACGAGTTCACTCGGCAATTCGCCCTTCGGCTTTTCGATTATGCCGTCGATCAATGTGGTTTTTTCGTCTATGGCTTTGCTTTTTATCATAACGCCGCAACGTCTTGCCACTTCCTCGCTCGTGCGCTGACAACCAACGATAGTCGCGCCGCCCGTTGCGTAATATGCGTCTATAAGTTGCTTTGTGACCGGTCTTTCACCCTCGCCGACGTACATCAAATCGTCGCCGAAAAGCACCGCCACAGGCTCGCCGTCCGCAAACTCCTCGCAGATTTTGACGGCGTTTGCGTTGCCGTTCATAATCTTCTGCACGACAAAGGATATTTTTGCGCCGTAGTCCCTGTTTGCAAGCGCCAACTCAGCCGTTTTGCCACATGCGGACAACTGCTCGTTGAGCGCGACGTTCGGCTCGAAAAGGCGTTTTACGCTCTCTTTTTGAGGTGAAATGACGATTGCGATTTCCTCGATACCGCTCTTTACCGCCTCGTCCACGATGTAGCAAAGCGTAGGCGTGTCCACAATCGGCAACAGTTCTTTCGGCAAAACTTTGGTTGCCGGCAAAAATCTCGTGCCGAATCCGGCGCAAGGTATAATGGCTTTTCTAACTCTCATATCTGCCTCCCTATCGTCGAAAATCAAGTGATTTATTGCATTTGTATGCAAAGAAATTCGACGTTGCGATGCGACGAAAACGTCACATCGAGTGTATTAAAATATATTTGAACAAAGCGCAATGACGCATTGTCGCCCCGCTTTGTCAAAAATCTTTTCACAGAAAAGAAAACTTACTTCTCGAAGCCGTGCGGATGAGCGGAATGCCACTTCCAAGCCGACGAAATTATGCTTTCGAGGCTGTCGTATTGCGGCTTCCAACCAAGCTCTCTCTTTATCTTTTCGCTTGACGCGACAAGCGTTGCCGGGTCGCCTGCTCTGCGTGCTTCAATAGTTCTTTTTATGTGACGGCCCGTCACTTGCTCGGTGACGTCGATGACCTCTTTGACGCTGAATCCGTTGCCGTTGCCGAGATTGTAATAGGTGGATTTGCCGCCGTTTTTGAGATAATCGAGCGCGCGAATATGCGCATCGGCAAGGTCGGTGATGTGGATGTAATCTCTCACGCAAGTGCCGTCCGGCGTGGGATAATCGTCGCCGAAAATGCCGATGTGGTCTCTCGTGCCGTTTGCAACCTGCAAGATGATGGGGATGAGGTGCGATTCGGGATTGTGCGCCTCGCCTATTTCGCCGCTTTTGTGCGCGCCTGCCGCGTTGAAGTAACGAAGCGCGACGTATTTAAGACCGTACGCCTTGTCGTAGTCCTGCATAAACTGTTCCATCATAAGTTTGGTCTGACCGTACACGCTGGTGGGACGTTGCGGACTGTCCTCCGTTATCAAACCGTCGCCGCAATCGCCGTAGGTCGCCGCAGAGGACGAAAACACGAGATACTTGACGTTTTCGGCAATCATAGCGTCCAAAAGAGAGAGAGTGCCTGCGACGTTGTTGTGATAGTACTTGGCAGGGTTTGTCATACTTTCGCCCACAAGCGAGTACGCCGCAAAGTGAATGACGGAATCCACGCCGTACTTTCTGAAGGTCGAACGCAGCAGTTCGACATCAAAGATGTCGCCTTTGACAAAAGGCACGTCCGACGGAACGGATTCGATGTGCCCCGTGACGAGATTGTCGTAAACCACGACGTCCATATTTCTTTCTTTGAGTTCTCTTACGCAATGGGAGCCGATGTAGCCCGCTCCGCCCGTAACCAAAATCATATATCTCTCCTCGCGCGCCGACGCGCAAAAATTATTGCCTATGAAATATTATAAACTACAACCTCTTGTTTTGCAAGGCAAAATTGTGTATAATCAAATTGTGGGAAAAACAATACTGCATTGCGACTTGAACAACTACTACGCTTCCGTAGAACAAAAACTGCATCCCGAATACGACGGGTTGCCTCTTGCCGTATGCGGAAATCCCGAAGCAAGACACGGCATCGTGCTTGCAAAAAACCAAATCGCAAAAAAAGCGGGCGTTCAGACGGGCGAAACGCTGTGGTCGGCAAGGCAAAAATGCCCCGACATCGTGTTTGTTCTTCCGCACTTTGACGAGTATGTCAAATATTCGAAGCAGGTTTTTGAAATTTACACGCAATTTACCGACCGAGTGGAAAGATTCGGCATAGACGAGTGCTGGCTTGACGTGACCGGCTCCGAAAAACTTTTCGGCGACGGCGAACAAATCGCAAACAAGTTGCGCGCGCTTGTAAAAGAAAAGACGGGGCTTACAATTTCAGTCGGCGTGTCCTTTACCAAAACTCTCGCAAAACTCGGAAGCGACCTCAAAAAGCCCGACGCAACCACCGTTTTGGATAAAGAGCATTATATGGACGTCATCGGCGATATGTCGCCGTCCGAGATGATTATGATAGGTCGTCAGACGTCCGAAAAACTCACAAAACTCAACATCCGCACCATACGGCAACTCGCAAACGCCGACCGTGACGCTTTGCGTCACATTTTCGGAATAATCGCCGACAATATGGTAAACGCCGCCCAAGGGATAGAAACCGAGGAGGTCAAGCATTACTATGACGTTCGCGTTCCGAAAAGCGTTTCGAACGGCACGACCACGCCTCGCGACATAAAAAATTTGCAAGAGGCAAAAATCGTGATATACGCGCTTTCGGATATGGTTGCTTTGCGCCTTAGAAGTTACAATCTCGTGGCAAACGGCGTCGGACTTTCCATAAAAAAACCCTCGTTGCAGTGGACGACCAAACAGATTCCGCTTTCGCCTGCGACTGCAAATTCGGGCGCAATCGCAAAAGCGGCGATAGGCTTGCTTGAAAAAATACACAACTTCGGCGAGCCGCTCAGGGCAATCACGGTTGCCGCAATAAGGCTTGACAACAAGGACGGAATGCAAATGAGTTTGTTTGACGAGCAAAGCGACAAAGCCGACAAACTCGAAAAAACCATCGACGAGATACGAGCAAAATACGGCTATCATTCGGTTCAACGAGGATTGTTGCTCGAAAACGACTTGACGGGCAATTTGCACGAGGACGACGACTTCAGACCTTTCCATCAATCCAAAACCACCTGAGTCGGTATTTTTTTATTGTATGCAAATTTTGGAATTTCGCCGACTTCTCTGCACGATTCGTAGCACGAAACGTGTTTTATTTTTGCGTTTTTACCGCAAAATAACCTCAAATCCGTAATTTTCGCCTTTTTTTTAACACACCTGTACACGTTTCGTGTTGTATAATCGCATAACACATATCGTGTTTTTAAGTGTGTTTCATCGAATTATCAGCAAGTTTTGCATTCCGTTTTACAATCGTCCGATTTTTCTTTATAATTATGGTAGACAACAATCGGATTGTAAGAAGACACGGCAAAAGCCATTCGGGCATCGCCCACACGCACGCACAGGCGTGCAAAATACAATTTGTTTATGACACCCGTCCAAATCGCAACGGCAGTTTTATCTCTGATAGCAGGCATAGGCGTTTTCCTTATCGCTTGCACCATGATGAGTGCCAATCTCGAATCAGTCAGTTCAAACAAACTCAAACAACTTTTTGCAAGAACGTCAAAGAGCAAACTCGTAGGCGTCGGCATAGGAACCATAGCCACGGCGGCGATTCAATCGTCGGGCGCGACGTCGGTTATGGTCATCGGTTTTGTCAACGCCGGCATTATGTCGCTCATGCAAGCCGCAACGGTAATTTACGGCGCGAACATCGGCACTACAATCACCGGTCAAATCACCGCGCTCGGTATGTTTGAAAACTCGATATCCACCGGCGTCGTGTTTGCAACATTTGCAGGCATCGGAGCGTTTACGATGGCTTTTGCCAAAAAGGACATCGTAAAGAAAATCGGCGGCATCCTCGCAGGCTTCGGTATGCTTTTTGTCGGTCTGGATATGATGAGCGCGTCAATGGAAGTCTTTGCCGCTCTCGATTCCGTCAAAAACTTCCTCGCTTCAATTTCCAACCCGATTCTCCTCGTTTTGATTGGCACAATCCTCACCGCCATCATTCAGAGTTCGTCGGTTATGACGTCCGTGGCAATCACTATGGCGTTTACGGGGCTCATCAACCTCGATCAAGGCATCTATCTCACGATGGGTTCAAACATCGGCTCGTGCGTGGTTGCAATCATCGCGGGTCTCACTTCGAGCACCAACGCAAAACGCACTGCGCTTTTGCACCTTTTGTTCAACGTATCCGGCGTCATCATCTTTATGATTGCGGGGCTTATGATGCGCGAAATCTCAAAAGCCGTCAATCCCGAAAAGGTCATCACATTCGGTTATTTGTTTGAAAAGATGTTCCCAGGCGTTCCGCAAACGCAACTTGCAATGTTCCATACGATATTCAACGTCATAACCGTCATAATCATGTTGCCGCTCACCAACTTGTCGGTAAAACTCGTTTGCAAGATTCTGCCCGACAAGAAAAAAGCGGAGGAACAACCTGCAGAACATATGTTCTACATCGACGAGCATATGCTCAAAACGCCGCCTATCGCGGTTCAACAAACAAAAAACGAAATCGTCAATATGGCGGAAATCGCGCTTCACAACTACGATATCGCCTGCAATATCATTTGCACGCTCGACTATTCGGATATAGAACAATTCCGCAAAAACGAAAACGAACTCAATTTCTTGAACAGGGAAATCGCAAGATTCGTCGTCAACCTCTCGAAACTCGAGATGAACGACGCCGATCACAACTATCTCGCAACCACGTTCCGCACGATAACCGACCTCGAACGAGTGGGCGACTATGCGGAAAACATCGTCGAATACGCCGACAAACTCAAAGAATTAAATCAAACCTTTTCGGATGTCGCAATTCAAGAGGTTCGACAACTTCAAAGCCGCATAGACGATTTGTTCCAAAAGGTTATGAAGGCGTACGTCAACTGCGATTCGTCCTCCTTTGACGAGGCAAACGAAATCGAGGACACCATCGACGACCTCACGGAGGAGATGGGCGCAAATCATATCGCGCGGCTCAAACAAGGCGATTGCACCCCCGACGTAGGCGCGCAATATCTCTCGCTTGCTTCGGATTCCGAGCGTATCGCAGACCACTTTATCAACGTTGCAAAATCCATAAATCGCAAGGCGTAAGGACTTATTATGAAACTCGCAATTGCCACAAACAACGCCCACAAACTCAGCGAAATCAAAGCGATCTTCGGCAACTCTTTTGAGGAATTGCTCTCTCTCAAAGAACTCGGCATCGACATAGACGTCGAGGAAACGGGAACCACGCTCGAAGAAAACTCGCACCTCAAAGCACGCACCATTTGCGACATTTGCAATTTGCCGACTCTTGCCGACGATACGGGGCTTATGGTGGACGCGTTAAACGGCGCGCCGGGCGTCTATTCCGCTCGCTACGCAGGCGAGGCGCACGACGACAAGGCGAATCGTCTGTTGCTTCTCAAAAACCTCGACGGCATTGAAAACAGGCGTGCGCATTTCGCAACCGTAATCACCATTTGTTATCCGAACGGCAAGTTTATCACAGCAAAAGGTCGCGTTGAAGGCTCGATTCTGACAGAAGAACGCGGAAACGACGGCTTCGGATACGACTCGCTCTTTTATAGCGACGAACTTCACAAAACGTTTGCCGAAGCGTCGCAAGCCGAAAAAAATTCCGTCAGTCACAGAGGCAGAGCATTGCACGCTATGCTCGAAAAACTCAGCGAGCGCAACTAAAATCATGAACACGATCGTCGCATTTTCCGACAGCCACAATATGCCCCTTCCGAGCCGCCTTATAGACGTTGCAAACGAAAGCAAATATGTTTTCTTTCTCGGCGACGGATTGGGTTCTCTCGGCGATTTGATGTGCCACAAGGGCTTTTACGGCGTAAAGGGCAACTGCGACAGATACGACTTTTGCGACGAAGAAGTCGTCGATGTGGACGGCGTGCGCGTTTTGCTCACTCACGGCGACAAATACCACGTCAAACGCGGTCTTTTGGAACTCGATTTGAGAGCGCGCGAACTCAGCTGCACCCTCGTTTTTTACGGGCATACGCACTTTGCTCAAATCGACGAAAACGCAGGGATTACGTTTGTATGTCCCGGCTCGATTTACTCGCCGCTTTCGGGCGCGCCGTCATATGCATACGCGGTCATTCACGACGGAAAATTTACCGTCAAAATCGTAAATCTAATCTAAATTTTGTTGACATAAATACGCCGATGTGGTAATATTGTCAAGCATTGAATTATAGATTGCTCCAAAAGAGTGCGATTTGAGTCCGTGCGGGTGTAGTTCAATGGTAGAATGTCAGCCTTCCAAGCTGATTGCGTGGGTCCGATTCCCATCACCCGCTCCATTACCGTCTTTGACGGGAATTGGACGGTCCGCATCGAGCGCAAAGCGAGATTGCCGCATCGTACAAAACTCGTCAAAAAAACGGCTCGCGGTTTAGTGGCGTGTGTTGCATGCACAAGTGCGGCATTCCCATCACCCGCTCCATTACCGTCTTTGACGGGAATTGGACGGTCCGCATCGAGCGCAAAGCGAGATTGCCGCATCGTACAAAACTCGTCAAAAAAACGGCTCGCGGTTTAGTGGCGTGTGTTGCATGCACAAGTGCGGCATTCCCATCACCCGCTCCATTACCGCAAAAAAAACTCAAACAATCTTTGAGCGTCTAATGCAAATGAGCCTGTAGCTCAGCAGGATAGAGCAACGGCCTTCTAAGCCGTGTGTCGGGAGTTCGAATCTCTTCAGGCTCGCCATTATGGTGGATATAGCGCAGTTGGTTAGCGTGCCAGGTTGTGGCCCTGGAGGTCGTGGGTTCGAATCCCACTATTCACCCCACTTTTGATACGTCCTCTGAAAAGAGTCGATATAGTTTGAGTCCAACGATAATGTTCTCGGATTCGAACGGGCAGACAATCAAACAATCCTGTGAATTGTTTGACTGCCCCGGCGTGATAGTGCAGACCTTCGAAAAGTCGTACGGAATCGCGTAAAAATGTGTGCCTGTGTTGTGCGTGTCGCTCCGCATAGGTCAAACGGCGCGGATCCCACTATTCACCCCACTTTGATACGTCACTCTGAAAAGAGTCGATATAGTTTGAGTCCAACGATAATGTTCTCGGATTCGAACGGGCAGACAATCAAACATTTGGTCATCTGCCACAGCCGAAGAAAAATTATTTGTATTCGGCAAAAAAGTGCAGTATATTTGTTGCAAAAACTTTGTTTTGGTGATAAGATAGACTGCGTTGTAGGGGTATCGCCAAGCGGTAAGGCACCAGATTTTGATTCTGGCATTCGTTGGTTCAAATCCAGCTACCCCTGCCATGACTCACTAGCTCAGCCGGTAGAGCACCGCACTTTTAATGCGATGGTCCGGAGTTCGAATCTCCGGTGGGTCACCACGAATAACCTAACTTGAATTTCCAAGTTAGGTTATTTTTTTATCGT
>CAVKTQ010000064.1:0-8041 GCA_963659105.1 Firmicutes bacterium CAG:238 | reverse complement strand
TGCCACCGTCCTTTGTGTGCCAGCTACGCACCCAAACGGCACAGTCGGACGGTACAAAACGTCGAGCTTCGACGCTCGCTTTTCTCGCCGCCTTGCGGCTCGTGTTCCGCCTTCGAATAAACACATACCGTTAATAAGTACGCTTCGAATAAGTGTTCGTTAGAAGTCCGCTCTGCAAGTTCGCGGACGATGGTTCTTATTTCGTCTTCGAAGCCGCACATTCCGTGTATGAGTAGCCTTCGAATAAGTTCCGCATTATGCATCTATTTGGCGCAGTTTTTATAACTAACATCTATTGCGGGTGTGGGGCGCAACCCCACCCACAATTATTAATTATTCATTATTAATTATTAATTATTTTATCGACTTCTTTGTCGAAACACTCTTCGCAAACTTCTGCGCCAAGCAACTTGTAGTTTTGGCATACGTCCGCCGTCTCGTCGGGCGCTTTTACAACGCCGTCGCCGTCGTGGTCGTGAGATTTCTCCTCGCAGCGGCACAACGTCCAAGTTTTGTGTTTGGGCAGGTTCAAGTTCCAGTTTCTGACTTTCGTCACCGCTTTCCACTCATCGTCCGTGCCGTTGAAATACAGATTGGTCAAATTCTTGCAACCCACAAACGCTTCCTTGTCGATATTTTTCAACGAGGACGGAAGGATTATTTTTTTGAGGTTGCTCATTCTCTCGAATGCGTGTTCGGCAATACCGACCGTGCCGTCAGCCAATTCGAGTTCGACGACTTCGGTTTTGTCGCCGTGATACGCATATGCGACTTTGCCTATGTAGGATATGCCCTTTTCCGTCGCTTGCTTTTGCGCATAAAACTCGGTGCCACGGAACGCCGCATACCCGATAGATTTCACGCTGTCTGCAACCGTCACGCTCGACAGGCTCGTTGCGCCCTCGAATGCGCCTCTGCCTATGCTTTCAACGCCCGACGAAATGACAACCGCTTTGAGAGAACTTTGCTCGAACGCATAATCGCCTATGCTCTTGACATTGCTCGGAATTGTTAATTTTTCGATTTCAACGCCTTTGTATGCGCCGTTTGCAATCGACGTTACATCGTATTCTTTGACAGTTTTCTTGTCGACTTCGACCCACTTGAACGAGGTGAGAATTTCGCCGCTGTTTTTGCACGCAAGGACGATCGAGTGCGAATAAGAGTCGATAATATAGTTGTTTTTCGCATAATATCTCGCATTTCCGCTTGCGACGGAAAGGCTTTCAATCGGGCAATATGTCAAAATCCCGACGCCGACTTCTGTTACGGAAGCAGGCAAAACGAAACTCGTTATTTCGCAATCGGCAAATGCCATATCGCCGATTTTTCGCACGCCCTCGTCGATGTTTATCGCTTTTGTTCTTTGCGGAATCCAACCCGAAAACGCATATTCGGGAATGTCGTCGTAGCCTATGACGTTTATCGTTTCGACAAACGAGAAACAATTCATGATTTTGGAAATTATGCCCATCGGCGCGGTGACGTATTGCGGAACGGCACATCCCTCGAACGCGTTTTGCGCAATAGATTGCAAACCGTACTCGCCGCTGTCTGCTTTTATCCAAAACTCGATGAATTCGAGATTCAATCCTGCAAACGCTCTTTCGCCGATTGTTACAACAGAAGTCGGAATTGTCACGTTTGTAAGTTTTGTACCGACAAATGCTCTTTCGCCGATATTCTTCAACGATGTCGGTATCGTTATGCTCTCTATATTTGTGTTTTCAAACGCGCTGTTTCCGATGCTTTCGAGTTTCGATTTGTCGTCAAACGTCACGCTCGTAAGGGGAACGCCGAAAAACGCCTTTTCACCGATTGCTACAACCGAAGACGGAATGGTCACGCTCGTAAGTTTCGTGCCGACGAACGCACTTTCACCGATACCTTCAAGCGAAGCCGAAAGCGTTATGCTTTCTATATCCGCATTTTCAAATGCGCTTGTGCCGATACTTTTCAGCATTCTCGGAAGTTTCAACGTCGTTATGCCGTAACACCCCTCAAGCGCACGACTGCCAATCGTTTCGATTGTGTCGGGAATAACCACGTTCGAAATATTCTTGTAGGCGAAAGCACATTCGCCGATGGACGTGATGGCGATTTTCCCGACTTTTGTCGGGATAACGCTGTTGCTCGTGCCCAACACCACAGTCGAGCCTTTTATTAGGCAATTATCGACGGCTTGATACGTCGTTTTGCTATCCGCCGCCGGAACTTGAACGGACGCAAGGTTGGGACTGAATGCATATTTCCCTATTGACGTCAAGGATTTGGGAAGAATCACGCTTGTAATTCTGTCAATATAATCGTGTCCAATGTTCAAACCGATTAAAAACAGTTGTTTCGCAAGTCCTTCGAGGGCGTCATCGACATAATAACCGACGGTAGAATCCCCCAAACTGAACGCATAGTTGCCTATGCTTTTCAGATTTTCGAGCGCACTCAAATCCAACACGTTGTTTTCGGCATAATAACCGTATGTGCAGAACGCATAATCCTCTATTGTTTCCAACTTACTTCCGCTTTCAAAAACGACGGGCGCGCCGAGCGAATGCATAAACGCGTACTTTTCGATTCGTTGTACGTTTTTGGGAATCACTATTTCCTCTGCCGCCGTTAACGCAAACGCATATTCGCCTATAACCTCGACGTATGACGGAATTTCGCTTCCGCTGCAACCCATAAGCACGGTTTTTCCGATATTGTCGTTTCCGTCCTTTGCAAGCAGACAGTTGCCGACGGACGCGTAATACTTGCTGTCGTCCGGCACATATATTCTTTTCAAATTCGGCGCAATCAACGCCCTTTTGCCGATTTCTCTCATCGATGACGGAATCACGAAGTCCCAGACGAATACTTGAATCCCGAATGCGTCGTCGATAATTTTCGTTGCGCCGTCTCTTATGGAAAGCCGAGTCATATTCGACATTACGCCCTTATATCCGTACACGGTATCTCCGACGTACACGACGCCGTCTTCTTGATTTTTGTACCACTCGGTGTCGTCAAGCGCGCCCGCTTCGATTTGTACGTTGAAGCCGACGTCGAGACTCAATCCCGAAAACCATTTGAGAGAATCGCTATTCAACGTTCCGCCCAAAACCGTAAGACTTTCAAGCGACGATAGACTGCTTTGCGAAAATATGTCGGAAAGCGTGCCACCGTTCGCAGTTTGTCCGACAAACGGCAATGTCAAAGATTCGAGTTGTGCGTTTTCACCGCCGTAAAACGCCTCTTTGCCTATCGATTCCACATTTCCCGAGAAACTAATCGCGCTGATCTTGTTGCCGTAAAACGCTTTTTCGCCAATCTTCTTTATGCTGCTCGGGAAAGTCATTTCGCCAACGAGATTTTTGTTGCAAAAAGCGTTGTCCTCAATCGTTGCAACGCCGTTGCCAAACGTTATCTTTTCAAGGAGAGCGCAGTCTCTAAACTCTTTTGCGCTTACGCTCGTCATACCTGCAGGCACGACGGCGCGTTTAAGGCTTGTGCATTTTTCAAAAAGCAGCGAACCGCAAGACTTTATGTCATCGCCTGAAAAATCGACTTTTTCAAGGGACGTACAACCATAAAAAACCCTGTCGCCGAGCGACTCGACGCCTGAGGGAAGGCTTATGCTTTTCAATGAGGCACAATCTTTGAAAGCAAACGTGTTGACCTTTTTGAGTTTGCTGTCCTTTTCGAATATAACTTCCTCAAGCGAGGCGCAACCGTCAAATGCGTTGTCGTTGATTTCACTCACGCACGCAGGAATCGTAACGCTCTTTATCGTCTTGTCCTTTGGCCAAAGCAGCGAAACGGTGTTGTCGTCGGCATAGTACGCAAATTCGTCCATACCCTCGACGTACTTCGACGCCACCACAGGCTTTGCTTGCTCGGCGTCGTTGCACGCGACAAACGCGAGCGCACATACGAGCGTCAACAGTGCGACAAATATGCAACTTATCTTTCTCATAGTTTCCTTCTTAGCCCCCATACTAAATGTATATTAGTCTTATTTTATGATGTATTACATCATTTGTCAAGATGTATCACATCATTGTTGAGATGTGTCGCTTCATATATAATCAACTTGCAACTCGCAAAACGTGAGGAAATCTATGAAAGACGTAAATGTAACTCTCGGCGAAAGAATACGCGCGAGAAGAAATATGTTGAATATGACAAGAGAGAGTTTGGCTGAAAAAATCAACGTAAGCCCGCGTTTTCTTGCCGACGTCGAGAGCGGAAAAGTCGGCGTATCCATCGAAACGTTGAAAAATCTGAGCGTTGCTCTGGGCGCGTCCTGCGACTACCTCTTGGGCGTGGAAAGCAAAAACGAAAGCGTATCCGAGCTCGTCAAAACCGAACTTGCAAAACTTCCGCCCAAATACGGCATTGCCGTGTTGTCGCTGATAAACGAACTCTCCAAACTCGACTGAACGCCGAAAATACCATTTCGGGCGCGTGCAACGCACAACCTCAATCATTCATTATCAAAAAATAAAAACGCACCGCAGGTGCGTTTTTTGATCGGATTTACTCTTGAAGCAAGAATTCAGTCTCTGTCGTCGAAATCGTCATCCTCGTCCTCTTCTTCGTCTTCGTCCTCATCGTCGTCGGCATAATCGTCGATGTCGCCGAGATCGTCGTCGAAATCGTCGGGGCATTGCTCTTCCTCGTCCTCTTCTTCGTCTTCCTCGTCCTCTTGAAGTTGGTTGAGCGAAACTTCGGTGTCGTCGTCGGGCGTGATAGGCTCGTCGTCTTCGACAAATTCCTGCCAATCGTCGTCCTCGTCGTCGAGTTTGTTTTGCGCCGAATTTGCTTGTTCCTCTCTGCACGCGGCGCACATATCCTCGCCGGGTTCGAGATAATTGACTTTGCAAACGGGGCAAATTCTTTCCTCTTCCTCGATGTCGTCATCGTCTTCAAGCAGACAGATTTTGCTTGCTTTGCCGAGTTCCGCCTTGCAGACCTCGCACAGTTCTTCCTCGACGGGAATCCAGTTCAGTTCACAGCGCGGACATTTCTTATATTTTCCCATAACAACCTCATAGTTCGGTTTGATTCATATATTATATTGATAAGATGTGATTATGTAAACTATATTTTCGTTTTTTTCAAAAATTTTTTATTACAACTTTATGTAGTGGGTGAAAATTTTTTTCGTGCAATATATGGTGCAAAGAAAAAATGGTGAAAATAATTGTTGAAAACCCGACAAAATGCGCGTAAAATGTGCATTGTTAACGCAATTGTAACATTTATTCGGAATAAACAGTCCAAATAAACAAATAAGTATATACATCGACAAAAAATCGTGAAAAGCGCGGTTTTTTGTTCGCAAACGAATTTTATAATCAAATAAAACAATTAAATTACGCCATTTGGAGGAACCTATGAACAAAACTATTGTTATTGCAGACGACAACGCAGCGTTGTGTACAAGTATGCGCGATTTCATCGACGCGCAAGACGGATTCGAGGTCGTGGGCGTCGCTCAAAACGGAAACGACGCGCTCAAACTCATCGATCTCTACAAGCCCGACTTCGTGCTTCTCGATATCGTGATGCCCGAATTGGACGGCTTCGGCGTGCTGGGCGCGATGGAAAACAAAAGTTCTATCGTCATTATGATGTCCCAACTCGCAAGCGACGGCTTCGTGCAAAAAGCAATGCAATACGGCGCAAGTTACTTTCTTGCAAAACCATTCGACTACAACACCCTTTTGAAAGTCATGAACGACTTCTCGACTCCTCGCCCCGCTCCTCGCACGCAAGTCAACGTGCGCAAGAACAAAACTCTGGACGAGAGAATCGCAAACCTCTTTATTTCGGTGGGTATCCCCGCGCATATAAAAGGCTATCAATTCTTGCGCGAAGCCATCAAAATGACCATCGAAACGCCCGAAATCATCAACTCTATCACAAAACAACTCTACCCCGGCATCGCCGCAAGGTATCAGACGTCCGCGTCGAAAGTGGAACGCGCCATACGCCACGCAATCGAGGTTGCTTGGAACAGAGGCAAAATCGAGAACATCAACAACGTGTTCGGCATAAAGATTTACGCCCCCAACGAAAAGCCGACCAACGGCGAATTTATCGCCCTCGTCGCAGACAAGTTGCTTTTGGAATGTGCATAGTCTTGTGCCGCAGGCACAAGACTATGCACGCAAGCGGAAAATTTGAAGTCAATTGCCCACATCGTCATTCCGAGCGCAAGCGTGGGAATCCAGCGTAGCGAAATGCGGCTTCGCCTAGATTGCGACGTCGCAACTTCGTTGCTTCTCGCAATGACATAAGGAAGATTTGAATCTTCCTCTTGCGTGCAAAGCACGCCCCACCAAGCAGATAATTTTGCGAAATTGCGGCGTGAGTTTTTGCCCGTCTTATTTTGATAGCAAAAAATTCTCTGTGCGGTTAGTAAAGCAATAAATCGAGCGTGGCTCTCGGCAATACGCAAGTTTTGCGTGTTGCCGTTGCCTCTGCGATGATTTTTGCTCACACACAAGGACTTCCCTCTCTTTCCCAACAAAAGGAAAACGGCGACGCAACGCGTCGCCTTTTCCCGTTTGTCTTGTCGTAATAAGCAATTTAATGCGTAAAATTGAACGTGTATTCGCAACGCCAATTTGTATATTCTCTCCGCCAAATACCAAATATGCGGGGTACGCCTGCAAACAACTCATACGCAACCACAACTTCAATCGATTTTATCGTTTTGTTTGCATCAATATTTGACTTTCCTACCAACTCGATATATGTGTTGGAATCTGCGTTGTGTAGTTGGTCTGTCGCATTATATTGCTTTTGCGAATCGTCGGAATACGTTATACGCACCCAGTACGCACCGTAACCGACTTGTTTGTCGATGTTGGTGTTGCGCACTCTCGATTCGGTATCATAGTTCAAATTTGTTAACGCAGTGCCTACTCTCGGCAGGTCTTCCGTGTTTTGTAGAACGTGCAGTTTTATTGAAAACTCGTCCTTGTCTTTGACAGAGAATACGTTTCCTGCTTTCGAGCAACCGTATGCAACAAGTTCCACAAGTTCAAAACCGTCGTGTCTCGATCTCCAATCCGCGCTTTCTTCTTGTTCGTTCTTGTTGTACCGGTTTCCGTCGTTACAGTTGTACTTGTTTAGCGCACAGACAATGGGCATATCGATTTCTTCTTCCAAATCCTTGTAGTCTTCGGGTTTTCTCAAATCTGTCGGTACGGTAAACGAAATCGTTTCGTAATCGTAATTGACAAATTCGTCTGACGTTTTGAAGAAATAGAAGCCTTGCCAACTTGCGAGAATGTCGCTGAAATAATCGATGACGTATTCCTTTTGGTTGACGTCGTATACAACGATGGCATACACCTCGACAGCACCGGTCAAAACGTAACCGTAATATCCGCTTTCTACGTTTTCGTCAAACTTTATTTCGGTTTTTTCGGTTTGAGATTGCGACTTCATGGCAGCATTTGTATACGAATTTGTGTAAGAACTCGAAGCGCCTATGCCTACACTTCTCGAATAAGAATATTCCGCAGACAATTTGCATTGTGCAGACAGTCCTGCTTCAACAGCCACTTTAACGCCTTCCGTTCTTTTTACTTCAACCGAGTGTTGCGTTGTTCTCGTTACGGTGTTTGTAACCGTGCTTGTGTCAACGGTGGAAGTTTCAAAACTGCGCGTTACCGTTTGTCCGTGATTTTCAAATTGTACGAGATTTGAAAACCCTTCGAGAGGAACATTGTTTATCTTTCCCAAATCAAAAAGATAATAGTAATGTCCATCGTCTCTAAACGAATACTTCAACACAGGCGATTCTTTTGCCGACACTATTCTGAGTTGCGACGCAGAGAGCAATGTAACATCGGCTATTGCTGTTACTGACTCTGTGCCGTTATCGTTTGTATTCTCTCCGCAAGCAGAGAAACACACCGTGACAAAAACAAGCATTAGTGCTACAATAAGTAATAGGGATTTTTTCATTGCTCATTCTCCTTTTGTGTTGGAGAATTGTCAAATGAAGTGCAACACTTGCAGTTCTTGTTCAAACAGAAAAGCC
>CAVKTQ010000063.1:0-8285 GCA_963659105.1 Firmicutes bacterium CAG:238 | reverse complement strand
AAAATATCGTCGTTCGGAAACCCTTGCAAGCAAGTTTCCTCACTCGACATTGACGCAATGACAATCGGAAAAATTTAATTTTCCACAACTGCGGCAACGCCGCAATATCACTCTCGCAGAGCGAGAATCTCACTGTGTCGCAGACATAATATAACTGCGCAAACGGCGCAATATCATTATGCCGCAGGCATTCTGTTCCTTCCACAATTATTAATTATCCATTATTAATTATTAATTTTACTGTCCAGTTTTCTAAGCACCGCTTGGAAATACTGCGGCAATTCACACTCGAAACGCATAATTTCGTCGGTATGCGGATGTTTGAGAACAAGTTCTTTTGCGTGCAAAAGTTGTCCGTGATTATAGAGTGCGGTCGAGCCGCCGTACACCTCGTCGCCGACTATGGGATGATGCAAACTTGCGGCGTGAACCCTTATTTGGTGCGTGCGCCCCGTTTCGAGTTCAAAGCGAACGAGCGTATACTGACCGTAGCGTTTCAACACCTTGTAGTGCGTGACCGCGCGTCTGCCGTTTTCGTCTATAGCCATTTTTTTGCGGTCTTTTTTGCTTCTCGCAATGGGTTTGTCTACAGTGCCTTCGTCCTCTTTGAAATTGCCGTCGCAAAGCCCGTAGTATATTCTGCGAGCGGTCTTTTTCTCAATCTGCGAAGCAAGGCTCTTGTGCGCCTCGTCGTTTTTTGCCACGACCAGCAATCCCGAAGTGTCCTTGTCAAGTCTATGCACGATACCCGGGCGAATCACGCCGTTTATGCCGCTCAAACTGTCGAGGTTGTACAAAAGCGCGTTCACGAGCGTGTCGTTTTTCTTATACGAACTCGCCTGATGCACCACCATACCCTGCGGCTTGTTCACCACCGCCATATACTCGTCCTCGTACACGATGTCGAGCGGTATGTTTTCCGCCTTGACTTCGAGCACTTCGGGCTTCGGCACTTCAAAGTCCACAACGTCGCCTTTTTTGAGTTCAAAGCCGCTTTTTTGCCTTTTTACGCCGTTGACAAGCGCGCCGTCCTTTTCGATGACGGTTTTTGCGTTAGAGCGAGATACTCCCCACTCGGACGAAACGAAAACGTCCAATCTTACGTTGTCCTTGTCAACCGTGCGCACCATATTCGAGATTATTCCTTGTCCGCGTTCTTCTCGCCGTCCGTATTCTCGGCGGTGTTATCGCCTTGATTTTGCGTATCGCTTTGCGGATTATCATTCAAATTTTCCGCACTTTCTTGCGTGTTTTCCGCACTATTTTGCGTGTTTTCTTCGGCGGTTTTCGTGTCTTTTTGCGTAATTTCGGCATTGTTTTGCTCGACTTTATCGTCCTTTTTCTCGCTCACGACGAACGTATAATCGTTCTCGGATTTCATCATCGGATTGAGGTTTATAGGCGCGTCGAGCGGATCGATTTGCTCTTGCTCGCTTGCAACTTTATTCTTTTGTTCTTCCTCGAACTCTTTTTGATTCTTATTCCCTTCCTTAACGAGCATTACGATAAGCACCACGACGAGCATAAACGCCCCGACCGTGACGAACGAGTCCGCAATGTTGAACACGGGGAAACTGTCCCAAAACGAGAATTGAATGAAGTCGCGCACATATCCGAAGGCGATGCGGTCGACGATGTTGCCAATTCCGCCTGCGGTGACAAATACGAGAGATATTCTGAGCCACTCGCTTTCTTTGAGCGCAAAAAAGAGGTAAACGCAAATTGCGATCACCACGATAAACGTTATTATTGTAAGAGCAATCGTCTTGCCCTGAAAGATTCCGAATCCTGCGCCCTCGTTCTTGACTTTGACGAGGTTGAACAAGCCAATAACGTTCTCTTGCACGCCGTTTTGGTCAAGAAAATTCCAAACGTACTTTTTGGACAGCAAATCCGCAACCAAAATGACCGCAATCACCGCAAGTTCGACGATATACAGCCACCATTTCTTTTTTGCGACTTGCGTCCAGTCGGCAAGAAACGCCTTCGTTTTTGCTTTGTAATCGATTTTTTCTTCGTTACCGTTCATAAAACCCTCTCAGCCTCTGATTTGCGGCGGAATCGTGATAGTCACCCCTTGCGGCGCAAAGAGGAAGATGTTTTTTGTGATTTGCTGAATACTGCCGTCAAGCGCGTAAATCGCGCCGCTCATAAAGTCGAGGATTCTGTACACCGACTGTTGATTGAGCGTGGAAAAATCGACTATCACTTGTTCTCTCATTTTGAGGTGGTCGATGAGCAGTTGCACGTCCTTGTAGGTTCTCGGCGAGTAGATGACAACGCCGCCGCTTTGACCGACGGACGGTTGCGTGTAACTCGGCACTTGACCGACGGGCGCGGGTTGACTTTGGCGAGAGAAAATTCTTCCGCCTCTTTGCATATCCGCGCGTTGCGCTTGTTCGTTTCTGAAATACCTTTCGTCCATATGTTATACCCTGTTGTGAGTTATATTGCACTTCGTGCAGTTATATTTGCGCCGTGCGCAAGTTATATTGTCCTTCTGACAGTTATATTGCGGCGTTGCCGCAGCTAAGGAAAATTTGAATCTTCCGCAACTGCACACAAAGTGTGCAATTTCACTTGCGCAATGCGCAAATTTCATTGTGACAATCGTCACAATTTAACGCATTTCACTGCACTTGCTAGGCAAGTGCAACTCTTTCCCCGAACAGCACTCTGCCCAGTCGTATCATATTCGAGCCGTGTTCGAGTGCGATTTTGTAGTCGTTCGACATTCCCGCCGACAAATACTCGACGTTTACGCCGTCTTGCTTTATGCTCTTTGCGTCCTCGAATATCCGTTGCAATTTGTCGTAAAGACGAGCAAGTTCAATCTTGTCGTCGAGGTTTGGAAGCACACTCATAACGCCTTTTATCTCGATGTGCGGATAATCTTTCATACTCTGTATGAAATCGAGCGTTTCTTCGGGTCGCACGCCTCCTTTCGTTATCTCTGCGCCCATATTTATCTCGACGAGGCATTTTTGAATCACGTCGTGTTTCACGGCTTGTTTTTCAATCTCTTTTGCCAGTTCCGCCCTATCGAGCGAGTGTATCAAATCCACTTTCCCGACGACGTACTTAACCTTGTTTGTTTGCAGTTGACCGATTATGTGCCAAACATACTTCTCGTCGTAGTGTTCGACAAACTCTTGCACGCGGTTTTCGCCCAACGCAAAATCGGGCGCGACGGACATAAACTTGTCTATCGTGTCTTTCGACTGCATTTTGCACGCCGCCACGAGGTGTACGTTTCTATCGTACTTTGCCACCTCGTCGCGCACTTTTGAAAGGTTGTCGAGTAGTATCATAGTCTTAAATGATATCGCCTATGGCGATGAAATCACTTCGTGATGATATCGTGCAATTCTGCACGACGATATCCAAACTTCGTTTGGGTTATGGAATATTTGAATCTTCCGTATGTCATTCCGAGCGACAGCGTGGGAATCAAGGCGAAGCCGCATTTCACTACGTCAGATTACCGACGGCGCAAATTTCACTGTTTCTCACAATGACAAGCGGAAATTGACTTCAAATTTTCCGCTTGCGCACGAAGTGCGCTTCACCAAGCAGATAATCTTGCGAAACTGCGGTTTGATTATTTATCCGTCTCGTTTTGATAGCAAAGATTCTCTGCGCGGTAGTAGCACAATAAATCGAGCAAGGCTTTCGGCGATACGCAAACTTGCGTGTTGCCGTTGCCTAAGCGACGATTTTTGTGCGCCGTCGTCGCAATTTCACTGTTCAGTGATTGCTCACTGAACTATAAAGTCTCCGGTTGTTCCGTCAAAAACAAGCATTTTCGTCTTGCCGTCCTCGACGTAAGTCACTTTGATGACTTCGGGCGCGATGTGTTCTGCCGAAAGCACTTTTCCGTTGAATTTTTGATAGGATTCAACCAAAACCGCCATTTTTTCGCTGTCGTATTCGCCTATATCGTCGCTAACGAACAGCACGTCGCCGAATATGTGATTGATTTTCGCAAGCAACTTCTTCTGAGTCCAAGTGTAAACGGCAGGTTTCATACCGCCGTCGCGCAAGAAGAACACATCGGGGTCGTTTGCGAAGATTCTTCCGTTCAAATGGCGACGATAAACGCTGTTTTGCATCGATATTTTGGTGGAAATAATCTCTTGATTGGTGACTTTGACGTAGAATTTTTCCTTGAACGTATTTTCCGCGTCGCAACCTATGCGGCAAGCGTCCACTATGCCGAACGACGGCGCAAGCGGAACGCCGCAACCGAGAATAATCTTATTTCTGCAACATTCGCGCAAGAAGTCCATAGCCTCGCACATCAGTTGACCGCGAGTTTTGCCGTTTCTGGGCTCGATAGCGGCGGCGTAGAGGAAGTCGAGTTTGACCATATCGAAGTGCCATTCGTCAAAAACTTTGTCGAAAAACGCTTTGATATACGCCCTAACTTCTTCTTTTTCAAAGTCAATCGCATAAAATCCGCCCCATGCCATACCGCTCAAAACGGGTCTGCCCTTCTTGTTTCGTATGAGCCAATCGGGGTGATTTTTTATCACGTTTGCGCCGAACTGCGCGGCAAACGGCGCATACCAAAGCCCCGCCTTGTAGCCGTAAGAGTGGATTTTGTCCACGATAGGCGCAAGACCGTCGGGAAATTTTTGCAAATCCAAATCCCAATCGCCAACCTTCGTTTCGTATCCGTCGTCGATTTGGAAGATATTTGCGGTGTTTCCGACGTGCGCAAGTCCTTCGAGGTCGCGCAAAATTATGTCTTGGTTTATGTTTTGATAGTAGTTATACCACGAGGTGTAGCCTGCAAGGTGGTCAACTCTGCCCGTGCGCTTTTGCGGATATTCTGCAAAGTACGCGTCGAAAACCTCGTCGTACGTTCCGTGGACGTGCATAAGGTCGAACAACTCGTATTCGTCCTCAATCGACAAGCCTTCCACGTCCTTTTGCACGGCAAAGACGTTCTCTTTCATATCCGCATAGAAAATGGTGTATCCCGTGCGCTCGTTGAGCGAGCCGACAAACTCCACTTTGTCGTCCTTGCGAAAGTAGGTATACGAAAAGCCGTGATACAAATCCTTTCCGTACTCGGTGAACGCATAATCGCCCGACGCGCCCGAAAATTTTCTCGCAATCGGGAGTTTCGAGAGGGAGCGCAATCCGTACTGAACGTCGTTTCTCTTAAACTCTCTCGTCGCCGTCCAAGATTGAAAACCGTTTGCGAAAAACCTTTCGTTGTTTTCGAAATAGCGGTCGTAGATGAGTTCGGCAAGGGTAAGTTCCACCTTCGCATTTGCCGAAACTTTGATTTTGACGTGCGTTTCGTCGCCGTCGTCGACTATGTGCAGATTCTCGCCGTCGTAACCGTTTTTGACGAGAGCGTACTCGACGGATTCCTCTCTGATTTTACCGCCGATTTTGTACTCGATTTTGAGCGTATACTCTTTTAGGTTCATAATTTCCCCCTAAATATAAATATAGGATAATTTATTATATCAGTAAAAAAGCGAATTGTAAACAACAAAATTATGCGGAAAACACACAGATAAACATTCATACGTCGATATTGCCTTTTTTTGCGAAAGAAAACAAAATATGTGCGACAATTCGCTTCGCAATTGCAAAAACGCACAAAAAAACCGCGCCTTATATAAATGCGTCTTCAAAAGTTTTACATTTACGTCCAAACTTTTGCGTTGCGTCGAAAGCGCGGTTTTCGTGATTTGTTTATTTTAAGCGAAAACGGATTTTCGCTCGATTTTGTCTATTTTGCCTCGGCAATCGTTTTCGGTCGAATCTCAATTTTCGACCTCTCTTCCTTGCTCGAACTTAGTTATGGACACCTCGTATGCCACTCTTTCCTCGACGCTTCCGTCGTCGAGAGCCTTTTGATACGCTCTCGATTGTATGCGCCCTACAAGATGTACTTTTTCGCCCACTCTGAACGTAGACGCGTAGCGCGCGTTTCTTCCCCACGCTATTGCAGGGATATAGTCGGATTTGTTGTACGCTCTGTTCACCGCAATGAGCAAATCGGCGATTTCTCGCTTGAAAGGCGTTGTGCGATACACGGGTTGCTTGCAAACGTAGCCCTCGATTTCTATGACGTTGGGCGCATTGTCGTCGCACTCGCAAAGTTCTCTCACAAACACCCTAAGCACAAGTTTACTCTTGCCGTCAATCACCTTGTTGTAACTTCTGAATTGTCCGATTAACCCGATTAGATTGCCGATTTCAAACGAACAGCCTTCCATAAGTCTGTCGCTTATCGTGATAGGTATCACGTCGTTTTGTCCCGACAATCTTGCAACCGAAACCGTCATATCGTAAAACTTTTCGCCGATAATTTCGTGAGAAAATTCAGGCTCGCTCGCAATTTGCCCCGAAAGGTAAACTTGATTGTTTTGCATCTGTTCGTAACTCATAAATCCTCCTGTACGTCTATGCGTTTTTGTGTTGTATTCCGTTTGAATCTATCGTGTAGCCCTCTGTAGACACGAGGTCGGCGATTGTCACAAACTCGAACCCCTGCGCTCTCAATGCGGTCAAAACCATAGGAAGCGCGTCGAGAACGTGGTCGCTGTTGTTGTGAAAAAGCACAATATCTCCGCTCTTTGCCTTTGGCACCACCCTGTCGTATATCTGCTTTGCCGACAGACCTTTCCAGTCGAGCGAATCGATTGACCACTGCACGCCAATCATATTCAAGCCTTCCAGCGCCGTCATAAGTTTGTTGTTGTAGTCGCCGAACGGAGCGCGGAAATACTTCGGCTTTTTGCCCGTCAAATCGAAAACTCTGTCGTTGACGTACTCAATCTCGTTTACGATTTCGTTTTCGCTGAGTTTGGGCATATTCAGGTGGTTGCGAGAGTGGTTTCCGATCTCGAATCCTGCTTCGGCAATGGCTTTTGTCTCCTTTTCGTACTTGTCAATCCAAAATCCTACGAGGAAAAACGTGCCTTTTGCGTTATACTCGCTCATAATGTCGAGAATACCTTGCGTTTTGTCCGCGCCCCACGCAGCGTCGAACGTGAGCGCAATCGCTTTTTTGTCGGTATCCACGCCGTACACCGGCACTTTTCTCGTGCTTTTGCAAAAGTACACGCCCGCGCTGTCCGTCACGCCGACGGAAGCCGTCAGCACAGCAAACGCGACAATCAGCGACGCAACCGCGACAATACTTGCTTTTTTGACCGTAACAATCATCAAACACCCCGATTATATGCTCGGCACAGGTGCAAAATTGAAGAAATTATGTCGCCAAAAGTCGATTTTTCTTCTTTTTCGTTTAATTCCTTCCACCGCGCCTACGATAAATCTATTTTGCTGCAAATAAAATTAGAACGTTCGGTATGAAAAACGTTTAATGCAGCCCCATTTCGGGCGTTTGTTTTGACAAGCGTAATAGGCGGTAGTATAATGAGCGATATGAAACGTATCGCAACCAAGAAAAACGGATTTTGGAAAAGAGTGGGCATAAACATCCCCTTCGTTTTGATGATAGCGGCAATGGTCGCGCTGTTTTCGGGTTGTCTTCTTATGTGGTTTTATGCCATAGCGTCGCTTTTCGCATTCAAGAGTTCGATGATTTTCTTCATTCTCGCAGGCGCAGGCACGCTCTGTTCGGGTTTGGGACTTGCGCTGATTCTCGCATACCGCAAATATTACGAGTTCTACGACAAACAGATGGGTTGGGAATACCCCGACAAACCTAAAAAAGAGGAAAAAACCACAGTCAACGACGGCAAAAAGTCGTTTAAGGATTATCTGACGCTTCCGAATATTTCGCTTGCGATAATCGCGCTCGGCGCGGTTTTCACGATTATTTCCGCCGCTTTGGGCTGCATAAACCGCGAAACGTGGGTCAACGACACCGCCACGTTTATGAAAGAGAGCGGATATATGACCGAGCCGACGCACGTCGTCAATCTCAAAGACCCCATTCAGGGACAGAACGCAGGCGACAAAGACGTCACAACCATCAAAATAGATTTCAAGGAAAAGCAGGCGGTTATAGTTTACGTCGGCACGGAATCCCCCGACAAACTCGGTTTCGTCACTTACGACTACTATATTAAGTACGAAAATCAAGTGGTAAAAACTCGCACCAAAGACGGCGTTATCACACTCTCGGAATCCCCTGCCCCCAAGCGCGACGACACGACGATAAAGAAACTTTTCTTCTTTATGTTTAAGGACTTCGACGTTGAAAAGCAAGTGATAATCTACCTTCCCGAAGATACGCGCGAAGGTGCTATCAACGAAATCGAAATCATCGGCGAAAACGTCATTTACGC
>CAVKTQ010000062.1:0-8946 GCA_963659105.1 Firmicutes bacterium CAG:238 | reverse complement strand
ATTTATATACAAAGGACAAAAAACAGAAATAGAGTGGAGGCAACGAGAAGAAGATAGCCCTGCAATTTCTTTTTTTTCGTATATTACATTGGAATGTTGTGACGGAAAAACAATAACATCTAAAAATACTATGTCAGCAATAACAAATACAAAAGGGGAAATGATTGTTTCGGTAGGCACTAATATGATGTATATTTTTAAGAAAAAATGAAACATATATTTTACGATTAACCGAAACATAAATTTAGATGCTGATTTGCGTACAGCCGCCAACCAAGAAATATTTTGTAAAAATCAAACAGAAAATGCCGTTTTTTATTTGGATAAATCCGATAGACCTTGTGATTTTTCTCACGCAATGGCAATGTCGGAAGACCGTGCAAATGAACTATGCAAAACGTTACGAATGAAAGGTTTTTCCGCAAATGTTTTTTCAGCGTCAAAAAATGTTTCAACCATTTGAAATTAAAAGTATAAAGAAAAGGAGGGAATTATGAGGAGCAAATTTGATCGCATCTATAAAAAAATAAAAAACAACGGCGGGGAAAGAATGGTGTCCGGAATCGATTTTAAAGAAGAAGCAACCGCCTTTCTTATCAACACATGTATGACAATGTCGCATGCACCACGTGTATCAACATTATCAACTTTGTATAAAATATATGCCGATAATGTTGGTGAACATCCTGCATTGGTATACGTTTTTAGATATTTTCCAAAGTCTATGTGCCAAAACGCCTTTATCTTTTTGGTTAATATGGGGAAAAATATAAGATTTTTTGCCGTCGAAACAGATCTGTTTTGCGACTATTGCTTGTGTGAGTATGCTGATGGTGCACACAAGAACTATGGCGAGGTTAATTTTGTAACTATACAAGCGCGTATCAAAGAAATTATCGACCAACAGTGAGAGAATTAAGAATAAAAAAACGACGGCAGAGAGCCGTCGTTTTATGTTTAGGCGTAATTGTTCTGCGTTTATGCGAGGCGGGCGGATTTCATTGAAAGAAGAAGGGTGCGGGCGTCGGATTTGGCTTTGTCAAGGGCTTCGTTCAAGGCGGTGCGAGCCGAGTCGATGGCTTTTACGGTTTCCGATTGAGCAAGCAGCGTTCGTATTGCGGCTTCGTCCTCTTTTGTGACTTTCATTTGCTCTTTTGCTTGCGAGGCTTGCGTTTCGAGGCGTTCGATTGCGCTTTCGACGGATTGTTTGTCCGCATAATCGACGTCGCTCGGTATGCAGTCGGCAAGAATGGAATCTACGTCGAATTTGACAAACGGCAACGACGACATAACGCTATCCGCAAGAGAAAGGGCGGATTTGATTTCGGTTGCCACGCTTTTGGTTGCTTCTTTTGCGACGGACAAGTCTGTTTCGTCCTCTTGTGCGAATTGCAAGAGGTATTCGACGGCGTTGCCGTATGCGGATTGAATGTCCGCGCGTGCACTTTCGTCCGAGCGGTATTCCGTGTTCACGAAGCAATCCAACTCGGTTTTGGTGAATCTAACCGTGCCGTTTTGAGTGGCATACTTGGCTTTGAAGTCGTCCGCGCGAGTGCCGAGCAAGCAAGAAATATTGCCAAATTGCTCTTGCGTAAGTTCGTACACGGGGTTTTGGTCGAAATAATCCGAGCAAGCGAGATAAAATTCAAGCGAGAGTTTGCTTGCGCTCGAAGCGGCGTATTTTGCGGCGTTGAGCGCTTGGCTCGCAACATCGATTGCGCCAAACGGATTGGACGTTGCCGTATTTAGCAGTTTTTGTGCGAAATAGCGAGCGTATACGCCGTTTTCAACGGTTTGTTTTGCGCTGTTAAAGACGTATTGCGCGCGGTTTATGGCAAGTTGGTATTCGTCGTCGAATTTTTGGTTCAAATCCGATTGAAAATCGTTTGCTTCGGCAATGAGTTTGTCGAGGGACAAAGAGAGGGAATCCTCGACGGATACGCCGTTTTGTTGCGCTCTTTTCACGAGGCGATAGGTTGCGACGTCGAGGTTCTGAATGGTTAGATTGTCGGAATTTTCGGATTTGAGCGCGTCGAGTTCGGATTGAAGCACGAAGTCGCAAGAATCCGAAATCGAAACCGTGAGCGACGGATTCGCGTTTTTTATCGCGGAAGTGAATTTTGCGCTTATCTTTTCGAAAATATCGTTGTTTTCCGCAGTGGAAGTCACTTCGACGGATACGTTTGCGCCGTCCGAAATATAGCCGTATTTGACGGACAGTGCTGCAACGTTGCCTATTGCGACGTCGAGGTCTGCGCCGACTATGCCGTCTTCCTCGAAAAGCAGGGCTTTGCCGTCCGTGTTTGCGCCGCATGCGCTCATAACCACGTCGTTTTGGTCAAGCACGAGTTCAACGGACGGATTGACGTCCACGCAAACGAAAGACGTTGCTTTTTGCGGTTCGGGGGTGCTGGGCGTGTTGGTGTAGACCGAATTGCACGCAATGAGAAAAACCGCCGAAAAGACGGAAATCAAAAGGCATAGTGCCAAACATATCGTTTGCGTGATTCTCTTGCGCATAGCAACCTCGAATATTACTCGTTCGTTTTCGGCAATCCGCGCGCATACGATGCGGATATACCTCTACAATATAGATAATATACTCAAAACGTTAAGAAGCAATTAATTTTTCTTAAAGAAACGTAAATTTTTCCTCAAAAATCCGCAAAATCGGGCAAATCGTACAAAAATTACGAAAAATAATTATAAGTTGTTATATTTTTGCGGTTATGCTAAAATGGAAATATGACCAAACAGGAACTCGACAAATTGATGCTGCGCCTGCAACGAGGCGACGAAAGCGCGTTTGAGCAAATCTACAACGATACCAAACGCGGTCTTTTTGCGTTCATTATGTCGATATGCCGAAACTACCAGACCGCCGAAGATATGATGCAGACGGCGTACATTCGTTTGAGGACAACCATATCCAATTACAGGGCGGGGTCGAACGCGTACGCGTGGCTGTACACAATCGCCAAAAACGCCACGCTAAACGAGTTGAATCGGGCAAAGCGCGAGCGGTCTACGGAATCGTTCGAGGACGACGCCAAGTACGGAACGTACTCAATCGACGAGGAACTCTCGCCTGTGACCAACGCGATGAACAAGGTCCTCGGCGACGAGGAAAGAGAAATCGTGACTCTGCACGCAATATCCGGATTCAAGCACCGAGAGATTGCGGAAATGACGGGCAGACCCGTCGGCTCGGTGATATGGGCGTACAACAACGCTCTTGCAAAACTCAAAAAAGAACTGCAAAAGGAGGATGAATATGAGGATTAAAGACATCGAAGGAAAACTCAAAAGCGAGCATAATTCTCAAACCGTCCCCGATGTTTTGCAGAGAGCCAAAAAAGCACCGATAAACAAACTGCTCGACGGACAAACCCCTCTCAAAGCCTTTGACAAGCGCACTGCCGTAAGACTGCTTTGGTGCGTTATGCTTCTACTCGTGACGGCGGTGCTTGCGACGTTTGCAATCGCGATGCTCCCCGACGGCACAAGGGACGAAGTTGCGGTGTGTTACGTCAACGTAAAGGTGGAATCTGGCGGCGAAACCGCCGTGTACGGCATCGTTGTCGAAAATTACGAAACCGTTTCGGTGTTTGTCAAAGAAAGGCAAAATCAAACCGTTATCGCGCAAAATCTTCAAAAGAGAGGGTATTCGCTCCAAAGCGCGATAAACGACGTATACGAGCAAAAAGAGGGCGATAGAATCACGATTTGCGTGCTCGGAAGCGACGTTTCCGCCGATTTTGCAAACGCCGTGAAAGACATGTTTTCACCGATAGTCGCAAACACGTCCGTAAACGATTCGACCGTGCTTTTTGAACTTAAAGATTTTCTCGGCTCGAACAAAACCGACGTCGGCTCGCTCATAGACGAGTACGTCACGAAATTCCGACAAGATTAAAAGCAAGTTAAAAGAGCGCGCAACGCAAAATAAGGTTGAAAAACGGGTGTTGCGCGTGTATAATAAGTTTGAAAAATTCATTCATACTACGATTGTGCGCATTTGCGCACGCAAGGTGATTATGAAAAAAACGCTAATGACAATTTGCATCGTACTCGTTGCCGCGCTCTTGTGCGCAACGCTGATTGCGTGCAATCCCACCACGCCGTCCGATGACGACGACAACAACGGTCACAATCGGTACGAACAAGCAAAGTATACCGTCACTTTCAACGTTGACAGCAACGACGTCAAACTTACCGACAACGTCATAAAAGACGTGATTTCCGGCACGTCCGTTTCTCGTCCCAAAAATAAGGACGGCTCCGACGTCGTGCCGATAAAGACGGGTTATACTTTCAAATACTGGTCGGCAAACGGCACTGACGAGTTTATCTTCGGGCAAACGCCGATCACTCAAAACACGACCATTACGGCACTTTATACAAACAATACCTACGAACTTACTCCGCACGTCGACAAAAAACTCGTCGCACAAAAGGGCGATGACGGCGTGTATTCCTATTCGATTGTCGACAGCGACAACAATGCAAGTCTCGGCGCGGACTCCAAACTCACCGTGACCTACAATGGCACAGACAACCTCGATTGCCCCAAAACCGAAAACGAAGGAGACGAGTTTTTGTTTTGGTTCTATATGGACAAGGACAACAAGCCCGTGCGCCTCACGGCATTCGCAACTTCAACGGATAGTGCGGTGAAACTCGCAAATAAGTGGACGTTCGCTCTCAAAATAGACAACCAAACAAAGAAAAACGAACAGTTTGACGTGTACGCGATGTTCAAATCCACACTTCCCAAAGTCGAAGTGGTCTATTGCGATTCCCTTTCGGCGGCAACTTACGGCGATTCCGTTTATTATCCCGTGACCGAGAGCATAACGCAAACCGACGCGGACAAAGTCATCGCAAGCAAAGCGGGATACAAATTTGCAAAGTGGTACTATGAGCAGACAGTGACCGAAAACGACGAGGAAAAAGTCGTTCAAAAAGACTTCGTTTTCAAAACCGACGACACGACGGGCTCGACGCTCTATCAAGCCTGCGGTCTTAGCGATTATTTCACGCCGGCAACACTGCGCCTCTATGCAAAATGGACAAAGCAAATCACTATAGATTCCGTCACGAGTTTCAAAAATGTTTATGACTTGCTCAGAAAGGAAGACCCGACGGATGACGAGAAAAAGGAAATCGAACAACTTCTCGAGGCGGAAATCGCCATCAAGTCGATTGACTTCGCTTCGGGCGAATTCGAGCCTTTGTTCGACTCCGACCACGTTTTCACGGGTACGATCGACGGCGGCGTGTATTCGGACGACAACAAACTCACCTCGCAAGCGGTGCTTAGCGGCGGCAAATTCGGCTCGACAACGGACGCTTCCGTGTTCGGCTACGTTTCGGGTACGGTGAAAAATCTGACTTTCGACAACGTCGGATTGGTTGTGAAAAAGACGGAAAACAAGTATGCAAGCCTCGTGCGTATCGGCTACGTTGCGAGCGTGCTTGACGGCAAGGTCGAAAATTGCAAGGTTGAGGCAAGCACAACCGCATACGGCGAAGATTATACGGATCAACAAAGTTGGCTCGATTACGGTATGAAAACGGTGATTTTCGGCGGTATCGCGGCGGAAGTCAGGGGCAACAATCAAGTCAAAGACACGGGCATGGTGAGAGATTGCACAGTTACGCTCGGCGCAAAATTCTTCTGCGAAGCCTTGACTTTCGGCGGCGTGTGCGGCAGCAGTAACTCTGCGGCAACGCTCCCTGCAAACGAGGTCACCGTTACGCTTGAAAAAGTGCATTGCCACGACGACGGTCAAACCTCGAACGGCAGATCGTATGCCAAAGTGGGCGGCGTCGCAGGCGTCAACGGCGGCGCGATTTCGGCAAGCAAAGCCGCAATCGCCGTAGGCGACCTCGAAAGCCTTGACGAAACCTATTTCGGCGGCGTGTGCGCCGACAATACCGGCAGCGTGACAACCACAAGCGCAACCGCAAACCTCACCGCAAGAGTGGGCGGCGCGATTTCTCAAATCGTGTGCGTGGGCGGTATGATAGGAAGAAACGAGGGCTATATCCTCAACGGCTATTGCAATGTCGACATCGACGTTACCGCTCAAAAAGAGAACGGCATCGTTGCTGTCGGCGGCATTGTGGGAAGCAATTTCAGCGCAAAAACCGATTCGAGTTCGAACACCAAAACGGGCGTGAGCGCAATCAATCTCGCATACAGCGTAGGCTCTATCAAAGTTTCGGCGGCAACCGCGCAAGAGGGCAAGAAAATCGAACTCTATGTCGGCGGAATCGCAGGCAGAAACAACCAAACCAAAAAGATTTCCAACTGCTTTACCGTCACCGATATCGTGGTTGAAAACAGCACCGACGGCGTGAACAACATCGGGCGTATGTTCGGCAAACACGAAAAGAAAACAGAGTTTTCAACGTCCGCGATGTATTTTGCAAACGACAAGAAGTTTACGTTGAACGGCGAAACAGACTTCGAGTACAACAAAGATACGCAAGGCAATTCCGAAAATGCGACTTGGTTCTTGTCGAGCGAGAATATCAAAAACAAATTCTCGTTCAACTTCGGCGAGAACGGCGAATGGGAAATCACCGAAGGTCAATATCCCACGCTCAAATAATATCTTATGCAAACGTTAGATAACATGTTACGCGCGCCTGCGAGCGCGCGTTTCCTTATACAAAAGGGCGTAGGGGTGAAAACTTGAATCCCCTTTCCTCAAGAGTGTGTTTTCTTTCTCTACAAGAGTGAACGGCGTGTGCTCTAAACAGAAGTGCCCCCCTCTTTCCCTCTCGGGTATTTCTCCCACCACTCGGTTAGGGGCATTTTTCTACATAGGTTATCGCCGTTCGTGGGGGGGGGAGACAGACGGCACTCGCATAGATAGGGGCATTTCACTCATTATGCCACTGCGCTTTGTGCGCCGGCTTCGCATCCAAACGGCGCAGTCGCTTGTACTACACGCACAAGGGTTCCCGCACGTCAAAAACAAGCGAACTTGCGTTTGAGTTATATGATGAAAGCGCAGTTTTTGGCGTGTGGGACGAGGAACGCAAAGCACAAAGGCGAACAACTGCAACTTGTTGCGGTTGAAGCAAAAGGGCTTGTGCGCGACGAAAGCTCGGCGCTCATAGGCTCGCCGCCTTGCGGCTCGAGTTACGTCTTCGAACGAGCAGATACCGTTAACAAGTACGCCTTTAATAAGCGTTCGTTTATCCGCTTGCGCACAAAGTGCGCTCGCACCAAGCAAGCACTCGCACAGAATACTCAAATCTATTTTCCGCTTGTCATTCAGAGGAGCAACATCGTTGCGACGTAGGAATCAAGGCGAAGCCGCATTTCGCTGCGCTCGATTCCCACGCTACGCTCTGAATGACGAGCGCAAAAATCGTCGCAGAGGCAACGGCAACACGCAAGTGTGCGCATAGCCGAGAGCCTTGCTCGATTTATTGCGCTACTAACCGCGCAGAGAATTTGTGCTATCCGTTCAAGCACGGATAAGAACTTTTGCCGCAGTTTCGCCAAATTATCTGCTTGGTGGCGTGCCTGCGGCACAGCGATATTGCCCTACGGCGGAGATATTTACATAATGCGAGCGTGAGATTTTCCAAAACAAATAAGAAACGACGGTGTTGCCGTCGTCCACTTTTATCAATTATATTTACAGTTCGCCGTTCAGAAGTTCGTCCGCCGTGACGGAAAAGACGTCGCACAATTTTCTAAGTGCCGTCACGCTCGGTTCGGTGCGACCTTGTTCCCAGTTTGCATAGCAACTTTCTACGACGCCCAAACGCAATGCGACTTGCTTTTGAGTCATTCCTGCTTGCAAGCGAGCGGCTTTTAAGTTTTTGCAAAATTTGCTGTCCATAGACGTATTATGTATTGCAACTAGATATTTTGTCTTGGCACTAGACAATATATCTAGTAAAATAGTGGAAAAGATTGCTGTTTCAACAAGTCAAAACTGCAAATAAAAAGTGAAAATGTCGTCTCTTGACGGTGTTTTTGACATAATAAAAAGGAGAAAGTAAAAATGGAAGATCTATTAACAAAAATCGGGGAACTCGTTGCAACCGAAATGGAAGAAGTAAAAGATGTAAAATATGTCGATAGAGAAATGGGATATATGTTTCATATTGTTCTTAATGACAATAGTCGGGTTTTGTTATCTCTAATCGAATCTACGGATAACGGATGATATTTGGGTGTGGGGCGAAACCCCACCCGCAATTATTAATTATTCATTATTAATTATTCATCCAAAAAATCAAGCCTCCTCGAACGGTTCGAGGGGGCTTGATTCTTCGCTAAAACGCTAAATTGGGAGGGCTTGATTAGTCTTTGTAAGATTCTGCTTTCTTCACATAGAACGCACGTTTCTTTGCAGCGTCTTCTTCGTTCTTTGCAAACAAAACCTTTGCCGCGTCCGGATTCATCTTCGCAAGCGAAGCGTATCTGGTTTCGTTCATAAGGAAGGCTTGATAGTCGTCCGTAGGCTCTTTGCTGTCGATTGCAAGAGGCGCATTGCCGGTGCCGACGAGAGTCGGGTTGTAACGGAACAGTTGCCAATAGCCGCAGTCAACCGCTTTCTTCATTTCCATTTGCGAGTTGTCCATACCGCCTTTGATGCCGTGGTTGATGCACGGTGCGTATGCGATGATGATGGACGGTCCGTGATATGCCTCAGCCTCTGCGAACGCTTTGACGACTTGGTTCATATCCGCGCCCATAGAAACTTGTGCGACGTAAACGTAGCCGTAGTCCATTGCCAAAAGCGCAAGGTCTTTCTTCTTGGTGCGTTTGCCGGTTGCCGCGAATTTTGCGATTGCGCCCGTCGGGGTGGACTTGGACGCTTGTCCGCCGGTGTTGGAATAAACTTCGGTGTCGAGAACGAGGATGTTGACGTCTTCGCCGCTTGCGAGAACGTGGTCAACGCCGTTGTAACC
>CAVKTQ010000061.1:8032-9164 GCA_963659105.1 Firmicutes bacterium CAG:238 | reverse complement strand
TCGCTTTACTTCACGCTCACCGATCTCGGCAGTGAAGCAAGCAACGCGGATCTCGAAAAGGGGGCGTTCCTCAACGGTCGCGAACACCTTGAAAACGCGTACGTCACAACTTCCGACAGCGGCGACTTTGCAATCGGCTTGAAGTTCAACACCGAAGGCGCAAAGATTTTTGGCGAAATCACTTCCGCAAACGTCGGCAAAACGACCTACATCTACGTCGGCGGACAAAAGATTATGTCGCCATCGATCAATGCGGCAATCACCAACGGCTCGGCAATCATCACCGGCAACTACACATATCAATCCGCTTACGAATACGCAACCAAACTTCAATCGGGCACGTTCGGCGTTACGCTGCAACTTGCCGAAGTCAGAAGCATTTCGGCAACGCTCGGTGAAAATTCCATTCGCACCGCGCTCATCGCAGGCGCTGTCGGCGTTGCGCTCATCTTCATCTTTATGGCGTGCGTATATCGCGGTCTCGGTCTTGCGGCAGACATCTCGCTTTGCGTGTACATCGTGCTTCTCATCTGGTTCTGCGCAGTGCTTCCGTGGGTGCAACTCACTCTGCCCGGTATCGCAGGTATCTTGCTCTCGATCGGTATGGCAGTCGACGCGAACGTCATTATTTTCGAGAGGGTGAAGGACGAATACAAGCATTCGACAAAGCCCATTGCGACTTGCATAAAGATCGGTTTCAAACGCTCGACCGGCGCAATCGTCGACGGTCAGGTCACGACGCTCATCGGCGCAATCGTGCTTTGGATTCTCGGCTCGGCTTCAATCGTAGGCTTCGCCGTGACGCTGTTTATCGGTATTATTCTCTCCTTGTTCTGCTCGCTCTTCGTCACAAGACTCGTTCTCAAAGCGTTTATGCCCCTCAACAGCACAAGCGAGAAATTCTACGCTTTGAAACGCGCAAAGGAGGACGAGAACAACGATTCCGTTCCTACGCAAATTGCAAAGGAGGAGGCATAATATGAAAAACAGTAACTTCCGCAATCTTTGCAAAAATTACAGCGTTTGCAAAAACGCGAAATATGCCGCAATCATTCCGTTTGTCATCGTGCTTGCCGCAGTCATCGTGATTGTCGCAATCGGCTCGACAACGGGCAGTTACTCGGACGCAATC
>CAVKTQ010000061.1:0-7995 GCA_963659105.1 Firmicutes bacterium CAG:238 | reverse complement strand
TCGAGGGCGGCACCATTCTCACCGTTACGCTCGGCGAGGACATCCTCGACGACGCCGTTTACGACCAAAAGGGCAACGAAATCAAAAACACCATCGAGGGCGTTGAAATCGACGGTCAACACGTTGTCGTAAGTTATATGCAACGTCAAGAAGCAAACGACAAGACCAAAACCGCAATCGTGTTCAGATACAAGAACGTGTTCAACGACGACGCGAAAATCAATTCTATGAACGAAGCGATAAGAAAGGCGGTTGACGACAAGGTCGATCCCAACGTTTCGCTCACAGACGCAAACAAGATAACGTACGAATCGATCGGCGCAACCGCCGCTGCGGACTTGCTCTCGAAAGCAGGTATCGCTCTTGCGGTTTCCATCGCTTTGATCCTCGTGTATATCATGATTCGCTTCACGTTTACAAGCGCAATCGCCGCCGTCATCGCTTTGTTGCACGACGTTGTGATTATGTTTGCTCTCACCGTCATTTGCAGAGTACAAATCAACAGTTCATACGTCGCGGCTATGATTACGATTGTCGCTTACTCGATCAACAACACGATCATCATCTTCGACCGCTGCCGTGAAACAATCAAACCGCTCAAAGGACAAAAG
Source organism: Firmicutes bacterium CAG:238 (assembly GCA_963659105.1). GTDB lineage: Bacteria > Bacillota > Clostridia > Christensenellales > CAG-917 > CAG-475. The sequence goes on along the minus strand of CAVKTQ010000061.1, from coordinate 7,384 downwards.
GATATCGACTACAAGGGTATCGGCGATATGGCAGTGCGCTCCTCGCTCACTCGTACCGTGTATTCCACTCTCACCACCATGGTTACGATCATCTTCCTCGCAATCCTCGGAAGCGACACCATAAGAGAGTTCTGCGTGCCTATCATTCTCGGTTTGGTCGCAGGTTTGTTCTCTGCGCTCAACCTCGCAACGCCGCTGTGGGCTGCGCTCAGCATCTCGCTTGACAAGACCAAAGCGAAGTATGCAAAACGCAATTCCGTGACCTATGACAAGAAAGAAGACGAAGATTCGGACATCATCGTCGGCGAGGACGGGGAACAGACAGTCAGACCGCAAGTCAAACAGGCTGGTCAACAAAAGCAAAAACAAAACGTCGTCTACAAATATTCAAAGAAGAACACGACGTTCAAAAAGAAAAAATAATCGATGGCTGCGCCCTCACAAAGGTGAGGGCGTAGTTTTATGAAGCGGTATGAGATACGTCGTAAAAACACCTCGTTTTCAACTTTCAAACGAGCAAGCCGAACTTGCAAAGCGTCTTGGAATTTCCCAAGACTTTTTGCGTTTGTTGCTCGGAAGGGGAATGAGCGAGGATAGCCTCTTCGACTATCTTCATCCGTCTCTCGACAAACTGTCCTCGCCATATGAGATTGGCGGAATGAAAGAGGCTGTCGAGCGCATAAAAAAAGCGATCGCAAACAAAGAAAAAGTGCTTATTTACGGCGACTACGACTGCGACGGCATTTGCGCCATTTCAACGCTTATGCTGTATCTTCGCGACAAACTCGACGTATTTTATTTCATTCCCGACCGCAACAAGGACGGCTACGGAATAAGCGTCGATACGCTTGAAAGAATACTCGCTTACCACTCGCCAAAACTCGTCATCACAGTCGATACAGGCATTACGGCGGTTGACGAAGTGGAGTTTTTGAAGTCGAAAGGAATCGACACCATCGTCACCGACCACCACGAGCCGCAGGAGAAAATCCCCGATTGTATCGTGGTTGACCCGAAAGTCGCAAGAAAAGGCTTCTTCGACCTCTGCGGCGCAGGCGTTGCGCTCAAACTCGTCGAGGCTTTGGGCGGCAGAGAAGAGGCGAACAAGTATCTCGATATAGTGGCTATCGCGACGATTGCGGACGTCGTTCCCCTCAAAAACGACAACAGAATCATTGCGTATTACGGATTGAAACAAATCACGAAATCTCCTCGCAAGGGCGTGAAAATGCTTCTCAATCAGGAAAGCGTTTCCGCACAGGACGTTATGTTCCGCCTCGCGCCGAGAATGAACGCCGCAGGCAGGCTCAATTCGGCAATGAAAGTCGTGGGGCTTTTCCTCGAAACCGACTATTTCCTTTTGAGAACGCTCACCGACGAACTTGCAAGGGACAACGCTCAAAGGCAGGAACTTTGCGAAAAGGCGGTTGAAAGCGCAAAAGCGCAACTTGCAGGCACGGATTTCAACAACGTTGGCATAATCGTGCTAAAAAGCGACCGATGGGAGGCAGGCATTCTCGGCATTGCGTGCGCAAGGCTCGTTGAGGAGTTCAAGCGTCCGACCATTCTGTTTGCGCGCACGGACGAGGGCGAACTTCGAGGCTCGGCTCGTTCCATTCCGCAAGTGAATATATTCGAATTGCTCTGCTCGCTGTCCGAATACTTTACGGCATTCGGCGGTCACGCTCAGGCGGCAGGCATTTCGATGAACGACGACAAGTTTGACGACTTCGTTAAGTCGGCAAACAAAGCCTTGCTCGAAACGCACGACAAACTCGACTTTACGCACGAGATAGATTGCGAGATGGAATTGCCTTTCGACATGGACTTTTTGTCCTTTGCAAAGGAACTCGAACTGTTGGAGCCGACGGGCTATCAGAATCCGCGCCCGACTTTCCTCGTGAGAGCGCAAGGGCTTCGATTTGACAGAATCGGATTTTCGCAACACGTCAAATACGTCGCAAAAAACATCGAACTTATGGGATTTTCGAAATTTGCGCCCTGCCTTGCCGCAAAGACGGGCAGAGTGGATTTTGAGATTTCTCTCGGCATAAACGCATTCCAAAACAGAGAATCCGCGCAGGGTATCATCCATACCCTTCATTTCGAGGACGTCGACATCGACGACGACGAGGCGATAAGGATGAATTTGCACCAACTCGATTGCGAGGGCAGTGCGAATTTGCCGCAAACGACGGTGAAAAAAGTGGAAGAATGGCTCAAAGAACCGTTCGGCACGGCGATTGTATGCTTCTCGCACGAGGAATACGACAACCTTTGCAGGGCAAGCGAAAAGATAAAGTCGCTTCCCGTTCTCGTTGCGACTCCGCGCTGCTTAAATCCCGAAAACTGCGTGGTGTTGTGTCCTGCCGATTGCTTCGATTTTTCCTTCCTCAACCGCGTTGTAGTCGCAGGGCATCCGCTTTGCGAGGGATATCTTGCAAAACTTCAAAAGGAAGCGAACGAGATATTTGCGCTCGGCGATTGCTCTCAAAAGCCTATTTCCGTCAGCAAGGACATGCTTCGCAAGGTGTATAAAGAGATTGTCAACGTAACTCGCCGCACGCCGAAAATGGCAAGTCCGCACAAGATGTACGCAATGGTTTGTTCGGGATACAAAACGAGCGAAAGCACGTTTATGCTCGCTCTCAAAATCTTCGACCAACTCGGCACGGTACGCATAAACGACAAGGGATTTGTCGCAATATCGGCAAAATCCGTCAACCTCGACGACAGCATTGCATATCGCAACGCTTTGAAAGCATAATACGAAAATATTTTTGCTTTTGCGGCGTTTGGGCGTATTGCAATGTTTTGTTTTATAAAGTATAATAATGTATATTGACGCAAAAGGTATTGTTTGCGCGCATGCGCGACGATATTGTCTTGCGCAATCAAGAAAAATATGGACGAATTGCTTGTAAAACTCAGAAAAACCTATCCGACAAATTATGCGGAAATTAAAAAAGCGCACGATTTTGCAGAGGAAGCACACCGCGGACAAAAGAGAAGTTCGGGGGAGGATTACTTTATTCACCCCTGCGCCGTCGTGGAAATTCTTGCGGATTTCGGCTTTGACTCGTCAACGGTCATAGCCGCGTTTTTGCACGACGTTTTGGAAGATACGTCCGTAACTTACGACGAACTCAAAGAGAATTTCGGCGACGAGATTTGCGAACTCGTGGAAGGCGTCACCAAACTCGACAAACTGCAATTTGTCAACAGAGAAGAAGCGCAGGCGGAAAATTTCAGAAAGATTTTTGTCGCTATGGCAAAGGATTTGCGAGTGATAATCATCAAACTCGCCGACCGTTTGCACAATATGCGCTCCCTCCAATATTTGCCCGAAGAAAAGCAAAAACGCATCTCGAAAGAGACGCTCGACATCTATGCGCCGCTTGCAGGCAGGCTCGGTATCTCGTTCTTCAAATGCGAACTTGAAGACCTTGCGATGAAATATCTGCTTCCGACGGAGTATAAGTACATCGCGGAAAACGTCGCGAGAAAAAAATCCGAAAGGCAAGGCTTTTTGGACGCCATCTGCAAACAAATCGAGGCGAAACTCAAAGAAATGGGCATACACGGCGAAGTGAACGGAAGACCCAAACACTTCTATTCCGTGTACAAAAAAATGCACAATCTGCATATCGATATAGACCAAATTTACGACCTCTTGGCGGTGCGTATCATCGTGGATTCCGTCAAGGACTGCTACACCATGCTCGGCGAAATCCATACGATGTGGAAGCCTATGCCCGGTCGCTTTAAGGACTATATCGCAATGCCCAAAGCAAACAACTATCAATCTTTGCACACGACTGTCGTCACGCCTTTCAACGAAACGTTCGAGATTCAAATCCGTACTTATGAAATGCACAAAGTGGCGGAATACGGCGTTGCGGCGCACTGGAAGTACAAAGAGGGCACGACGGGCAAGGACAGCGAACTCGACAGCAAGGTGCGTTGGCTTCGCGAAGTCATGGACGCGCAAAAGGACATCGACGGCGCAAAAGAGTTTATGGACGCCGTCAAAATCAACGTGTTCGACGACGAAGTGTTTGTGTTCACGCCAAAGGGCGACGTTTTCGATTTGCCCGTAGGCTCGACCCCTCTCGACCTCGCATACAAAATCCACTCGGCAATCGGCAACAAGTGTATCGGCGCAAAGGTGAATAAGCGTATGGTGCCGCTTTCGACAAAACTTCAAAACGGCGATATCGTGGAAATCATCACCTCGAACTCCTCGAAAGGTCCGAGCCTCGACTGGCTCAAATACGTCCATACGGCTTCCGCGCGCTCGAAAATCCGCGCGTACTTCAAGAAAGAAAAGAAGGACGAAAATATCGCAAGAGGCAAGGAAATGCTCGAAAAAGAGGCTAAACGCCGAGGCTATGCGCTTGCGGATATATTCACGCCCGACATGCTTTCGAGCATGCTCCAACGTCACGGGATGGGCAGCGAGGACGATTTGTACGCCGCCGTCGGATTTGGCGGTATCACCACAAGTCAGGTTCTCACAAAGATAATTCAGGACTTCAAAAAAGAGGACCATACCTCTCAAATTGTCGAAACCAATTTGCCAATCACCGAGCAAAAACCGAGAAAACACTCAAAGAGCGGCGTTTTGGTCAACGGCAACGCAAACTTTACGGTGCGTATGGCGCAATGTTGTTCGCCCGTTCCCGGCGACGAAATTATCGGCTATATCTCGCGCGGCAGAGGCGTTTCCATCCATAGAAAGGACTGCCCGAACGTCAAGGGTATGGAAGACGAAAGGCTCATTCAGGCAAGTTGGGACAGCGACGGCGAGGAAAGATTCAACGCCACTCTCACCATTATCAGCGAAAATAAGGGCGGTTTGCTTGCCAACGTCACGGCGCATATCGCAAACGCAAGGCTCGGTATTACGGCGGCAAACGTCAGAGTCGACGAAAAGGCGGGCATTGCGGAAATTATCGTCACCGTCCAAATCTCCAAAGCGAGCGAACTTGAGGAACTCGTCAGACAAATCAAGGGCATCGAGGGCGTAATCGAGGTGAGAAGATGACTTTTGAAAAGTATTTTCACCTCTACACGGGACCTCTCGACGTAAACACATACATCGTCATAAACGGAAACGTCGGTTTTGTGGTTGACCCCGGCGGAGACGCACAAGAGATATATTCGATTTTTCAAAAACAAAAGGCGAAAATCGAGGCGATTTTGCTCACGCACGCGCATTTCGACCACATAGGCGGCGTTGCCGAACTTTGCAAAATCGCAAGCAAGGGCGAGGACGGACAAGAAAATCCGCAAAACGCGCCCACCGTGTTTTTGCATAAGGACGAACTCGAAAAAATCGGTTCGTACAAAAATATGGGATTCGCAATGACCGCAAACCCCGAAAAATTTGTTCCCGACATACTTTTGAAGGGCGGCGAAACCTTGAAAATCGCAGGGCTTGACGTAAAAGTCATACATACTCCCGGCCACGCGAAGGGCAGCGTTTGCTATGTCGTTTCCAACAAAATTTTTGTGGGCGACACGCTGTTTTTTATGTCGTTCGGTCGCACGGATTTCTATGACGGAAACGCAAAAGACCTCAAAAATTCCATTGTAAATAAATTGTTTGCCCTCAAAGGCAACTACACGATTTTGCCGGGACACGGCGAGCCGACAACCCTCGATTTCGAGAGAGTCAACAACCCGATACTTGAAAAAGAATCGGCGCAGATAAATGCCGATTGACCCGAATAGATGATTGATTTTTTCCTTTCAAACGACGAATATCAAAATGATTTGGCGGAACTTATACGTCCGTTTGAATCTCGCACGGACGAGAATATTTCGCTTGCGGCGGAATATCGAAATCAAGACGGCGTTTTCAAAATCAAGATAACTTCGGACAAGTTTGACGGCTTTGTCAAAAACTATGTTTTCAAAATAGATACCGACGGCGAACTCGAACGTAAAAGAGTGGAAAAAAGATACCTCAAAATCGCAATTTATCGCACGCTGAGTTTCCTTTTGAACGTCAATTTGCCCTATGGTTGTCTCACGGGTATTCGTCCCACGAAACTTTACTGCGAAATTGAAAACGACAGTGATAGATACTCGAAATCCGCACACGACGTGTTTTTGAAAGATTACAGCGTGAGCGAGGGAAAAGTGGAACTTATCGAAAAAATCGTGAGCGTGCAAAAGCCCATAAGGAACAAGTCGTCAAGACAGTACGACGTGTTTGTTTTCATTCCGTTTTGCCCCACGAGGTGCGCGTATTGCTCTTTTGTGAGCCTTCCCATCGACAAGCAACGAAAACTCGTCGAACCTTACGTCGATTGCCTAATCAAAGAACTCGAACAGACAAAAGAGATTATTGCGAAAAAGCGTATCAAGGTCAGGGCGGTGTACGTCGGCGGAGGTACGCCCACGTCGATAGGCGCGCAACTTCTCGACAAGGTTTTGCAGCATTGCCATTTCGGCGCGAACGAATTTACAGTCGAGGCAGGTCGCCCCGATACGATAAACGCAGATATAGTCGAGGTTATGCAAAAGCACGGCGTTACGCGCGTTTCAGTCAATCCGCAAACTTTCAACGACAAAACCCTCGATATTATAGGTCGTAAGCACAAGAGCGCGGACACATACAACGCGTATATGCTCGTAAGGGATAAATTTGACGTGAATATGGATTTGATTGCGTGCTTGCCCGGCGAAACCATAGACGATTTCAAACGCAGCGCGGATATTGCCGTAGCACTCGCTCCTGCAAACATCACCGTACATACGCTCTATATGAAGAAAGGCTCCGCGCTCAAACAGTGCGGCTACGACAACACCGATTTCGAAACCGCCTCGCAAATGGTGGATTACGCCTATAAAAAACTAACGTCGGCAGGGTATGAGCCGTACTATATGTACCGCCAAAAATATACGAGCGGCAATCTCGAAAACGTCGGATACGCAAAGAAGGGCAAAGCGTGCGTTTACAACGTCGATATTATGGAAGAGGACACGTCCATAATCGCAAACGGCGCGAACGGAATCTCGAAAAAGTGGAATAAAAAGAAAAATCTGATAACTCGTTGCGCAAACTACAAAGAGCCGATAGAGTATATCAAGCATTTCGACGAAATGCTTGATAGGCAACAAAAATTTTGGTTACAACAAAAGTAAGTTCGAAGACGGAATTGGAGCCGCAAGGCGGCGACCGTAGCGAGCGCCGAGCTTGACGGAAAGTACAAGCGACTGCGCCGTTTGGGTGCGAAGCTGGCGCACAAAGCGCAGTGGCACGGCTTTCAGCCGATTTGTATTGCAAACAGCCCGTCTGCCGTTCGTTGCTTGCAACGAACTAGCGATTGCTACGAAGTCAATCGCGTCAGTGTTGCCCCACGCGAAGCGGACG
>CAVKTQ010000060.1:0-9254 GCA_963659105.1 Firmicutes bacterium CAG:238 | reverse complement strand
TATGCGAGTGCCGTCTGTCTCCCCCACGAACGACGATAACCTATGTAGAGAAATGTCCCTAACTGAGTGGTGGGAGAAAAGCCCGAGAGGGAAAGAGGGGGTGCATCTATTTAGAGTACACGCCGCTCACTCTTGTAGGGGGAAGAACCAAACACCTGAGGAAGGGGAAAGTTTTATCTAATGTAGTAAGGCAAACGCATTTGAAAAATAAGATAAATTTGGAAATGGAATACGTTATCAACAATCAAAATCACGTTATAAGAGGCATCGACAAGGGCGATACGGCGGCGTTTTTGGGAATCAGATTCGCAAAGGGCGAAAGATTTCAAAAGCCGATTTTGCAACCCCTCGAAAAAGAAGTTTACGCTATGCGCAGAGGAGACGGTTGTCCTCAATTCAGGCAGTTTTTTGACGAAAGTAAGTCGAAATCCAAGCAAGATGTCTTTTACTATAAGGAGTTTAGGCAGGGGATGACGTTTCATCACTCGGAGGACTGCTTGAATCTCAACGTTTATGCGCCGAAAAACGCGCAAAATCTGCCTGTGTTGCTGTGTATTCACGGCGGCGCGTTTGTGACTTGTTCGAGCGACGAACGCCCTTTCGACGGCTCGGAAATCGCAAAAGAGGGCGTTGTTTGCGTATGCGTGAATTATAGGCTCAACGTGTTCGGGTACAATGCCGACGAGGGCGCGCAAAATCTCGCGTTCTACGACATGATTTGCGCAATCGAGTGGGTGAAACAAAATATTTCCGTGTTTGGCGGCGATCCGTCGAGGATAACGCTTATGGGACAGAGCGCAGGCGCGATTTCTTTGCAAAACCTCGTGCTGTTGCCAAAGGTCAAAGAAGCGGTCAAAGGCGCGATTATGCTTTCGGGCGGCGCGAGCGTGCGAGGTATATTCGCGCCGAAGTCGCTCAAACGCGCAAAACGCTTCTACAAAAAAGTGCGCAAGGATTTGCAAAAGAGAGGTCTCGACCCCAAAACTTGCAACTCGCAAGACCTTTACCTTGCCTGGTACAGACAAAACAAGAAGAATCCCGTGTTGTCAATGCTGTCCACGATGCCTGTTTTCGACGGCGAAATCGTGCGAAAAGACCTCTATAAAAACGCATATAAGGACGAGCAAATTCCGTGTATTCTCGGCGTTACCAAAAACGATTTGCTTGCGCCGTATCTCGAACGCACGGCGAAAACCATGATGAAAAAAGGCAACGGCAAAGTTTGGCTGTCGCATTTCTATCATCCGCTGCCCGATGACGACAAGGGCGCGTGGCACAGCGCGGATTTGTGGTATATATTCGGCTTGAATCGGCACCCGTGGCGCAAGTTCGGCGATGCCGACTACAAACTTTCGGACGAACTTCGCAAGAGATATTGCGAATTTGTCAAAACGCAGTCGCCGAATCCGCAAGGATATGCCGAGTGGAAACCCAATACGGCGAAAGAGTTTTATTGATTGACATATCCATAAAAATAAAACCACGAAATATAAAAACAAAACCCCGAGATATTTGATTTCGGGGTTTTGTTTATTGCTAATTTATCTTGTGTTTTATGCGGCAAGGACGACGCCTTTCTTTTTGCGCACCGTTCTTGCGATTGCTTTTGCGATTTCAACCATAGGAATAATCGAGATTGCAAGTCCGATTGCAATGCCGTATTCTTCGCCGTTGAGTTCTGCAAGTTCAAACGCTTCTGCAAGGAACGGAACTTCCACGACGAGAGTGGTGAGGAGCAGCGAAAGCACGCCTGCGCCCCACAGCCACCAGTTTTGTTTTTTGATTTTGAAAATGGAGCCGTGCAAGGAGCGCATATTGAACGCGTGGAAGATTTCCGCCATAGAGAGGGTCAAAAACGCCATAGAGGAGCCGAGCGTTTCCGCGCTGTACGCGCCGTTTGCGATTGCTTCTGCGTGATGCATTTTTGCAAGCACTTCCGCGCCGATAAAGTAGGACGCTATGGTTATGAGGGTGATAAGCACGCCCTGATATGCGATGGCGCCGCCCATACCGTTTGCGAAGATGCCGTCTTTGCTGTTTCTCGGCGGACGATTCATGATGTCGCTCTCGGGCGCTTCCATGCCGAGCGAGAGGGCGGGGAAGCAGTCGGTGATGAGGTTGATCCAAAGCAGATGCGCAGGCTTGAATATCGTAAATCCGGCAAGCGTTGCGATAAAAATCGACAGCACTTCCGAAAGGTTGGAAGCAAGCAGAAATTGAATGGATTTGCGAATGTTGTCGTAAATACGTCTGCCTTCGCCGACCGCCGATACGATTGTTGCAAAGTTGTCGTCGGCGAGAATCATATCCGCAACGTTCTTGGTGACGTCCGTACCCGTTATGCCCATGCCCACGCCGATGTCCGCGTTTTTGATGGACGGAGCGTCATTCACGCCGTCGCCTGTCATTGCGGTGATGTAGCCCTTTGCGCGCCACGCGTTGACGATTCTCGTCTTATGTTCGGGTTGAACGCGCGCGTATACCGAGTATTTTTCCACGTCGTTTGCAAAATCCTCGTCGCTTATCTTGTCGAGTTCCGCACCGGTGATTGCCTCGGACGGGTCGGTGATTATGCCCAGTTGCATTGCGATTGCAACCGCCGTATCTTTGTGGTCGCCCGTAATCATAATGGGGCGGATGCCTGCCTTTCTGCACTCGTCGATTGCGGGTTTGACTTCGGGACGTACCGGGTCTATCATGCCGACAAGCCCCACAAAGCACATATCTTTTTCGTCTTGTTCGGCGGCATATTCGCTCTTTTGCTCGTCAAGACGCTTTTTTGCAACCGCAAGCACACGGAGCGCTCTGTCCGCCATTTCCTTGTTGGCGGAAAGAATTTCATCGCGCATGTCGTCCGTCATGGGCATTTCTTTTCCGTCCTCAAGGTAGAAAGCGCAGCGTTTTACGATTTCGTCGGGCGCGCCTTTGGTGAATTGCAACACGTCGCCGTTATTATCTGTGTGTATCGTGGTCATCATCTTGCGCATAGAGTCGAAAGGTATTTCGCCCACGCGCGGATAGAGAGCCTTTTGCTCGTTTTTGTCAAAAGACAGGGATTTTGCGTAATTTACGAGCGCGCACTCCGTGGGCTCGCCCGTCGCTTCTCCTTTTCCCTCGTCGTACTCGGCGTCCGAGCAGAGCGACATTGCGTTTGCAAGCAGGTTTTCGTCGCTGCCGTAGTGGTCTACGACGGTCATTTTGTTTTGGGTGAGAGTGCCCGTCTTGTCCGAGCAGATGATTTGCGTGCAACCGAGAGTTTCCACTGCGGTGAGTTTTCGTATGATAGCGTTGCGCTTTGACATATTCGTTACGCCTATCGAAAGCACGATGGTTACGACGGTGGCAAGTCCTTCGGGGATTGCCGCAACCGCCAAAGACACGGCAATCATAAACGTGTTAAGCACGGTTGTCGCGGCGTCCGCTTTGAGAGTGCCGTCAATGCCCGAGCGAATGAGGCTCACCGCAAATATCACCGCGCAAATGCCGATGACAAGGTAGGTGAGGACTTTGCTCAGTTGCGACAACTTCTGTTGCAAGGGTGTTTTGCCCTCTTTGGCTTGGGTGAGAGCGTTTGCGATTTTGCCCATTTCGGTGTCCATACCCGTTGCCACGACGACCGCTTTGCCTCTGCCGTACACGACGGTGCTGCCCATAAACGCCATATTCTTTCTGTCGCCGAGAGGAACTTCGCCGCTCGGTGCGTCGATGACGTCGCAGGTTTTAAGCACGGGTACGGATTCGCCGGTGAGCGCGGCTTCTTCGATTTTCATACTCGCGCACTCGATTATTCTCGCGTCCGCAGGCACTGCGTCGCCCGCTTCGAGTACGATTACGTCGCCGGCAACCAAGTCTTCGCTCTTGACGACCGTCAAACGTCCGTCGCGTATGACTTTCGACGTGGCGGCGGCTATCTTTTGAAGCGCGTCGATTGCTTTTTCGGCTTTGCTCTCCTGCGCCACGCCGAGAACGGCGTTGATTATGACGACCGCCATAATGATGATGACGTCGGACGGGAATTCTTTTTCTGCGCCGGACGCATTGTTGACTGCAGTCAATATGCCCGAAATTATCGCCGCAACGATGAGAATCAGGGTCATAGGCTCGATAAATTGCTTCAAAAACCGCAAAATAATCGGCTCTTTTTTGCCTTCGGCAAGTTTGTTTTTGCCGTTCTTTTCAAGACGAGAAGCAGCCTCTTGCGAGGACAAACCGTCCTGAGTCGTTTCGACGTCTTTCAACGCGTCTTCTACGGATTCGAGATAGTGTTTCATAGATTCTCCTATATAGTTTATAGAATATTTATATTGTTGAATTTTATTATCCATAACCCACGCATAGCGTGGATATCATACGAACGAAGTGAGTATATCACCAGAGCGCAGCGAGGATATCATTGCCCGCAGGGCAATATCATTTTTTTTGTTTGTACCAACAAACAAAAAAGACCTATCCTAACGGATAAGTCCCATCATTTCAAATAAAACCGGAGGCGATGCTCGTGTTAGCGGCTTTATTGCACTTTCGGGAAAAAGTGCCGATTACTCCCTTATTTGATGATATTGTACCATATTATGTTTTGCTCGTCAAACGATTTATTTGTCCGATATGGCAAGTTATTACACAATTTGCGCTCTATTTGTTTACTTTCGGTTGCTTGCAAATTCCGCTTTGAGTTCGAAGCAGGGGCGTTTGCGCACAAAACCTATCATTGTGAGGTTGTCGCCGTCGAGAGTGTATTCGAGGCGCACGCTCGCGCCGAGTTTTATCTCGGACTTGAATTCGATTTCCAGCGTTTTGAGCGTATGCGCCGCAAGATAGTCCTTGCCCAAAACGTCCTCCATACAATCGAGGTATTTGGCGTTGTTCATATGGCCGTTGATATCGACCTGACTGTATGTGACACTGAAGCGTTTTACGCTCTGTTGCTTGCCGAGAGATACGCCGAAAGAGAGGGGGATTTCGTTGCCCGTTTTTATTCCCGGGACGACCACGCCGTAGTTTTCGGGAAACGCCATTTTGCGCTTTTTTGCGTCCATCAAAAGCCAGACGGCGCTTGCTTTGAGCAGGCTGCTTCCGTCCTTGTCGAGCATTTGATAGTATCTTGGAAACAGCACGCGCATTGTGTCGCCCGCCCAACTCGAAAGGGTGACTTCGTCGTCGTAGCAGGGCATTTTGTCAATTTCCAAGCGCACTCTGCACACCACCCACAACGCGCCCTTATCGAGGGTTTTCGCTCTGCCTGCGCCGAGTGCTTCGGTGTGCGCGATAGATATTTCCTGGAGGTTGCGCATAAGCACGGACGGGCGCAAATTGCGATACATCGTCACGTCGTCTGCAAGCAGTTTGTGATGGGTTGTATATACCAAATCAGCCATTTATATCACCGTTTTGTGTTTGTAAACATCGTTTTGTGCAAAAATATCAATTTGCCATCGCGTTGTACACAACGTCCACGACTTCGCCCACCGTGCGCAATTTCATCCACGTTTTGTCGGGGATTTTGATGTTGTAGTCGCTCTCGAGCGTGCAGATGATGTAGATGTAGTTGAGCGATTCGTAACCCTTTGAATTGATTGCGGTTTCGCCCGTGATTTCTTCGTTTTGCAAAGAGGGGATATATTGCTTGATAAGTCCTGCCAATTTGTTTTGAATCTCTTGTTTGCTTACTTGTGCCATATCTGCTCCTTTTATGCCGTTTGCATATTTTCAAAATTTGTGCGCTTGACTTTTACAGTTCGTATCTTTTCACTTTCCCGGTTGCCGTTCTGGGCAAAGCGTGCGGCAGCACTTCGAGGCGGGTTATCTGCATATTGAAGGGCTTGTTTTTGTTGAATGCCGCAAGTTTTTCTTTGAGCAAACTCACGTTCAAAAAACCGTCCTCGTTGCCCACAAACAAGGTTATCGAGCCGTCTTTGTTCGAGAGCGCGGCGTCCTCGACTCCGAGTGCGGTCGCCACCTGACTTTCCCATTCGGGCAAGAAAATTTTGTTGCCGTTTTCAAGCACGATAACGTCTTTTTTGCGCCCCGTGATATAGAGGTTTCCGTCCTCGTCGAATCTTCCGAGATCGCCGGTGTGCAACACGCCGTCAATCAGAACTTCGTCCGTTGCCTCTTTGTTTTTGTAGTAGCCTTGCATAATGCATTCGGGGCAACGAATGAGGATTTCGCCGTCATCGCCGAGAGTTATCTCGTCGTCGGGGCAAACCGACATCGCAAACGGATTTTCGCCGCAACTTATCGCAACTCCGCTCGACGTTTCGGTGAGTCCGTATCCGAAGCGCACTTCTATGCCTTTTGCTTTTGCCGCGGCAAGCATCTGCTCGCTTGCCGGTCCTGCGCCTACGAGTATCATCCTCAACTCGGCGTTGAGGGCGTTGAAGCCGACAAGAAATTTGAGGATAGAGGGCACGACGGATATTATCGTGGGCTTAAAGTAGTCGCAATCCTTGACGATGTAGCGCACGCCTCTCGTTATTGAAACGCTTGCGCCTTGCGACATAGGCCACAGCATCGCGCATACGAATCCGAAAACGTGGGTGAGCGGAAGCATACAAAGCAGATTGTCGCTTGCGTTGCAAGGGCATTTCGCCTGTCCGTTCCATGCGCTCGCACACAGCGATTTCGACGTCAGAACGACCGCTTTTGAGGAATGAGTCGTACCCGACGTGAAAAACAGTATGTTTCCCTCTCCGTCCGCAAGAGATACCTTTTCGGACGGCGCGATTTTGAGTTTGGACGCATACGGGGCGGTCAAGTCGTCAGTCAGGAGCGTTTCCACGTCTGTGGCAAGCACTTGCGCCTGAATCACCGTCGCCTCGCTCATCGGGTCGAGCAAAACGGTCTGCTTGCGCGCGAGTACGCACGCGTACATATCTATAATCCATTTTTTCGACGGCGCCTGCAAAATGCCGACGCAATTTGCGCCCAATTGCTCGATTTGCCTCTTTCGCACTTGGATTTCGTCGTACAACGTCGCGTATGTCATCCGTTTGATCTGTCCGTCTTCGTCATACACGAGAGCGACGTCGTGCGCATGATTTTGCGCGTTGTGCGACAGCATCTCGTCAAAGGATTTGAATTTCATACCTGCCTCCGAATCGACATATATTATAACACGCCTGCCTTTGCTTGTGAATACCAAATCGGCAAATAAATAAAAAAGTATCGATATTTTTTTCAAAATTATTTACAAATCCGAAAAAGGTGGTATAATTTGGATATCAAACAAATGGTTTGAATAAACTGTATTTCAATTAAGGAGAGAACTATGGCTAAAAACGACAAGATTTGTATCATCGGCGCAGGTCCTGCGGGATTGAGCGCGGCTGTACACCTTGAGAAGAACGGATACACCGACTACGCTATCCTCGAAAGAGAAGATCACGTTGGCGGCAAGTGCCATTCTCCGTATCACGATGGAAAAAGATTTGAAATGGGCGCAATTATGGGTTGCCCGACCTACTATGCCGTTCACGAACTCGAATTGTTCGGCGGCGTTGACCACGACGGGCCGAAACTCGAGCGCGCGTACCGCAGACAAAACGGCAAGCCCTACGATCCGTTCAACCCCAAGAAGAATCCTCTTCTCATTCCGCACCTTTTGAGATTGAAATCCCAAGTCAAGAAACTCGGCACTTTGCTTGCAACCAAGTATAAGGGCTATCAATACACGGGTCACAAGGGCGTTTCCGAAGGCAAGTACGACGGTTTCGATCCCGTCACCGGCGAGCATGTTGTCGGCGAAAACCCCAACCTCAAAGATCTCAGCATGAATTTCAAAGACTTCTGCAAGATGAACGGCGTTCCTCTCGCACAAGAGATTTGGATCGGACCGTACACCGCGTTCGGTTACGGCTTCTTCGACGAGATTCCTGCCGCATACGTCGTCAAATATCTCGACTTTGCAACGGCAATGTACTTTGTCAACAAGGATTTGTGGACATGGAAAGACGGCACGCAATCCATCTACGAAGCGGTGAACGCAAAGTTGCAACATCCCGCTCGCCTCAATGTCAACATCACCAAAGTTACGCGTGAAAACGGCAAGGTGCAAGTCTACATCGGCGAAAATGTGGAAGAGTACGACAAAATCATCGTCACGTCGCCTTTGCAATACCTTCCCAACTTCTTCGACGCAACCGCCGACGAGAAGAAACTCTTTGCAAAGATCGACTACGAGCGTTACGACGTCACCGCAATCACTTGCAAGAAAGGCACATATTATCCCGATATGTCCGGCTACCTCTTTGACAATATGACGCCCGAACGTCTCGGACACCTTATGGTCTTCTACCACAGATGGGCAAACGAACCCAACCAAGTCCTCACCACATACGTCCTTCGCAACTACAAGGGCAAGGAACTCAAAACCTACGACGAGGCAAAGAAGATGGCTTGGGACGATATGAAACTCTGCGGCATCGACATCGACAAATGCGTCTACGAGCGCAAGTGGTATTACTTCCCCCACGTCTTTGAAAAGGACTATGCCGACGGTTGGTATGAGAAAGTCGAAGCAATGCAAGGCAATCTCAACACCTACTATGCAGGCGAGATTATGAGTTTCGGCGATATGGAAGAAACCGTTCAGTATTCCAAGGATCTCATCGCCCGCTTCTTCTAAGCGCGCCAAACAGCGACTGGCTTTGGCAAAGCCCTTCGGTTACTCGTCGTGTACGCATCAGTACACTAGGCGAGAGCCCGAAGGGCTTTTTCGCGCCATTCATCTGTTTGGCGCACTTAGAGGAAAGCGGACGCAAGATTTTTTAAGACTGCGCTATTTGGCGAATAACTTCGGCAGAGCCGTTTTCACAAACAGTCACGTACGACAAAGTACGCTCCTGTTCGTGGAAGCGGCTCTTTCTTGTTCTTCATCCAAATATCGCAGTCTTAGCAAGAAGGGGATAAAGAGCGACTGCCTCTTTCGCGTTCTTCATCTCAATATCGCATTTTTAGTTAAAATCTTGTTTTCTGAATTAATCCGAAAATTCGCTACGCTTGATTCCCACGGTCACTTCGTTCCCTCTGAATGACGAGAGGGTGGGACACCCACACCCGATTTATTTATCCGATTGTCATTGCGAGAAGCAACGAATGTTGCGACGTGGCAATCAAGGCGACAGCCGCATAACGCTACGCTGGATTCCCACGCTAACGCCCCACAGTGATTGTGCGCATTTAGCGCAAGCCTACGGCTTTAATTTGCACAAGTGCAAATGCAATCACTCCAAAAATATCGTCGTTCGGAAACCCTT
>CAVKTQ010000059.1:0-10071 GCA_963659105.1 Firmicutes bacterium CAG:238 | reverse complement strand
GCGTAGAAGAGGTCAAGGAAGAATCCGAAGAGACCGCGCCCGTTCTCGAAGAAGCCGTCGAGGAGCCAAAGGCGCAAGAAATCGCCGAAGAATCCCTCGAAGAAGTCGAGGATTCAGACGAGAGCGAAGAAACGGAAGAAAGCAAAGAGGGCGAGCAAGAGACCGCACCTGCAACCGAGGAACAAAAGGAAGAAGTCGTTTACGTTGTGGACGGTCCGAGCGAGGACGACGACGAAATCGTCAAGCCCGCAAAACTCGTCAAACTTCCCAACCTTGTGGACTATATGCTTTCTCAAAATATGTCCAAGCAAATGAAAATGAACATCGCAACGCTGTTGCTTTCGACGTACAACAAGTACAAGGACGTGCCGGCAGAAAAGAAGATCGTCATTCAATGCATGGCAAAAGTTATGAAATCTCTCATTCAAGGCTGATAGAATATCGGTTCTGATTGATTTTATGAAAACAAACAACGAAAAAACGGAAGCGACTCGCTTCCGTTTTTAATATGCCGTCAAACGTTTGTTTTTTATTCCTAAATTGCGATTTTCGAATATCTAACCGAACGAATTTTTCGGTTTGCTTGCCAAAATCACTTGAGCATCTTTTTCTTGATAAACACGATGATGAGCGCAATGCAGACAAGCACGTTTATGCCCACGACAACCCAAAATCCCCACAGTTTGCCCTCGAAAGGAACGCCCGTGTTCATGCCCCAAAGCGCCGCCACCATGGCAGGGGTGTCAACCAAAAGCGTGAGAACGGTGAGCGTCTTCATAACGACGTTGAGGTTGTTTGAGATTATGGACGCATAGGTGTCCATCGTTCCGCTCAAAATGTCGCGGTAGATGTTTGACATCTCGATTGCCTGTCTGTTTTCAATCAGAACGTCGTCCCACAAATCGTCGTCTTCCTCAAAAAATTTCACAAGGCGCGGGAATTTGTCGAGAACGGCGGTGTTGGCGCGGAGGGAAGTGGAGAAGTACACGAGCGACTTTTCAAGCGAAAGCATTTCGATAAGCCCCTCGTTTTTCATCGCCTTTTCCAGTTCCGCCTGAACGCGCTGGCTGGCTCTGTCGATTTGTTTGAGGTATTGCAAATATTTCTTTGCGATGACGTATTGAAGTTGCAGCACGAAACGAGTGCGTTTGTGGATGTTGAAATCCTTGACGTAACGTCCCGCCATAAGGTCGTTGATGATTGACGTTTCGTTCAAACAAACGGTCACGATCGTGCTTTCCGTCGTGATGCAGCCGAAAGGCAGGGTGGCGTAGGTGTAGCGGTCGTCGTCTTCCTCGGTGATAGGAATGTCGGTGACTGCCATAAGTATGCCGTCCTCTTTTTCGCAGTGAGCGCGTTCTTCGGAGTCCAACGCCGCCTTGACGTAGTCTTCGGGAATCCGACACGACGAACACACCAACTCGATTTCCTTGTCGGTGGGGTTTGACATATGAATCCATTGCTCGGTAAAGTCATAGCCCTCGACGATGAGTTCGGGGTCGACTTCGATGACGGATTTGTTGACTTTTTTGTAGACTTGGATCATTTTGTCCTCCTATGGGCATAGCGATACGCGCCACGCAGGAGAACCTCAAACGTGTGCGTATTTAGCGGAGATGTTGACTACTTCGAGGGTCAGCGTCCATAAATATTGCACCTCTAAAAAAATTGATACACAAAGTGTAACAAAAAAAAACGGCGCGCGCAACTCATTTTGGCGATTCGAAGCAAAATTCTTAAAAAATCCTATAAAACCGAATAAATGGTATATTTGCATAATTATGTTGCGTTTTCCCTTGCATACGCGCAAATTTTTTGTTATTATTACTTATGAATATATAAGAAATCTTTTAGGAGGAATTCTAAATGGGCAAAAAATACGTTTATCAGTTTGCCGAAGGCAATGCAAAAATGCGTGAACTTCTCGGCGGCAAAGGCGCAAACCTCGCAGAAATGACAAATATCGGTCTTCCTGTTCCTTACGGTTTCACCATCACGACGGAAGCATGCACTCAATACTATGAGGACGGCAAGCAAATCAACGACGACATCAAGGCGGAAATTATGGAAAACATCGCCAAACTCGAAAAACAAGCGGGTATGAAATTCGGCGATAAAGAAAATCCCCTTCTCGTTTCCGTTCGCTCGGGCGCAAGAGCGTCTATGCCCGGTATGATGGACACCATCCTCAACCTCGGTCTCAACGACGACGTTGTGGAAGTATTGGCAAAGAAATCCGGCAACCCCAGATGGGCGTGGGACTGCTACAGACGTTTCATTCAAATGTTCTCCGACGTCGTTATGGAAGTCGGCAAGAAATACTTCGAGGCCCTCATCGACGAACTCAAAGAAAGAAAAGGCGTCACCTATGACGTCGAACTCACCGCAGACGACCTCAAAGAACTCGCAGGCAAATTCAAAGCGGAGTATCAATCCAAAATCGGCAAACCTTTCCCGTCCGACCCGAAGGAACAACTCTTCGAGGCTATCAAAGCGGTCTTCCGTTCTTGGGACAATCCGCGCGCAAACATCTATCGTATGGACCACGACATCCCGTACAGCTGGGGTACCGCAGTCAACGTGCAAATGATGGCGTTCGGCAATATGGGCGACGATTGCGGCACGGGCGTCGCGTTTACGCGTAACCCCGCAACGGGCGAACCCGGTCTTATGGGCGAGTTCCTTATGAACGCACAAGGCGAAGACGTCGTCGCAGGCGTTCGCACCCCGATGCCTATCTCTCAAATGGCAGAAGTTCTTCCCGAAGTCTACGCACAATTCCAAGAAGTATGCAAGATTTTGGAAAACCACTACAGAGATATGCAGGATATGGAATTCACCATTCAGCAAAAGAAACTCTATATGCTTCAAACAAGAAACGGTAAGCGTACCGCGGCGGCGGCAATCCGCATCGCTTGCGACCTCATCGACGAGGGTATGATCACCGAACAAGAAGCACTTTTGCAAATCGACGCAAAGACTCTCGATATGTTGCTCCATCCGCAATTCGACGCAAAAGCGCTCAAAGAAGCGGACAAGGCAAACGTTGTCGGCAAGGGCATCGCGGCGTCTCCGGGCGCAGCGGCAGGCACAATCGTCTTCACGGCTGAGGACGCCGTTAAAGAAGGCAAGGCAGGCAAAAAGGTCGTCCTCGTCAGACTCGAAACTTCACCCGAAGACATCGAAGGTATGAAATATGCGCAAGGCATTCTCACCGTTCGCGGCGGTCAAACCTCTCACGCGGCGGTCGTTGCTCGCGGTATGGGCACTTGCTGCGTATCCGGCTGCGGCGACATCAAGATGCACGAAGACGAAAAGTACTTCGAACTGGCAGGCAAGACGTTCCGCGAAGGCGACGGTCTCTCCCTCGACGGCTCTACGGGCAACATCTACGACACGATCATCAAGACCGTTCCCGCAGACCCCAACAGCGGCTACTTCGGAAGAATTATGAAACTCGCCGACAAGTATAAAGCACTCGGCGTTCGCACCAACGCGGATACCCCCGCAGACGCTCAAAGAGCGGCTGAACTCGGCGCACAAGGCATCGGTCTCGTTCGTACCGAACATATGTTCTTCGGTCCGGGCAGAATCGACAAGTTCCGCGAAATGATTTGCTCCGAAACAGTCGAAGAGCGCGTCAAAGCACTCGACGCAATCGAGCCTATGCAACAAGCAGACTTCGAAGGTCTTATGGAAGCCCTCAAAGGTATGCCTGTCACCATCCGTTTCTTGGATCCGCCGCTTCACGAGTTCGTTCCCACCGAGGAAAAGGACATCGAATTGCTTGCAAAAGCAAAAGGCAAATCCGTTTCCGAAATCAAGATTCTTTGCGACAGTTTGCACGAGTTCAACCCGATGATGGGTCACAGAGGTTGCCGTTTGGCAGTCACTTATCCCGAAATCGCCGTTATGCAAACTAAAGCGGTCATCAAAGCGGCTATCAACGTCCAAAAACGTCATCCCGATTGGAAAGTTATGCCCGAAATCATGATTCCGCTCGTCGGCGAAGTCAAAGAATTGAAGTACTGCAAGAAGACGGTCGTCGAAACTGCAGACGCAGTCATCAAAGAAAGCGGCGTTGACCTCAAATACGAAGTCGGCACGATGATCGAAATTCCCAGAGCGGCCCTCACAGCGGACGAAATCGCAACCGAGGCTGACTTCTTCTGCTTCGGCACAAACGACCTCACTCAAATGACGTTCGGTTTCAGCCGTGACGACGCAGGCAAGTTCTTGCCCAGTTACTATCAAGCAAAGATTTACGAATCCGATCCGTTCGCACGTCTTGACACTGTTGGCGTAGGCAAACTCATGAAGATGGCAGTCACGCTCGGCAGAGGCGCAAACAGCCATTTGCATTGCGGAATCTGCGGCGAACACGGCGGCGATCCTTCTTCCATCGAATTCTGCCACGAAATCGGACTTGACTATGTGTCCTGCTCACCGTTCAGAGTGCCTATCGCAAGACTTGCAGCAGCACAAGCAAACATCAAAAACCCGAGAAAGTAATTTCGGAGATGATGTAAACAAACAGCAATCGAAAGCGGTTACCGAAAGGGTGACCGCTTTTCGTATAAAGTGTGAAAAGTTTGCTTGAGTAGCTGTGAAAAAGCCGCAAGGCGAGGCGACACGGTTGGAAACCGTCTCGCGAAAAAAGAAGCAGCACAAGCGAACATCAAGAACCCGAGAAAGTAATTTTAGGGAAGATGTAAACAAACAGCAATCGAAAGCGGTTACCGAAAGGCAACCGCTTTTCGTATAAAGTGTGAAAAGTTTGCTTGAGTGGCTGTGAAAAAGCCGCAAGGCGAGGCGACACGGTTGGAAAACCGTCTCGCGAAAAAAGAAGCAGCACAGGCTAATATCCGTAATCCGAGGGCGACAAAATAAGTCCTTAAACGGCTAAAAACCACTTTTTTAGGTTAAATTTCCATAAAAGCAGTCATTCTTGCAACAGAGTGACTGCTTTTTTCTCAAAATGTCATCGATAACTCAAAAATACCCCTGAAATTATGTTGGGTGCTAAAAAACGAACACACTGCTGTATGTACAAATATAGGTAATTATTGTCGTCATTCGAAACGATAAAGAGATAACGTTTGCAACAATTATGGTGTAAATCGGCAGATAAACCTTGCAAATGATGACAATCGATATTATAATATCCATATCAAAATCGAGAGGTAAATCGTTATGCTTTTGACAACGATGATAATTCGCACGCTCCTGTGCAAGCCCAAAGAAGTAGATGTCGGCGAGTATAAGGCGAGAGATTTCGACAAGAACCTTATCGCAAAACACCTTTCCGAAGCCGTTCAAATTCCCACCGTGTCGATGGTTGGCGAATTCGAGGGCGTAGACAAGCCGTTTTTGGACTATCACGCATGGCTCGAAAAGACTTATCCGCTCGTACACAAGGCGGCGCAAAAGACCGTCATAAACAATTACAGCCTTGTGTTCAAGTTCACGGGCAAGGATTCGACGTTGCTTCCCGGCGCGTTTTTGGCGCACCAAGACGTCGTTCCCGCACCGAAAGAGGGCTGGGATTACGAGCCGTTTGGCGGAACGATTGACGACGGATTTATTTGGGGACGCGGAACGCAGGATATGAAGGGAACGATGATTTCCCTTTTGGAAGCCGCAGAGAAACTGTTGTCGGAAGGCTGGCAGCCCGAGCGCGACGTGTATTTCTGCTTCGGACACGACGAGGAAGCGTGGACGGAAGAAGGCGCGGCGTATATTTGCGACTGGTTGAAAAAGCAGAATATCCGCCTCGAATACATAGTTGACGAGGGCGGTACGATTATCGACGGCAAGATGATAGGCGAGGACAAATTGTTCGGGCTTATCGCCACTTGCGAAAAGGGTAATATGAATATGACTTTGACGGTCGAAAAATCCGGCGGTCACGCGTCTAATCCCTCGAAGCCGTCGGCGGCGGCAATTTTGGGCAAGGCTCTTGTCAAACTCGACAAACACCCGATGCCGAGCAAATGGACGCCTGCGACGAAGCAAACGTTCAAACTCATTGCTCCGCACGTCAAATTCCCGTTTAGATTCATACTTGTCAACAGGGATATTTTGAGTCCGATTCTCAAATTCGGATTCAAAAAAATACCGCTCACAAACTCGCTCATTTCGACGACGTTCGCACAGACGATGTTGCACGGAAGCGACGCCGAAAACGTCATTCCGCCCAAGGTTACGGCAAACATCAACACGAGAATCATCACGGGCGTTTCGAGCGACGAGGTGCTTGCATACACTCAAAAACTTCTCGGCAAAAAAGTCAAAGTCGAAAGACACGGCAAGGGTACCGAAGCGACTGCGGTTTCGTCCATCGACGTAAAACCGTGGCGCGATTTGAACGTGGCAATCAAGCAGATTTTCCCGACGATGGTCACAGCACCGTATATGTTCATCGCAAACAGCGACAGCCGCTACTACGGCGACGTATGCGACAACATATATCGTTTCACGCCGTTCCTCATGACGTTGGACGATCAAAAGCGTATCCACGCAATCAACGAGCGAGTGAGCATAGACGCAATGGAAACCGCGACGAAATTCTTTGCACAATGCCTTGAAGTTATGAACAAATAAAACGAACTCGAAGCACGCTTTTGCACATCTAAACTTGCGACATAATTTGAAAAGCAACCGCATTTTGTCGGTTGCTTTTTGCCGATTGCGGCAAAAAATAAAAGACGCAACGCGCCTTTTATCTGTACGTTTTCAATTGTTAAACTATCGTTTCAGTGGGTTAGAACATATTTTTCCAAATCGCTGAACCAATCGAAACGAAGTTCCTCGCCGTCGATTTTCACAGTGACGGGGAAGTGACAAAAAGCAAACTCGCATAGAGCCTGCTTCTTGTCCTTGTATACTTTGTTTTCAAATTCTATCGTCATATCGAGTCCGTTGCCTTGTCAGAATTTGAGAAGTCTCCAAATCGACTTTTTGACGAACATCATAATGATGTCAACGATCCATACGATATTGAAGCCGAAAATCAAACGAAGAAGTCCTGCAACTATTTTGCCTTCCGAAAATCTTGTGGCTGCGCCGAGAATCCACGCCGTGACGGGAATGATTGCAAGAATAATGCTTAAAACACGATTGAGTCCGAAATAATCGCTTTTACGTTTTGCCATAATAAATCCTCACATAGTTATTTTTTTAGGAGTTATCCTACGTCAAGTATATTAACACATTGTCGTAAAAATGTAAATATCCATTGAAAATTTATAACGTTTTCCTTATTCTTTCTCGATTTTTTTGCTATTTTCATATTGATTTTGCGTTGATTTTTCGCGCCGATTTTATGTTGTTTTTATGTCGATTTAATGTTGCTTTTGCGATGATTTTAGGCGGTTGGTTACGTTGATTTTTTGCGGTCATCGGGTGTTTTTGTCCTTTCGATTGCCGCTTTTGAAGACGTCGTTTGCAAAAAAATGCGCTTAAAGATATTTTTGCATACATCGATTATTTTTCGTTTGCTATTGAAATGGGGTTTGCGTTTTGATACAATGATTGTATCAAGCGTAAAGGGGAAAATTATGCAGGAAGAAACAAACGTATCGGCAGTTGAAAGCGCCGAAGGAGCGAATCCTCAGCAAGACGGCGAAAAACTGTCAAATCGCAATCTGTTTATGTACGCTCTCGGCACACTCGGACGAGATTTTTTGTACAATTTATTCAACGGCTATCTCCTGTCGTTTTGCGTATTTACCAAAAATTTGAACACCGCTCAATTTACGGCGATCACGTTCATAATCGTTGCGGCGAGAATATTCGACGCATTGAACGACCCGATTATGGGCGGAATTGTGGAAAACACTCGCACAAAATGGGGCAAATATAAGCCGTGGCAACTCATCGGCGCGCTTACGACGTCGGTTGTCATCGTGACGCTGTTCACCGTTCCGGCGCAGGGATGGGGCTTTATCGGCTTGCTTGCCGCAATGTATTTCTTCTTCAGCATAACGTTCACAATGAACGACATTTCCTACTGGGGAATGATGCCGTCGCTCACCAACAATCCGCACGATCGCGACAAATTGATGACTTTAACGTCGATTTCGGTCGGAATCGGCGGCGGACTTGCCGGACTTATCATCCCGACCTTTGCTATGGGCGAAAAGCCCGTCGGCGGCAATTCGACGACGGCATTCGGCATTATGGCGGTTATAGCGGTCGTGTTGATGTGCGGCTTTCAAATGTTTACGATATTAGGCGTGAAAGAAAAACCTCTCCCCAAAAATCTGATGAAAACGCCGCCTATGAAAGTCAAGGATATGTTTAGGGTGCTTTTCAAAAACGACCAGATTATGTGGAGCGCGCTTGTCATGTTGTTGTTCAACGTCGGCACAAACGTCGTGGGCGGCGGTCTCGGAATGATGTACATATATTTCGACAATGCCTACAACGGCACGCTTTGGACGGTGTTCGGGTTGGGATACGCCGTCGTGTCGGCAGCGTTTACTTTGTTCTATCCTGCTCTTGCCAAAAAAATCGGGCGCGACAAATTGCTCTATTCGTGCGGACTTGCGCTCATTATCGGTTATGGGCTGATGATGGTTCTCGGCTTGACCGTGCCGAAAACCGTGCTTTTTGAAGTGCTGAATATGCAAATCACCCTCCGTTTTATTTTGACTTTCCTTGCGTATACGATTGCAGGCTGGGGCGGCGGATTTTATATGATTATGGTCATCAACATGGCAAACACCGTCGAGTACAATGAGTACAAGACGGGCAGGCGCGACGAAGGTTTGATTTTTGCGCTGCGTCCTTTCACGGCAAAGATGGGATCTGCGCTTATGCAGGGGCTTGTGTCGCTTGTGTATATAGTCGCAGGCGTGCTGACATACACAAACCAGTTTGCCGACATAGACAAGGGGCTTATCACCGACATGACAAAACAAGACGTTGTCAACGCTCTGCAAGCCTCTTCTGGCGGACAACAAAGCACAATGATATTGCTTGTTTGCACCTGCGCCATTCCTATGGTGTTTATGGCTGTCGCACTCATCGTCTACAAAAAGAAATTCTTCTTGAACGAAACAAAGATGAACGAAATGATTGCCGCAATAAAAGCGCGTAAAGCCGCAGAAGAAGCAGCCGAAACCGATGAAACGCAAGAGGAAATGACCGAGGTGGAAAGCGAACTTAAACGCGGCGACGTCGAAACGCAAGAGGAACAAGCCGTGGACGAGAATCTTGCCGTCGCTTCCGACAACACGCAGGACATAGAAAATAATATTCAATAAATTAATTGTTCAAACGGCGTTGCAAGCGCAAAAATCGTCGCTGAGGCAACGGCAACACGCAAGTATGCGTATTGCCGAGAGCCTTGCTCGATTTATTGCGCTACTACCGCGCACATTGCTCAAACGGCATTGCGGCATAGTCAATCGCCCAACTCGTCATTCAGAGCGTAGCGTGGGAATCCCCTAAATAGAAACGAAAACATTTGGGCGATTGTCAAAAGCCGCACTTGTTCTCGCAATCACTAACCGCGCAAGCCCTCTTTGCTCTCCCGAACAAGACGGACAAGAAATCCAGCCACAATTCCGCGCGAGTGCTTGCTTGGTAAAAGCGTGCTACGCACGCAAGCGGTTAAACGAACACTTATTCGAAGTCTACTCGTACACGGGATGTGCAACTTCGTAGACGGAATTGGAGCCGCAATAATTGCTCAAACGGCATTGCGGCAAAGTCAATCGCCCACGTCGTCATTCAGAGCGTAGCGTGGGAATCCCCTAAATAGAAACGAAAACATTTGGGCGATTGTCAAAAGCCGCACTTGTTCTCGCAATCACTAACCGCGCAAGCCCTCTTTGCTCTCCCGAACAAGACGGACAAGAAATCCAGCCACAATTCCGCGCGAGTGCTTGCTTGGTAAAAGCGTGCTACGCACGCAAGCGGTTAAACGAACACTTATTCGAAGTCTACTCGTACACGGGATGTGCAACTTCGTAGACGGAATTGGAGCCGCAATAATTGCTCAAACGGCATTGCGGCAAAGTCAATCGCCCACGTCGTCATTCAGAGCGTAGCGTGGGAATCCCC
>CAVKTQ010000058.1:6418-10136 GCA_963659105.1 Firmicutes bacterium CAG:238 | reverse complement strand
AGTTACGGATATCGCGATTCTGGTCGTTGCGGCGGACGACGGCGTTATGCCTCAAACGCTCGAAGCGATCAGTCACGCAAAACAAGCAAAAGTGCCTATCATAGTCGCTATGAATAAGATGGACAGAGCGGGCGCAAATCCCGACAGAGTGCTTTCGCAACTCGCAGAAAACGGCGTAACTCCCGAAGAATGGGGCGGCGATACGCCTGTCGTGCGCGTGTCTGCCAAAACCGGTATGGGCGTTGAAGATTTGCTCGAACAAATCCTCGTCCGCGCCGAAGTCGAAGAATTGCGCGCGAATCCCGACAGGAGCGCAAGAGGAACGATTATCGAAGCAAAACTCGACAAAGGGCTCGGCAAAATCGCAACAATCCTCGTTCAAACGGGTACGTTGCACGTCGGAGACAACGTCGTCGCAGGCACTTGCACGGGTAAAATCCGCGCTATGATCGACGACAAGGGCAGAAAGGTCAAAAAAGCCGGTCCTTCGATGCCGGTTTCGGTCACCGGTTGGGACGACGTTCCCGAAGCAGGCGACAGAATCGACGTCGTTGCTGACGAGAAGTTTGCACGAGAACTTGCTGAAGAGAGAAAACTCAAACTTGCCGCAAGCAAAACGGAATCTACGTCCGTTTCGCTCAACGACTTGTTCGACAAGATTTCAAAAGGCGAACTCAAGTCCGTCAAACTCATCATCAAAGCGGACGTTCAAGGCTCGGTCGAGGCGGTCAAACAATCTCTTGCCAAACTCGGAAACGACGAAGTCAATATCGACATCATCCACTCGGCTGTCGGCGGAATCAAAGAAAGCGACGTTTTGCTTGCGGAAACTTCAAACGCAATCATCATCGGCTTTAACGTTCGCCCCGACAACAACGCAAAACAACTCGCCGCACAAAAGAATATCGACATCAGATTCTACAACATCATTTACAACGCAATCGAGGACATCGAAAAGGCGGTCAAGGGCATGCTCGATCCCAAGTTCAGAGAGGTCGTTCTCGGCTCTGCGGAAGTGCGTGAATTGTTCAAGATCAGCGGCGTCGGTACTATTGCAGGTTGCCACGTCGTGGACGGCAAAATCGTCCGTGGTGCGCAAGCGCGTCTTATCAGAAACGGAAAAGTCGAGTATACAGGCGAAATCGCTTCCTTGCGTCACGGCAAAGACGACGTCAAGGAAATGGCAAAGAACTTCGATTGCGGCATAATGTTGTCCAACTTCCAAGACGTAAAAGCGGACGACGTAATCGAAGCGTTCACTATGGAGAAAACAAATGAAGATTAAGATGGAGCGAGTCAATTCCGAACTCGCCAGACAAATCACCAAAATCATTGCCGAAGACATCAAAGATCCACGTCTTCACAATGCTATTGTCGGCGTGACCAAACTTTACACCACGCCCGACCTTAAATACGCAAAGGTGTATTTGTCTATATATGCGGCAAGCGACGAGGAAAGGCAAGAGGCGTACTACACGATTTGCCGCTCCAAAACGTTCATCCGCAACATGCTTAAAGACAGCGTGCAAATTCGTCTTCTGCCCGAACTCAATTTCATAATTGACGACAGCGTCGACTACAGCATAAAAATCGACGAAATACTCAACGAAATCAAAAAACAGAACGAGCAAAGGACGATTGTAAACACCGACGAGGAACAATGAACGATATTCTTCAAGAAATCTCAAAAAGAATAAATCGCTCGGACGATATTGCGCTTTATTGTCACACGAAACCCGATTGCGACGCTTTGGGCAGCATGCTCGCGCTCTACGTCGCACTCAAAAACAAGGGCAAAAACGTTTCGGCATATTGCGATTCGCCCGTTCCGGACAAATACAAATCTCTGTTCAAAAGCGAAGATATCGCTTTTCCGCAAAAAAAAGTCCACGACCTCGCAATCGGCATAGACGCAAGTTCGATTGACAGGCTCGGGCAGTGTATGAAGTCGTTTTTGTCGGCAAAAACGCAGATTGTCATCGACCATCACAAATCTTTTGAGAGATATGCATCGCTTTGCTACGTTGACGATACGGCAAGCGCGTGTGCGGAAATCGTTTTTCAACTGCTCAAATCTATGAAGGCAATCGATGTGAACGTTGCAAAACTGCTGTTTTGCGGTATTGTGACGGACAGCGGTTGTTTTTCTTATTCCAACACCACAAAACGCACTCACGAAATTGCGTGCGAATTGTTCGAATACGACTTCGACGCAAGCGAGGCGATTTATCGTGTGTATAGGAGCGTCACTTCAAACAAATTCGATTTGAAACGCCGTGCGCTTGCGAACGCAAAATTTTTCGAGAACAAGCAAATCGCTTTGATTTGCTTCACGAAAGAGGATTTTGCAGCGACAAACACGACTTGCGACGATACCGAAGGCATTATTAGCGAACTTATCGACGTAGATTGCGTGAAAGTCGCCTATGCGCTATCGCAAGTCGGCGACAAAAACTTCAAACTGAGCGTCCGCACAAAAGAACCCGTCGACGCGTCAGACATTGCGATGACTTTTGGCGGTGGCGGACACAAATGCGCGTCGGGTTGTCGCGTCAACGGCTATCTCGAAGATATAACCGAAAAACTCGTGAAACTTGCAAAAGACAGAATCTAACAGGGTATTTTGTCAAAAATTACAATTTGAATCGGATATGAAAGGCTTTGTCAACATCAATAAACCATGCGGTATGACTTCAAGCGACGTCGTTGTCAAAGTGCGCGGCATACTGCGCAGGGCAAGCGGCGAAAAGCAAAAAGTCGGACATCTCGGCACTCTCGACCCAATCGGTACGGGCGTTTTGCCGATTGCCGTCGGAACTGCGACAAGGCTTTTCGATTATATGCAACAAAAAGTCAAAATCTATCGCGCAACTTTCGTTTTCGGCGAAACTACAGATACGCTCGATTGTACGGGTAAGGTCGTCGAAAAGAGTTCGGCTATTCCGTCAAGAGAGCAAATCGACGAAGCCGCAAAAAATATCGTCGGCGAAATCGACCAAATTCCGCCGCAGTATTCGGCAAAATCCGTCGGCGGCGTAAGGGCATACGACTTGGCTCGCAAGGGCGTTCGAGTTGATTTGAAACCGAAAAAAGTGACCGTATATTACGTCAAAACGGTTGATTGTGATGCAAACGGCACGCCGTATACGCTCAAAGAAAACGAGTATGCGTTTGAAATCTCATGTTCGAGCGGAACGTATATTCGCTCGATAGCGCGCGACCTTGCCGCCTCGCTCGGCACGCTCGCTTATATGTCGTCGATATGCAGAATAAAAAGCGGCGACTTCGAAATTTGCGATTCGGTCTCCATTGAAGATTTTGAAAAAATGCCGTTAGAATACCTAAAACCGATGAATTGCGCATTGAAGAGTTTTCAAAACGTGCAAATCGACGATACGCAAAAGAGTAAGGTTTTGAACGGTGTAAGCATAAGAATCGACAATTTGCCGCTTGGCGATTTCGTCGTCGGATACGACGGCGAAGTTCTCGGCATCGGCGAGTGCGCAAACGGTTTGCTACATATGAAAACGAGGCTGTGAAAATATGAAAATCCTCGATTTTGAAAAACAATACGATTTCCCGGTTGCGCTTGCGCTCGGTTTTTTCGATTGCATTCACAAAGGGCATCAAAAACTTTGCGAGCGTGCAATCGACTATGCGAAGGCAAACGGAATCGAAAGCGCGCTTTTGACGTTCTCAAACGATCCGAACGTCCTTT
>CAVKTQ010000058.1:4504-6408 GCA_963659105.1 Firmicutes bacterium CAG:238 | reverse complement strand
AAATGTATTGCTTTTCCGATCGTGTAAAAGTGCTTGAAAAATGCGGCTTGGACGTCGTTATCGCCGCCTTGTTCGACGATAAGTTTGCAAGTTTGTCACCCATCGATTTTCTCGATGAGTTGACGGCGAATTTCAACGTCGAATCCATTTTTGTCGGTGCGGATTATACTTTCGGCAAATTTGCGGCAGGGAACGTCGAATTGCTGGGCAAGTATTGCGGTGACAAGGGCATTTCGCTTTGCGTCGTGCCTTTTGAAACTTCCGACGGAGTGAAGATATCCACTTCAAAACTTAAAACGTTCGTGAAAAACGGTCAGGTCGACAAACTCAACGAATATCTCGCTTTGCCGTATTTAATGAGTGGTGAAGTGTTGCATGCGCGCCACAAAGGCACTTCAATGGGATTTCCGACAACAAACATCGCTCAAAACGAATCTCGCTTGCAACTCGCAAACGGAATATATGCGACTTTTTGCGAGGTTGACGGCAAAATTTTCAAATCTATGACGAACGTTGGCACGAAACCCACGTTTTCTGATAATTCCGTGTCGGTTGAAACGTATATTATCGATTTTTCGGGGAACTTATACGGCAAAACCATAAGCGTGTATTTCATTGAAAAAATGCGCGACATTGTCAAATTTGCCTCTCAAGTCGAATTGGAAGCGCAACTCGACAGCGATGAAGTCAATTCAAACAAAATCCTCGACAATTTCAAGCGTAATCACTCCGATAGTTTGCTTTTTAGAGGTGACAAATGATAAATAAACGTGACATAGCATTGTTCGGACCATCCGGACACGACGAACAGTTTGCCAAAGACGGCTTGAGCGCAACGCTTCAAATGCCGCAATGGTTGAGAGATAAGGGGCTCGATTTGTTTGAATATTCGTTCGGCAAAGGTGTTCGCATAGGCGAAACGACCGCAGAAGCGATAGGGGACGAAGCCGACAAATTCGGCATCGAAATCAGCGTCCACGCGCCGTATTTCATAAATTTTGCATCCGTCGAACAAGAAAAAGCGGACAATTCAATCAATTATCTGACAAGTTCGCTTAAAGCGCTCAGACATTTTCACGGTCAACGCTGCGTTTTTCATCCGGGTGCAGAGGGCAAACAACCTCGAAACGAGGCGTTCGCTCGCACATTGGACAACTTTGCTCGCGCACTCGACGTAATAAAACAAAACGGCGACGACGATTTGATTGTTTGCCCAGAAACTATGGGAAAACAAGCGCAGATCGGCACGGTTAGTGAAGTCATCGAACTTTGTAAACTCGCTCCAAACGTTTATCCCTGCGTCGATTTCGGTCACGTCAACAGCCTTTGGGGCGGAGCATTAAAAACTTCCGACGATTTTCAACGTATCATCGACGACCTTTTCGACGGACTCGGGGAAGAAAAGACAAAAAATATGCACGTCCATTTCAGCAAGATTATGTACGGCGCAAAAGGCGAAATCAAACATTTAACCTTTGCCGACAACGTCTACGGACCTGAATTTGAACCGTTTTGCGAGGTTATTGTCAAAAACAATCTCACGCCGCACGTTTTGAGCGAATCCGCAGGCACTCAAATGTTTGATTCGCTCACAATGAAGCACACATACGAAAATATGATAAAATAGCATAATACTAGATTTATAATTTTACAAATTCAACGAATTACAACAGAGTAGCGTCCACACGGACGCTATTTTTATAATGATGCTATTTTATAATGCAAATTATCTAAGGTTTTCATATTAGCAGTGGGCAAAATACGAATCCGAAATTAAAATGTAAATAAAGTAGAAGCCACAATTTGAATGTAAGTCAGTCGGCAGAGCGCAACATTAAATTCGGACATCATAGCAAAATTTTTGCAAAAAGAAGGGCAATTATTGATGCTCAACCCGTATAAAA
>CAVKTQ010000058.1:0-4494 GCA_963659105.1 Firmicutes bacterium CAG:238 | reverse complement strand
GTATAAAAACTATTCGCAAAACACGGGGTTCTGCGATATAGTTTTGTTAAGAAACTATTTGCAGATTATTTATTTTGCGAATTAGTTTTATAGCGTGGTGTTTCCGAGTTTTTTTGAATTGTTTTATCATTTGACGAGTATTTACAAGGTGGTGTTGTTTATGGAAGAAAACAACAAAAATGTAGCAACAAATCGTCAAATCGGTCTTTATCTTGGGGAATTTTCCTACAAAAAAGGCGAAAAAACTGTTCGTGTGGTTGAAGTCCTTGTTTGGTCTAACCGCACCGCAACAACCTTGACGAATCCTCAAATAATTCGTATTTGGGATTATCAAGACGAATGCTCTATTGTTCCTTTCGATACTGTTGTCGTTGACTTCGAGTATGTCGAGGGTTACAAGGGCGTTTACAAAAAATATCTCGGTTTTGAGAAATACAACAAGGGGGAATCGGCTAAATGAGCGAACTTATAACGACTTTGTTTTCTTCTTTCACGGAAGCAATGAAGGGTATGGGCGACGGCATTAAAAATGCGTTTTTGAACATTCTTTACGTTGACCCGTCCGCAACGCAACCCGTAATAAGTGAATTTGCAAAATTCGGCTTTTTGACTGCGGGTCTTGCAATGGCAATCGGTCTTATTTACGGCGCAGTTCGACTTATTCGTAGATAAGCGAACAAAAAATCGGGCGGTTTGGTTTTTGTACCTTACCGCCCGTTTTTTATGAGGTGTTTATATGAAAAAAAATAAAATAAATCAAGAAGAAAATATAATTCTCGACGAAGAAACTAAAATCGACGAGAAGAAAAAACCAACCGCCAAAAAGATTGCATTTGCGATTCTTTTGATTTTACTTGCGGTTATGTTTGTCGTTCTCGGCTTTTGCGTTGTCGGTGGCGTGTTTGATGTTCAAACACAATGTAACGTTGCTTATGCTTATGACGCAACTTTGCCCGACGACGGTAAAGTCGGTGATAATATTTTGTTTCAATCCTCTAATTTTACATTCCTTGATGATACATTGTGGGTTTATAATGAATCATTAGTATCTTTTTCCGATGGCGATTTGATTTTATCTAATAATCTATCAACTATTCAATATCCTTATCAAAAATTAAGTTATAATGCAGAGGTTGGAGAGGTTTTTACTCTTTCAATCTTTGTTACTGATATTGTTCAGCCCGTTTACATTTGGTTGCGTAATGTTGGGACTTCTGTTATTTCCGGTTCAAATTATTTAAAACACGGCTTAAACGTTGTTACTTATTCTATTACTAAATCAGGTTCTTTGCAGTTTGCTTTTTCGTTGCCGATTAATTCTTCTGTGTCTATATCTTGGATTAAAGTTGAGGTTGGGTCGACATTTACTGGTTATATCCGTTCCGAAGAAGATTTGCGCGCAGAATATGACGCTTTGTCAAATTGGCAGATGTATTATTATAGTCAAAAATTTGTTAGTTTTGCGTGGCCTATTGGAACTTTGTTTGATTCGGCTACACAGACATACATTAAAAAAGACACTAATTTTAAGGTGTTTTTAGTTCCTTATGGTACAAAAGTTAGTGATATTATAAATACCGATTATACGTTGAAACTTAAAATTAAAGGACTTAATACAGATGAGGATGTCGGGCGAGGTCTTTGTTATCAATTTTTTGATTTGACGGGATATCGGGAATTTTATTCTATTTGCGCTATGGCTTTGCGAACTCCTAAAACAATGCCTGCCGAAGGCGCAACTAATAGTTGTGATTTCTATACATACGATACCGCTACAAAATCTTTATACGAAATAACTCCGTATACATTTCCCGATAAAACAACGGAAGAACGGTATCTCGATATAGTTAATTTCTACGAAGATTTCGGCAGAAACTCCGAACAAACCGATTTTAAGTCTTCGACAGACGGCATTATATCGGTAATTCAATCGCCCGTGAACTTTTTGAAAGACATTTTCAATTTTGAAATCTTCGGTATTAACGTTTCAGCGGTTGTCTTTTTCGTACTCTCGATTGTCATTGTTGCTTTTGTAATTAAAAAGGTGGTGTGATTATGGGAATGAGTTTATATGAAATATTTAAGGCATATATAATGCCGATGTTCATTGATATAACGGCTTTTTCAAAAGGTGAAGAAGTGTTTTATTATTGTTTCTTGGCAGTGTCGATTTTCGTTGTTATAACGATTTTTATCGGCTTGCCGTACAAGTTGATAATGTGGATTGCAAACGGTGGTAAATCAAAAAAAGGTAGGTTGCTAAAATGAATAAGGTTTTAACTTTTCTTTTGGTCGCTGTGCTTTTGTTGGCGTTGCTTTGTTCATTTACGGGTGCAACATTTAATTTGAAAGCGTATGCAAAAAATCTTGACTATTTACCCGAAAAACCCGCTTCGCCCGATTGGTCGAGTGTTGTTTTGTCATTTAATAATGCTACAACAATACAAACGGCATTGGAAGCACTTGGCGATTTTTTCGGATTCGTCATTGATTGTCTTGCGTATCCGTTTCAATTTATCGGATATATTGCCGAAACGGTCTATGTACTGTCTAACGGTATGTTAGAAAAGGAATAATTGTTATGAGTGGAATAGGAATAATTATATTATGCGTTTTGATAATTGCGTTTGTGTTCGTGATTCTTCAAATAATGCGTTCAACTAAAATACCTTCTAAACAATCTATCGTTGCTTGGGTCGGTACGCTCGGAAGCGGTAAAACATATCTTGCCGTTCGCTATGGCAAAAAGGCTTATCGCAAACAAGAAACACGCTATTTTATATATAAAATGTTCAAGTGGTTGCCTAAAAGCGATAAGTTATTCAAAGATTGGAAATATCCGCCTACATTGTATTCTAATATACCGATTCGTATAAATAAAAAAACATTGTCAACGCCTTTGACAAAAGAAATGTTGCTCGAACGAGGTATTTTGCCCGAAAAATGCGTAGTTGTCATCGATGAAATCGGTGCTATTGCCTCGCAATGGGAATTTGATAACCCGTATGTTCAAGAGCAGTTAGAAAAATTTGTCCGTTTCTTCCGTCATTGGCTTGACGGACGTATGTTTGTAACAGACCAAGTCGCAACGAATATCGTAAAACCGATTCGTTCAAGGCTCGGTATGATTTACGGCTTACACGATTTTCATAGATACGGTGCGATTTTGCCGTTCTATAAGGTTACTGCGATTCCTATGTTGCTTGTCGAAGACAACAACAACATAATGACTACAACCGAATTGGACGAAAACTATTTCTTCGGATTCTTACCGTATTTGAAGAAACACGGGTCATATAATTCGAGGTGTTACAAGCCTATTTATCGTGGTTGTGCCGTTCGCAAGATTGACCATTTCGACGATAGTTTGTACACAAAATATCTTATCGATATAAGCGTTTCAAAAGCGATTCAAAAGGACTATCAAAACAATAAAGAAAAGTATAAAGAATACTTGTATCGTGATATTAAAACCGCCGATGAAGTCGAAAAAGACGATGACAAAACTATTTCCGTTGACGTTCCGCAAGTGTAGGGGAATTTGTCGGGTGGGCATTTGCGCTTTGCGCAAATTTAGCGATAGCGTAGGGGTGTATGCGCTTGCGCTTTTATAGCACAAATACGGCTTGTTGTTTCTTCGCTGTGTTTTCGGCTTTGCCGTGCCGAGAACTTTGTTAGCGTGGGAATATGCTGGCGGTGGGTGGGAATATTCCCACCGCCACAAAAACAACCGATTGTGTGATTCTCTCTATGTGTCCTCCGCGTCCACATAGAGAGAAAGAGAGAATGAGAGAATTTTATATATGAGAAGTTACGAGCATTTTTTAATTTCATATTTGCCGTCTTTGAAAGACGTGCAAAAAGTTTTAGATAACAAGGCAAAACAAATATCGTCTTATGCTTACATTATGCATGATAAGGATTATTACACCGATGATGAGATTGACAAAGATACGGGCGCAGTTTTGCATATCAAAGGTGAATTGAAACCGCCACATATACATATATATTTGCGGTTGATAAATAATCGTGACGTAAGCGAAATTCGCCGTTGGTTTGAAAGCAAGGACGAAAACGGACAAAAAATAAACTGCTTATCACGAATTGTGCGTGATAGGGTATTGTGTATCAATTATTTGATACACAATACCAAATCAAGCAAAAACAAGTATCAATATTCCGTTGATGATGTTGTTTCTTACAATGTCGAGCATATTGACGATGATATGCCGATTGACAATACATATTATGTCGTTGAAGATATGTTAAAAGGGTTGCCACGAATGGAATTGCTTAAAAAGTATGGACGAGATTTTTTGTATCATTATTCATCGTATGTGCAGTTCGTCAAAGATTTGAGCGGTGAAGAGTATAGAAACATTTCAAAACTCGATGAAAAAGAGTTAAAACCCGTTTGGGGCGAGTCTATGCCTTTTGATGGTGATTTGTCAAACCAAGTGCAACACTTTGTTTAATTCTTGTTCAAACAAATCT
>CAVKTQ010000057.1:0-11083 GCA_963659105.1 Firmicutes bacterium CAG:238 | reverse complement strand
TGTAAGTTCTCTAAAAAATACGCAAATTGAGAATGGTGACAACTATATATTGCTTGAAAACAGTATAATAATTGCAAATTTCAAGTTTGCGCCGCTTGGCGGAAGCGACGTCGCAAACGTGTGCAAACTTGCAAAAAAGCACGACAAAAGCCACGTTTATCTCATTACGAAAGGCATTGACAGAAAGGCGTGGCAAATTGCAAATCTTCAAGACGTGAAGATTGAAATCGTAAAGACGAGGCAGGTGTTCAAGTTCCTTGCAAAGCGCAACGCCCTGCCCGTCTTGAAGAAACAAAGACAAAAGTTTTCAGTATCTTCACTTTTACAAGCGATACTCTCTCGTCGCAATTTGAAAAACTATCTTTTTTCGGGCGCGGTGCTGATTGCCGTATCGTTTATAACTCCTCTCAAAATCTATTACATCGCGTCGGGAACTTTGCTACTCTTTCTCGCCCTACTCTCATTAACCCCGCTCGGCAACGGCGCAATCGCCTCGCCCAAAGTCTTTGACGAACTCGAACACGACTGCGAAAGCGAATATAAAAGAGAAATTGATTAATATAATGGCGGAACTTAAATGTTATTATGTTTGAATATTAAATTAAAAAGAAGTTTAATTGAAAAGGAGTTTTGATTTGCCCCCCATTCAAACTATAAGCCGTCCATTGAGATGAAGAACAAGAAAGAGCCGCCCTCATAAACAGGAGTGTACTTATACCCTTAATACTCTAAATGCGCCAAACAGATGTATAACGCGAAAGAGGCATCCGAATGACAACCCTAATTTACTTATCGTAAATGAGTTGGCAGACGGATGCCTCTGACAAAGTTAGACGCTGTTTGGCGGCTTATAGATTGAATGGGGTGACTTGGTAAACGTAATAATTCAACCAATTATAAAACAACAAATTCGCCGCGCTACGCCACTTCATATCCACATTGTCGAGAGAATCGTCGAGGAAATAATTGACGGGTTTGGAGATGGGCAAGCCTTTTTCGAGGTCGCGCAGGTACTCGGATTTGAGGGTAAAACGATCGTACTCGCTATGCCCGGTGAAGAAAAAGGATTTGTTGTCGGTGGTTTTGGCGATGACTACGCCGGCTTGGGGCGATTCGGCAAGAATCTTGACGGTCTGAACCTTGCGCAAGGCTTCCTCGTCAATGGCGGTATGGCGAGAAGTCGGAATGTAGAAAGTGTCGTCCATTCCCTTCAAAAGCATATCGTTTTCGACGATGGCGTGCGCAGGATATATGCCGAAGAGTTTTTGCGGCAATTTCCGCTTTTGTATGCCGAATTTGTGATAAAGAGCCGCTTGCGCACCCCAGCATATATAGATTGTGCTTGTTACGTTTTTGTCCGCAAACTCGAAAATCTGTTCAAGTTCGTTCCAGTACTTCACGTCCTCAAAGGGTATGGTTTCTACGGGCGCGCCAGTAACGATCATGCCGTCAAACTTCATCTGCTTTATCTCGTCGAGACTCTTGTAGAAGCGGATCATATGCCCTATCGAAACGTGCGTAGGCTCGTAGGAATCCGTCTTTATGAGCGTGACGTTGATTTGAAGCGGCGAGTTTGAAAGCAGCCTTATGAGTTGCGTTTCGGTAGTTTCCTTTGTGGGCATAAGATTGAGAATCAGAATCTCGATGGGACGGATGTCCTGTCTTGTCGCCCTTGTTTCGTCCATAACGAAAATCTTTTCGTCGGTGAGAATTTTGTATGCCGGCAGTTGTTTTGGAATAATTAAAGGCATAGAATCACCTCTTTACGCCTCGATATGCGCATTGTCGAGCGCTTGTTTTATATCGTCGATGAGGTCGAGCGCGCTTTCAAGACCGCAGGAAAGTCGCACGAGGTCGCCAGAAACGCCTGCCGCAATAAGTTCGTCGTCGGTGAGTTGGCGGTGCGTGGAACTTGCAGGATGCAAACAGCAACTGCGCGCGTCGGCGACGTGGGTTTCGATTGCGACGATTTTGAGTCCTTTCATAAACTCCTCCGCCGCTTTTCTTCCACCCTTTACGCCGAAACTTACGACGCCGCAAGTGCCGTTCGGACAATACTTCTTTGCAAGCTCAAAGTCCTTGTCGCCTTGAAGCGAGGGATATTTCACCCACGAAATACGCTCGTCGCTTTCGAGGTATTTTGCGACTTCGAGAGCGTTTTGGCAATGACGTTGCATTCTGATGTGCAAACTTTCAAGACCGAGATTGAGCAAGAACGCGTTTTGCGGACTTTGAATGGAGCCGAAATCTCTCATAAGTTGCGCGGTGCATTTTGTGATAAACGCGCCGCCCTTGCCGAATTTTTCGGCGTAGGTTATGCCGTGATAACTCTCGTCGGGCGTGCAAAGTCCCGGGAATTTATCCGCATGCGCGAGCCAATCGAAATTGCCGCCGTCAACGATTGCGCCGCCAACAGCCGCGCCGTGTCCGTCCATATACTTCGTGGTGGAATGCGTGACGATGTCCGCGCCCCACTCTATCGGACGGCAGTTTATCGGCGTTGCGAACGTGTTGTCTACGATAAGAGGCACGCCGTGCTTGTGCGCAACCTTTGCAAACAACTCGATATCGAACATTCTGAGCGCAGGATTTGCGATTGTTTCGCCAAACACAGCCTTTGTGTTGGGCTTGAATGCGGCGTCGATTTCTTCCTCGGTGCTGTCGGGGGAAATGAAGGTGAAATCCACGCCCATTTTTCTCATAGTCACGTTGAAAAGGTTGTACGTTCCGCCGTAAATCGAACTTGTCGAAACGACGTGGTCGCCTGCGTTGGCGATATTGAACACGGAATAGAAGTTTGCCGCTTGACCCGACGATGTGAGCATACCGGCGCAACCGCCTTCGAGTTCGGCGATTTTTGCGGCAACGTAGTCGTTTGTGGGATTTTGAAGACGAGTGTAGAAATAGCCGCTCGCCTCAAGGTCGAACAGTTTTGCCATATCGTCGCTGGTGTCGTACTTAAATGTCGTGCTTTGAATGATGGGGATTTGGCGCGGCTCGCCGTTTTTTGGCGTATAGCCGCCTTGTACGCAAGTTGTTTCTATTCTTTTCATATGCTGCCTCTTATGCGCTTTCGGCGCGTTTTTTTGATGTTTTTGTATTTTTTGTTGTTCTGTGTTTTGAAATATCAAGCGAGTTTTGAAACCGCAACGCGTCGGCGAGCCGACTTACCTGTTGTATTCTTTCATCACTCGTTGCAAATTGCGCTTGTTTTCCTTCTCTTTTATCGCTTCGCGCTTGTCGTGAAGTTCCTTGCCTCTGCAAAGACCAAGTTCGATTTTCACGAGAGCGTCCTTAAAATAGACTTTGAGAGGAATGAGCGTATACCCTTTTTGCTCGACTTTGCCGCGAAGTTTGTTGATTTCCGAGCGGTTGAGAAGAAGTTTTCTCATGCGGCGAGGGTCGACGTTGTTGTAACTGCCCATTTTGTAGGGCGAGATATGCGCGCCGAGCATAAAGACTTCGCCGTTTTTGATTATGACGAAACTGTCGCGAAGATTGACCGCGCCTTGCCGTATGGATTTGACCTCGCAACCGACGAGCGCAATGCCTGCCTCGTAGGTGTCCTCGACGAAATAGTCGTGATAGGCTTTTTTGTTTGTTGCAACTATGTTTATCATACTTTTATTATATAATATCCAATCAAGTTATTCAAGAGCGGGACGAATCAAAAAATCTCGTCTTTTGCCGAATAAAACAAAACGGCTCGCAAAACGAGCCGTTCGATACTTTACAGAGTGAAGATTAAGCACCTTGTGAGATGAGACCCCACATTACGAAGCAGATGATCGAGCAAACCATAATGAAGGCGAAAAGACCGAAGGTGATCTTTTTCAAAATGTTTTCCTTGTTGGTCGACTTGTTCTTGCCGTAGTAAGTATCGCTCGCGCCCGTGATGACGCCAACGTTGTCGTTTGTGCCTTTTTGCATCATTATTACGACGATGATTGCAACAGCGGCAATCACCATCAATATGAGAAACACTTTCAAACATATTTCATAATCCGCATATCTCACGCCTTGTTCGGCAGCAAGAAGGATTGCGTTCAATGTATCAAGCATATCTATACCTCCTAAAAGTTACTTTGAAATTTTAGCACACGAAAAGTCATTTTGCAAGCGGTTTTATATATATTTTGAACGTTAATTGCCGCATAACTGCAACTTTTTTGAGATTGCACACAATTTGCGAGAGGCGAATATAATGTGCAAAATCAAGCGAGGTGAAATATGGACTTATCAAAATACGCAAGCGAATTGCCGTACCCCGAAATCGAAGTCGAGCAAAACGTTGCCGAATCCAAACTTCTGATGCCGGTATACTCGGGTTCGTCGGGCGAATTGACCGCCGTTTTGACATACTGTTTTCAACTTTACATAACGCCGAAATATCCCGATATTCAAGAGGCTCTCGAAGGCATTGCGGTGAGCGAAATGCGCCATCACGAACTGCTGGGCAAAACCATATACAAACTCGGCGGCTACCCCGTTATGGGTGCGCGCACTTACTGGAACGGAAGTTTTGCAAACTACACGCTCGACCCAAAAAGATACCTTCGCGAAAACATACTCGCCGAGCAAAATGCGATTATGAACTACGAGCGCACAATTTTGAATTTGTCCTCCGACAGCGTGAAAATGCTGCTCGAGAGAATCATTCTCGACGAGGAAATCCACATCAAAATTTTCAAGCAACTGCTCAAAGACCACTTTGACGTCGAATGTGAAAAATCGAGATGACAAAACGGAAAAATCAAAATCACAGGCTTTTGAACTCGGTTGCAAAATCGCAAAAATCGGCAATCTAATCGGATAAATCAATTAAAATCAAAAAAATTCGGGCAAACGAAAAACAGACGTTCAGCCGTCTGTTTTTTGCGTCGTGCGGTAAATGGAATCGAGACCGTTCCAAAGGATTCTATACACGTTTTCGTAAGCCTCGACGCCCTGTCCGTAGGGGTCGGGAATATCCTGCCCGAGAAGCTCGGAAAGCACGAGAAGATTGCGCTTCTTGCCGTAGTTCTGCACGAGAACCTGCTCGTGATATTCGGTCATAACGAACACGAAATCCGCCTTTTTGTATAGTTGTTTGGTGCAAAACTTCGCTTGTTTGTCGAAGTACGGCACGCCGTGTCTGTCGAGCGTGGCAAGACAAAAGGGATTGATACGGTCGTTTGAGAGTATCAAGCCTGCGCTGTCGACTTCAACGTCCTCTACTCCTCTTGCTCGCAAAAAAGCCTTGAACATATATTCCGCCATAGGCGAGCGGCAAGTGTTTGCCGAGCATACGAAAAGAACTTTCATACGCTCTTACCCCCTGCGGCTTTCTCCACTCTGTTCATAACCGACGCTTCCAGCCCCGTTCCGTCAAGGTGTTCGATGATTATGTAGTCGTACTCTTTTTCCGCCGTATGCAACGCAGAGTATACGTTGCGAGTGTAGTCCTCGACGGTGATTCCGAGCGAGATTTGCGCGCGATCTTTGACCTTGTCTCTGAAAATATCGCGAGCGACTATGACGGGATTTCTCCCCTCCGCCGTTATTTTATCGTACTGTGAGATTGCGTGGTCGATATTTTCCGCCATAACCGTTTCGACAACGGGCGCATAGTGCGTGTATTTCATCCCGGGGGCTTTTGCGATTTTGATAACCTTTCCGTTTTGGCTGACCTGCCCCACGATATCGAGAAGCATATCCGCGGTTATCGCGCCGGGGCGAAGTATCGTAGGCGTATCGCAAGTGAGGTCGAGCACGGTGGATTCGATACCCACTCCGCACGGACCGTCGTCCAAAATGAGTTCTACTCGACCTTGCAAGTCCTCATAGACGTGTTGCGCAGTCGTGGGCGAGATGTGCTTTGAACGGTTTGCGGACGGCGCGGCGAGCGGTTTGCTGTCTGAGATAAGTTCGCGCGCCCACTTGTTGTTTGGCATACGGATGCCGACGGTTTCGCCGCCTGCGGTGACGATATACGGGATTTTGTCGCTCTTGTTGAGTATCACGGTGAGCGGACCGGGCATAAAGCGAGAGGCAAGTTCGTAGAACTTGTCGGGGATATCCTTTGCGATGTCCTTGACCTGATCGAGGGAGGATATATGCACTATGAGAGGGTTGTCCTGCGGTCTGCCCTTTGCCTCGAATATTTTTGCGACTGCGCTCTCGTCAAAGGCGTTTGCTCCGAGTCCGTACACGGTTTCCGTCGGGAAAACGACAAGTCCGCCCTCGTTGATGATTTTCGCGCCCTTTCGGATTGCGTCGTTTGCTTTTTCGATTGTCGTAATCATTTGTATGTCCTGACTTAG
This sequence comes from Firmicutes bacterium CAG:238, assembly GCA_963659105.1. Lineage (GTDB taxonomy): Bacteria > Bacillota > Clostridia > Christensenellales > CAG-917 > CAG-475. Next base: position 4,781 of record CAVKTQ010000057.1, on the reverse strand, counting down.
ATGAGTCTGTACACGGTGTAACTGACGTTGTTGCCGACCGTCACTCTGTCGAAAACGAACACGTTGCTCGGCGAGGACGTGGGTGCGTAAAGCACGCTGCCTGCGCTCATAGTTGCGTTCATAACGACGTTTTTGTTGACGTTGGGATTGAAGTTTTTGACGCCGTATTTGTAGATTGTTTTATTGCTGGAATCCTTTTCGCCGCTGTCCACTTTGTACATATAGCAGCCGATTTTGTAGATAAAGTTGCCGTTTGAATCGGTTGCGATTTCATTACTTGCAAGAGGCGTGGATCCGTCCGTCATTTGCGTGATTTGATTGCCGTCGCTGCCGACGATATACCACGTTGCGACGCCTTCCTCGTTTTTGGCTTTACCCACCGTGTACGAGCCTCTGAACGCCGAGAGCGAGAGGTATTTGAACGGCACGACCACTTCGCCTTTGAGGTTGAACGCGCCGTAAAGTTTTTCGGGATTGGACGAGGTGTCGTCGGGGTCGTTGATTGCAACCACGAAAATTCCGTTTGAAAGTTCCTGTTGTTGAATGTCGTTGCGATCGTTATGCCCTATCTTGTTGCCGTCCTTGTCGTAGACGTTGAATTCGCTGGGAAGCACGGGGTTATAGTAGTAGCCGTCCACGCATTGCATAACGAGGTCGTAATAGCCGACTTTTTCTTTCTTTTGGTCTTTTATTGTAATTCCGTAATTGCCCGTGAGCGACATAACGATATTGAGGTTTTCGTCGAGGATAAACTGGTCGTAATAGCCCACTTTGTCGATTATCGTCAAGCCGTAACTTGCGTATGTGAATCCGTCTTTGAGGTATTGCGAAGTCGCGATGCCCGCCTTGTCGCCGTCATAGTAATTGTTTTCGAGATAAATGAAAACCTTGTCTGCGTTTTTGGTGTATTCGGAAGATTTGTCGTTGTCGGGCGTATAGATTCTGCGAGAGAAAACGTAATAGTCAAATCCGTCGTAGTAGGTGTATTCCTCGTCCTTTTCGACCGTCCAGTCTTGGTGGATAAAGAATTTTCCGCCGCCCATATATGTTATTTCGCCGTAGTAGTCGTCCTTATCGTTGTCTGCGACCGTACCGTTTGCCGTTGCCGTCGTGGTGCCGACATCGCCCGAAACGCTGCTCGGAACGGCGAAGATGTAATCCCCTGCCGTATTGCCGGTGACTGTGACGTACTTGCCGTCAAAGCCCTTGACGCCGGTGAGAGTGCCGTTTGCGTTTTCGAGTTTTGCAACGAGCGTTCCGCATTTTGAAAGTTCGTTGTCCATCGTCGGACGATAAATCGAAGTATAGCCGCTCGTGCCGCTCTTGTCATACGCCGAGTTGACTGCGATAAGTCCGCCGTCGAGGATTTTGATGATCGAGTCGATGTTTGCGCCGCTGTTTGACGACCAGTCTATTCTTGTGCGCGAAAGCACCGTTCTGCCGCTTGAATCGAACACGCCCGCCGTGTAGTCGTTAAACTTGCATGCGATAAGTCCGTCTTTGACTCTCAAAGCGGAAATTCCGAGCGAGGCAGGCAAAATCATACCTTTCATACCGCCGTCGAAATACTCTTTCGTATCTCCGCACTTGACAACCGAAAGCACGCTGCCGTTGCTCACGACAAATGCGTCGATGCTTGTTATGTAGCCCACGTCGCTGTTGACGTTGACCGCTTGGGTGCTTTTTGCCGCGCTCGTGGTGTAAATCGACCAACCCGTGTCGAGAGTAAATTCTCTCTTGACGCCGCTGAATTCGGGATTGCTTTGAGTGGACTTGAAGATGTCTTCGACGGTCTTTGCTTTCACTTCGTCCTTGTCGCAGGAAACAAACAAAGCCACGCACGCAAAGAGAGTGCATACCGTGAGCGTAAGCGCAATGATTTTCACAAAAAATCCTTTGTTTTTCATAGTTGCTCCGTAAAATAGTGAGTGCTTATGCGCACCCCTGTCGTCATATATACAAAATCCGCAAGCAAAATATTTGATTTGATTTTGAGCGGATGCGTCGTATCCGATTGTTTTGCAAGATATGCCCTTGTGACGTTGTCGATGAGGATTCCGTCAAGCCCCCTGCAATGCTCGCAGACGATTCCGTCCGCGTCCTTGAAATATGCGTTCGATTCGATGTCGCACTTGCAGACGTTGCAATGCGCAAAGTCAAGGCCGTTGCCCGATATATCCAAAAAACCGAGCAAAAAATCGCGTATCGTATCGTCCGTTTCTTCCTTTTTGCATTCAAGCGTATCGAGGGTTTTGAGCGCGAGGATAAAAAGGTCGGGATTTGCCTCTCTCGAACCTTTTTGCAAGGTTTCGAGGACCAAAGCCGCGGCGTAATACCTTTCTATATCCGCCGTTATTTTGGAAAAAGATTCGATTTGACTGCACTCGGTGATGACGTATCTTCCGTTTCTGCCGCTCAAAACGTAGTCGCCGAAATTCATAGGCTCGGCGGCGTAGCGCAGTTTGGCTTTCGGTTTGAGACAGCCTTTCGCAGTTGCGGTCAAAACGCCCGTGTCAACGCCGACAAGAGTGACAATCATATCACTCTCGTTGTAAGGTACTGCCCTCGTCACGACGGCTTTAACTTTTACGTCGGCTGTTTGCATTTTCCCCTCGCAACATCTGCGAGTTATCCTCGTATTCCTTCATCGCAAGGTACATTCCGTACACTTCGACGTCACCGGTTTTTGCAAACATTTCCCACAATTCTCGTTTGTTCACGATGTCATTATGTGCAGAAACGTCCGCATTATCCGAGATTTTACATTTTATATTCCCTGATTTTCGGCTTCTTTGCGGCTCGTCAGTCCTTTTTGAGGGCTTTGAGGTCGTAGCCGAGTTCTTTCATAATTCTGTCGTCGTCGCGCCATTCGTTCTTGACTCTGACGTACAAGGTCAAAAACACCTTTTCGCCCGTCATTTCTTCGAGGTCGTGGCGAGCCTTCGTCGCAATCTGTTTGAGCATTTCGCCGCCCTTGCCTATGACAATAGCCTTGTGCGACTGCTTCTCGCAAATTATGTCCGCGTCGATGTCGATGATGGGTTGTCCCTCTCTTTCCTCGAATTTGTTGATGTAAACGCCTATGCCGTACGGCACCTCTTTGTCAAGAAGATAGAGCGCTTTCTCGCGGATAATTTCGGTTGCCATAAAGCGCATACTGCTTTCGGTGTACATATCTTCGGGGTACATCGGCGCGCCCTCGGGAAGAAGAGATACGAGTTCCGCTTTGAGCGGTTCGAGGTTGTCCTCCTTCTTTGCCGAGATAGGCACAATCGCTTTCAAATCTGCGATTTTGTTGAGTTTTTCAAGGGATTCGAACATAGTTTCTCTCGTCACGCAGTCCTCTTTGTTGAGAGCCACGACGACGGGAACTTTGCTTGCGTTCTTTTCGAGAAATTCGTAATCCTCTTTTTGCATACCCTTTGCAGCGTCGATGACGTACACCACGCCGTCCACGTCTTTGAGCGAGTTTTCAACCGCTTGCATCATATATTGTCCGAGATGGTTGCGCACTTTGTGAATCCCGGGCGTGTCGATAAGCACCATTTGATAGCCGTCGCCGTTGATGATGCCCAAAAGTTTGTTTCTGGTGGTTTGTGGCCGCCAAGAAACTATGGACACTTTTTCGCCCACAAGCGCGTTTGTGAGAGTGGACTTACCTGCGTTGGCAAGCCCCGCAATGCAAATAAAACCGCTTTTGAAATCTTCGTACATGTATTTTTACTTCCTCTTTTGCTTTCTTCTTATATCTTGCTCTTGTGCTTCGAACAAGGATTCGTTTGAATTTGAACTTCCCCCTTCCTCACGTGTTTCCCCGCCCGCCGTTCCCCCTCTGCATAAATTTGAGGGAACCCACGGCGTCCGCTTCGCGTGGGGCAACACTCGGCACTCACATAGAAAGGTATCGTCCTCTTGTTATGTCACTCGTTCACGGGCGAAAAAATCCACACTCGCCCGTTCACTTGTACTTATCGTCAAGTTCGGCACTCGCTTTCTCGCCGCCGTTGCGGCTCGCGTTCCGTCTTCGAATGAGTAGAGATGTTTAGAATATTCCGCAACTGCACACAAAGTGTGCAATTTCACTTGCGCAAGGCGCAAATTTCATTGTGGCAAAGCCACAATTTCACGCACGCAAGTGCATATAACTGCATCGAAGATGCAACTCATCAGCGACGCAGTCCTGCTTTTTCCATAATCGCTTTTTGGTGCGCTATCATCACCTTTTCGTCGTCGGGGTCGATGTGGTCAAATCCCAGTATGTGCAAAAATCCGTGGCAAGCCAAAAAGCCCAACTCTCTCGCATACGAATGTCCGTACTCCCACGCTTGTTGCTCGGCGCGTTGACGGCATATCATAATCGAGCCCAAAAGCACTCTTTTCCCGTCGTAATCGCTGTCCTCGAAACTGTCCTTGGATACGGGCAGTTCAAGTTTGTCAAAGCACGGAAAACTCAATACGTCGGTCACTTTGTCAATCCCTCTCGCCTCTTTGTTGAGCGCGCGAATGGCGTCTTCGTCGACTACCGTCATATCTATGAGGAAAAAATCGGGTTGATTCAAATGCGCAAAACACGCCTTTTCCACCCTTTTGATAAGCATTTTTTCTTTGAAATTGGCATTTGAAATTCTTATCATAGGCATATTCCTCGTTTCGATTTTCGGTTTTCAGAAAGTCACATTAATTGCAACTTTCCCCCTTCCTCACGTGTTTCCCCCACCGCCGTTCCCCCTCTGCATAAATTTGAGGGAACCCACGACGTCCGCTCCGCGTGGGGCAACACT
>CAVKTQ010000056.1:0-11121 GCA_963659105.1 Firmicutes bacterium CAG:238 | reverse complement strand
CGAGCAAAGCTCCCGTCGTCAAATTCGGCAAAGCGTTCAAGGATTTGTTCAACTAATTGCTTTGATTTGAAATTGTCATAAGAAAGCACCGTCGCCGACGGTGTTTTTTTATAGGACAGTGTGTTTTTATCCTTCTAAAAGCATTTGCTTATGGTTGCGCAGATGTGCGCGCGAAAAATTCGTTCAATCTCGCAGGTCGCGCCCCACCAACTCGTCTATGGAAATTCCCAGCGCGTCGGCGAGCAACCAACAATCTTTGACGTTTGGAATATTGATTCCGTTTTCCCAATAACTAATCGCGGCGTGCGTAACGCCTATCTTTTGCGCAAGTTGTTTTTGAGTATAGTTTTGCGCCATACGATTCACTTTTATGGACTTTCCGATAACATTCTCTTTCATTGTGGTTGTAGCATATAAGAATTCTTACATTTATGCTTGACATTTAAGAATTCTTACATTACAATGTAGTCAATAAACCACACGGAGGTAACAAAATGGGTAACTATGCAGAAAAAAATTTAACAAAAAACGAAAAAGTCGTTCAAAAAGCAAAGAAATCGTTTCTTGCGGTTTTTCCGCACTTCATCAGTTTTTTGACATCCGAACTTGTGATTACAAACAAGCGAATTATCGGCAAAGTCGGCTTGGTCAGAACGCATTCTATAACAAGTTCGTTGAATAAAATTCAAAACGTAACCGTCGCAAGCGGTTTGTTGGGCAAAATATTCGGCTACGGCGGACTTAAAATCGAAACCGCAGGTTCGTCCCCCGTCGTATTTTACGGCATCAAAAAGCCCGAGGAATTCAAAAAGGCAATCTTTTCGCAAATGGAATTGTTCGAGCAAGAACGATTGCAAGAGCAGGCAACGCAAATGGCAACCGCCATGTCGCAAGCAATCAAAAAATAACGTTTTCCCTCATATATTTCCCTCGTTTTGCGTAATTGTAAAGACAAACCGCCGAAGTCCGAATCGGCGGTTTGTCTTTTTTATGTCGTTTGAGCGGAAAATTGTGTGAATTTTATTAACCGAAAATTCGTGTAAACGGTTTGAGCGAATTATTTTTTACTTACTATACTACCGCTCGTCGGATCAATCAACATCGCCCAATAATCCACCCCGTCACCGATAAACGAAACGTAATAATAGTAACTTTCACGGTCGGCAGTGATGAGTTTGACGTAAATTTCGCGGTCGGCTTTGCCTTCGGCGTACTCTTGGTCGATTTTGTCTTTGAGGGATTCTTTTGCGATGTCGATGACGTCGCTTGCTGACAATTTGCCGTCAAGGACGGAATTGAGTTGGATGTCTGACGAGACCTCGCCTGCCGTGACAGTTATGGTCCTTGGAAGGAAATCGAGTGCGATAGATGTCGCAAATTCGCCGCTCGACGAGCATTTTATCTCACCCGATACAGACTTGTCGTCTGCGGAAATAACGTAGGAAATCGCCGTGTAATCGTTGCTTTTGAGAGGAAGGATTATGAGTTCGGTAAATTCGCACACGTCCTTTGCCACGCCGTCGGCGATGAAGTTCTTTTCTCGCCTCCCCTTTTCGATGCTAACGGCGAAAAGGTCGCTCTCGCCGGCATAGTACTGCTCGGTGAGTCGGGATATATTGTCTTTTTGCGCGTCGTCAGTTTTTTTGTTGCACGCACAGAGCGCGACAAAGGAAAGCGACAGGCACAAAATTGCAACCAAAATCAAGCAAATTTTTCTTTTCATACGCAAAATATATTGGCTCAATTTTTAAAATATGCAAAAAATCGCACATTTTGCCCGTCACCGACGCTTTTTTTCTTGAATAATGTACATTTTATGTTATAATCATTTTATGTATTGAAAAAAGCGCGCGTGCGCACAAGGGGAATCATGGCGGAAAAGCCCGAAAACAACGTCTATATGCCGTCCGAAATCGTTGAAAGCGAGCAAGGCGAACAAGCCGTAGAGGAAAAGTTTGTCACCGACCCTCAAAAAGGACTAGCACAAAAAGACGTGGAAAACCGAATCGCCGAAGGGAAAGTGAACGGCGACACGAACGTAAAGACGAAAAGCGTCGCGCAGATTTTGCGTGAAAACATCGTCACTTTTTTCAATTTCGTTTTTATCGTACTTGCGCTGCTCATATTCTTCTTTGTGGACGCAGGCGAAAGTTTGCTTTCAATTTTGGGCAACTTCGGATTTATGTTGCTCATCATTTTCAACGCGCTCGTAGGCATATTCCAAGAGATGAGAGCAAAGCGGACAATCGACAAATTGTCCCTCATATCCGCCCCCAAAGCCATCGTGATTCGCGACGGCGAGGAAAAAGAGATCGCAGTCAAGGACATCGTCCTCGACGATTTGACGGTTTTGTCCACCGGAAGTCAGATTTGTGCGGACGCCGTAGTCGTGGAAGGCTCTATCGAAGTCAACGAAAGCCTTATTACGGGCGAACCCGACGCAATCCTCAAAAATAAAGGCGACGAGATTATGTCGGGCAGTTTTGTCGTGTCGGGCTCTGCAAAAGCGCAGGTCGAACACGTCGGACTCGACAATTTCGCAACCAAAATCAGTTCGGGCGCAAAGTATTTCAAGAAACCCAACAGCGAGATATGGCGTTCGCTTATGCTCATAGTCAAGGTTATGGCGAGCATAATCGTGCCGCTCGGCATTATACTGTTCTGCGTAAAATATTTCTTGCAGAACAACCCCGACGACGCCGAAAAGATGATAACCACCCTTCTCGGCTACAAGATAAGTTCGCACCTTTCCTCGACGGTTCTCGGAACGATAGCGACGGTTATCGGAATGATTCCGTCGGGACTTGTCGCGCTTTCCTCGACGGTATTTTGCGTGAGCGTCATGAGGCTTTCTCGGCACAAAACCCTTGCGCAAGACCTCTATTGCGTGGAAACGCTCGCAAGAGTGGACGTGCTTTGCCTCGACAAGACGGGCACTATCACCGAAGGCACGATGGAAGTCAACGAATTGCAACCTGCGAAGGGCAAGGACGCAAACGGCATAAAACAAATCATAAAAAACGTCACGAGCGCGCTCGACGACGACAACGCGACGATAAACGCGCTTCGCGCCTACGTCGAGGATTTGAAAAGCGCGGGCGAAGTGGAACAGACCGTTCCGTTTTCCTCTCAACGCAAGTGGAGCGGCGCGAGAATAGACGGCGTTTCCTACGTCATCGGCGCACCCGAATTCGTGTTCAAAAAGCGCACCAAAGCGATGGAAAACACTATGTCGGAAATGGCGCAAAAGGGATTTAGAGTTATGGTTGTCGCGTCCTCGAAAAACAAATTCGGCGACGGCGCTCTGCCCAAAACTCTCGCCCTTGAAAGTTTCGTATTCATAACCGACAAAATAAGAAAAGAAGCCCCCGACACGTTGCGCTTCTTCAAGCAAGAGGGCGTAAACGTAAAGATAATTTCGGGCGACAATCCGCAGACCGTGAGAGCGGTCGCTATGCGCGCGGGTCTTGAAGATTGCGACAACATCGTAGATATGTCAACGTTAAGCACCGAACAAGAAGTGTACGAGGCGGCAACCAAATATACGATATTCGGGCGCGTGCTTCCCGACCAAAAACTTATGCTCGTCAAAGCGCTCAAAAAGGCAGGTCACACCGTCGCTATGACGGGCGACGGCGTAAACGACGTGCTTGCGCTCAAAGAAGCGGACTGCTCGGTGGCAATGGCTTCGGGTTCTGACGCGGCAAAGAACGTAAGTTCGCTGGTGCTTTTAGACAGCAATTTCTCGTCTATGCCGAGAGTTGTCGCAGAGGGCAGACGCTCGATAAACAACCTCGAACGCTCCGCCGCCCTCTACATTATGAAAACCATTTACAACACGTTGCTCGCGCTGCTGTTTATGCTTGTCATAGACCCCCTTCCCTTCACGCCGCAGAATCTCACCATTATGGGCGCGGTGACGATAGGTATGCCGTCGGTGGTGCTTGCGCTCGAACCGAACGCGGACAGAGTTACGGGCAGGTTCTTGCCGAAAGTGCTTTCAAACGCCGTCCCGGGCGGAATCACCGTTCTGCTCGGCGCGATAGCGGTCATAATTTGCAACAGATTTTTCCTCACCGACATCACGGCGGAACAGTCGCAAACGGTGTTCATATGGATTATCACGTTCGTGGGATTCCTTCTTTTGTTCAAGGTGTCCTTGCCAACCAAACTTTCGAGTTGGTCTGCGTTTTTCGGAATCAGCGACTTTATGAAAGAGATGGAAGCGGAAAAGGCTCGCGCGGAAAAAGCCGAAGCGGCTCGCGTATACGACGAGTTCGACGAGAACGAAAAGCGCGATTCCTTGCGCAACGGCGTGGTTATGAAAGTTCTCGAATCCGAAAGCGAAAAGGACAACAAAAAACGCATCAAACCGAAAAAGGAGCGCAAAAAGCACAAGTTCGACAAGTCCAAAGGACTTGTTCTGCTCAACTTGTTCACATACGTTCTTATGGTGTTCATATTTGTGGGAATCTACTTCCTCTCTATCAACGTTGACATAAACGGCAAGACAATCGACGTGGTCGCGCTGCTTCGCACTTTCTTCCGTCTTGACAATCACGTCACTTGGGAAATGGGCAAAGCGATGCTCGCAATCGGCGCGATACTCACCGTCGCATACGTCGGATTTGTTGCGATGATGAATCAAATCAAACTCGAACACGGCGAGGCAATCGAAAAGAGATTCGAACGCATCGACGCAAAAACGAGAGCAAAAGATTCGAAACCGCAAAAAAACAAAACAAAAAAACAAAAAGTCGCGATAGCGAAAAATACAAACAAACAAGGCAAAGCCAAATGAACTTTGCCGCTTTGCGAGGTGGATTATGAAACGAAACAACATGTGTCCTTTCTGCTACATCAAAAGTCTTTTCCAAAAGAAGAGACCTTCGAGCGTAAATCCCGAACTTGACGACTACGACAACGGCGTCGCACTTACGCCCCCTATGGGTTGGTCGAGTTGGAATACGTTTAGAAACCGCATCAACGAAAAACTCATTCTCGACACCGCAAAAGCGATGAAAGACAACGGTCTTATCGAGGCAGGATACAAGTACATCAATCTCGACGACTGCTGGCAATCTTCCCTGCGCGACGAAAACGGCGAACTTGTGGGCGACTACGAAACTTTTCCGAACGGCATTGCGAGCATTGCAAAGCAAGTCAACGCAATGGGCTTGAAACTGGGCGCGTACACCTCAAACGGCACTCTCACCTGCGAGGACTTGCCCGCGAGCCTCGGCAGAGAACAATTTGACGCATACACGCTCGCAAAATGGGGCGTGGAGTACTTCAAGTACGACTATTGCCATCACATCCCCATCTCTCGCTATGCGCCGCTCGTATATTCAATCAGCATATCGCAGTTCGACTCCCACCCTATCGAGTATTCCGTACACAACGCCGTACTTTCCGGGCTTGCGAGATTTATGACGGACACAAAACTTCCGAGCGGCAGTTACGTTTCGGGTCTCGACGCAAATCAGGGCAGAATCACCTACAACAACATCGAAATCGACGAAGACGGCAAATACGTCCTCACAATCAATATCAAAAAGAAAGGCTCTTATGAAAAGTATCTCATCGCCAAAGTCAACGACGGCGAGGAGTACGAGATTCTTTTCCCTCCCCAAAAACACTTCAACCTCACCGCAAGATTCCAAGTCATCGTAGACCTCAAAGCAGGCAAAAACAAAATCGAATTGTTCAACCCCGTCACGAGCAACGCCGACAGCGAAATGTATCAGTATCGCCGTATGGGCAAAGCGCTCAAAGCCGCTACGGCAAGAGTTGCGAAGGAACGCAACCAAAAGGAAAAGCCCATCGTATTTTCCATCTGCGAATGGGGTTGGGGCAAGCCGTACAACTGGGGCGCGAAAGCAGGCAACCTCTGGCGCACTACCCCCGACATTCGCCCGTGGTGGATTTGGATCAAAATCATCTACGAACACACGGTCAAACTCTATAAGTACGCAAGCAAGGGTCACTACAACGACCCCGATATGCTCGAAGTGGGCAACGGCAAACTCACCTACAATCAGAACGTGTCGCACTTCTCGCTTTGGTGTATGATGAATTCGCCCCTCATTCTCGGCAACGACTTGCGCAATATGAGCGAGCAAGTAAAGAGCATCGTCACCAACAGAAATATGATTGCAATCAACCAAGACCCCCTCGCAAAGCAAGCCAAGCGCGTCAAAAAAGGCGTCGTGGACGTGCTTGCAAAACCCCTTGCGGACGGCTCGGTTGCGGTGTGCTTCTTCAACAAGTCCTCGCACGGCGCAAAAGTAAAATTCGATTTGAATTCGCTTGCCGACGACAAGTACGTCGCATTGCAAAAGCAGACCGAATATACCGCCAAAGAGCAATGGAGCGGCGAAAAACTCACAACGAGCGGCACGATTTCGGTATCTCTCGAAAAGTGCCAAAGCAAAGTTTATATCGTCAAATAACGGCTTTTTACAGCGGCATTGCGACGGCAAAACGCAATATCGCAATTGCGATAACGCATCAACGCATTTCCGATAGAGGCGCAAACCCTATCGCAACGAACATCGCATAAAATACCGTAACGAATGGCAAAGCCCCCGAAATAGGGGGCTTTGGTTTTGTCAAAATTCAAATCGCACGGTGTTGAATTTTCGTAAAAATTTCACGCTATCGATTTGTTTTTTTTATTCGCCGTCCGTTGTCGAATCGTCGGTTTCAACGTCTCGCAATTCTTCCTCATAATGCTCGGCGAGCGCTTCTTCAAACGGCTTTTCGACATTGTCTTGCGCGTCTTCGACTCTCAACTCGCATTCTTTGTCGCACTCGGCGCAGTTGTCGGTGCATTCCTCGTCCTCGACGATTTGCGCCGCCTCGTTTTCCGCTCTGCGGATTGCCAGTTCTTCGCGCATTTGAGTTTTCGTCTTCTCGTCAATCTTGTAGAAAAACATCAACAGCGAACTTGCAAGCATACAAAGTCCGGGAAGCAAGAAGTAGATTATCCACGCCTTGTTTTGCATACCGTCGGTGACGTAGCCTGCGATTGCTTGCAGATTTTCCGCACTGCCCTGCACGCCGAACTGCGATACGTCGGCGTATTTTGCCGCGTCGTAGCCGATTGCGCCGATAAACAATATGCCCAGCGACACCGAGAGCGCGTTGGAAAGTTTGTTGGACATCGAAAGGATTGCAAACTGCGTGCCTTCGGTGCGCTTGCCCGTCTTCCACTCTTGATAGTCCACGATGTCGGCGGTCATAACCATGGGCAAATAGCCGTTGGGACCGTATGCGAAGCCGAGGAAGAATTGATAAATCCAGATTGCCCAAATGCTTCTTCCGAAACCGCCGCTCGGACTGAGCGTGTAAATGAGCGTTGAGATAAGCGCAACCGCAAAGCCGTAGAAACCCGCGCCGATAAAGTACTTCTTTTCGCCGAGTTTCTTGTTTATGACGGGGTTAAAGACGATTGTAACCATTGAGGAAATCGCGCTCGTAATGCCGATTGCCCAACTGCACGCGTCGCCGTAAAGCGTGCCCATACCGATGAAGGAAAGGTCTATACCGTCGCGAACGAGTATGCAAGTTGCCTGCACCGCAATGCCGAGACCGATGTTTCTGCCGAAGCCGAGAATGTACGTTCCGAAAACTATGAGCAACATCTTGTTGTTTTTGAGTTCTCTGAACATCTCTTTGAAACTCATACCCGCCGAAGTGTCGGACTTGACGACCTCTTTGCACTTGAAGTACATAAGGAGTTGGAATATAAGTCCAAGCCCTGCCATTATGCCTGCGGTGATGAGATATTCGGTTCTGCCGACCGCGCCGTCCGAGCCTGTGAGGATACACACGAAACTTACAAACACGCCAGGGGCTGCAAGCGCGACGGATTTGAGCGTGTTGCCAAGACCTGCCGCATTGTTGACTTCTTCACTGCTCTTTGAAATGAGCGAAAGCATACCTTGCGAGGGAATGTCCGCCATAGTCATAGAGATGTTCCAAAGCACAACGACGAAGATTATGTAAATGTATCTGCCTGCGTTGGACGAAAACGGAATGTAAACGAACGAAATCATCGTCAGAATCGCAAGCGGAAACGCCGAAAACAGAATCCACGGGCGCATTTTGCCCGCCTTGAAATTCGCCCTGTCGATGAGGTTTCCGATGACGAAGTCGGCAACTATGCTTATAAACTTCGCCGCCAGAATAATGCCTGCAACAGCCATCAAATCCGCTTGTAGAATTTTGTTGAAAAATTCCGCCTGATAACTGTTGATAAGACCGATGCCGAGATTTATGCCCATAAGTCCGAGCGCGTAAATCCACATATTTGCGGTCAAAGCACCTGCCTTTTTCTCCTTTTTGTTCATCAAATCTGCCATAATTTTCCCTTTGCGCAAACGCGCGAATATTGATGTGTATTAATTATATATTAAAACAGTACTAATTTCAATACCGAATCTTGCATTTGTACGATATTTCGGAACGCAAAAAATAGGAAAGGCGACGCCTTTTCAACGCAAAGACCGGAAAGTATATCCGCAAAAAAACAAAATCAAGAAATATCTTAAAATTTTATCCTATCAAAGGCGCAAGTCGTTGCCTTGCATTTGGATTATCATCGAATATTGCTTGTGGCTCAATCTCGAATAAATGCGCTCGCCGTAACGATTCAATATATTTTCGCCGCTTAAATTCGTGGTGATTACGGTGGCAAGTCCTTTGGATTGTCTTTCTTCCAACGTAAGAAGCAAATATTCGACGGTTACGTTTTTGAGCATAGGCTCTGTGCCGAGGTCGTCGATGACGAGCAAATCGCAAGAGAGTGCGTCGCTTAAAAGCGCGTTGCGCTCGGATATGGGCGAAGTGTGAACTTTGAGCATAAGCGAGCAAAACTCGTACGCGCTCAAAAACTGCACGGAATAACCCTTTTCGACTATTACGCGCGCCATTGCGCTTGCAAGACAGGTTTTGCCCGTGCCTACGCCGCCCGAAAACACCAAAGTTTTGCACTTTGACGTCGGGAATTTTGCAACGTACTTTTTCATCGAATCGTAAAGTGCGCTCGTGGCTTTTCTTTGCGCCTCGTCGCGTATCTTTTTAAGGTCGCAATCCTCGAAAGAGAACTTTGCTCTTTCGTCGATTTGACACTCTTTTTTGAGGTTTTCGACGTACAAATCCCATAAGCACGAGCAGACTTTGCCGTTTGCGTAGCCCGTGTCGCCGCAAAGCGGACAAGAGGGTTTGCTCTCAAAATCCTGTTCGGAAAAGCCGTATTTTTCGAGGGTTTTTCTATACTTTTCGTGCGCTTTTTCCGCCGTTTTCGACTTGTCGTCGCCGCTCGCCATAGCGGCAAATTCGGCGTCGATGTACGCTTTGTTCGCCTTTGCTATTTCCTCAATGGAAAACGCCTTTTGCGCAAGCGCACGCGCGGCGGCTTGTTGCGCCTCTATCTGTTTTTGACGCTCTAAAAGCGTTTTTTGCATAACTCTTTGTTTCATATCACCACTCGATGTCCTTCAAACTGTCTATACTCGTTATTACGCTTTTGAGTTCCTCTTGCGAGTAGGCGCGCTCGTCGAACGTCTTTTCTCTCGTCTTTTGACCGCTTTGCAACGGCGTAAATTTCTTTGCCTGCTCAACCGTCGTTATGCCGTTTGCCTTGTAGGTTGATAGCAACTGATTGACGAACGGGGTCGGATAGGTTTTGCCTTCCGCCTGCTTTGCCGCGTACATAATGACGTCGTCCGAGAATCCCCAAGTGACGTTCCAAGTGCGGTAGTATTCTCTATCCTGCGTCGTAACCGCGCGAGTTCTGCCGCTTGCCTCGATGATTTGCTTGATTTTGCCGTCGAGTTCGATTTGCGAAAGCATATATTCGTCGATACTCTTTGCGGTGAGAAGTCCTTGCTTGTAAAACTTTTCGACGATGTTGTTCATACCGTCGAGGGTGCGCACGCTGGATATAAAGCAATGGTGCGCGATTTTGGTGAGCGCTTCGAGGTCGAATCCCTTTGCCGTCCACACCGCAATGTACACTTCGATTTCGTGTTCGAACGACTCGTAATAAATGCCGAGATTCTTGTTGACGGCAACGGCGATGTCTTTGAGATACTCGCGGTGCGCCTGATAGTCGTTCATTTCCTCTGCCGTGAATATGGACATACGATAGAATTCGTCGAGTCTCGCGTCGAGTTTTTTGAAGTTCTTTGCGCCTTTGAGCGTCTTTGCCGCCGCAAGCACCGCATCGAGTTCGTATCCCCAACTGCGAGTCCATTTGAGAAGCATTTGCTTCTCTTCGAGTTCAGCCCCGCCCTTTCTGCCGAGCGCGACAAGCACTTTTTGCATTTGCTCGGATTGTCGGTCGTATTCGGAAAGTTTGTTTTCAACGTCCTGCGCCGTGCGAACGCCGTCCGCCGCCCAGTTGCGCGCAACCGTGAGTATGTAGGGATACCTCACGCTCATGCCCTTCAAATTGATGCAATACTGCACAATCATAAGCATTGCGTCCTGCTCGATTTTGCTCTCGTCGAGGAACATATAGTACTCGTTATACTCGTTTGGCGTGAGCATACGTTCGGGGAAAAGTTGTTGAAGGTGCGCGTTAAAATCGTTCCATTTTTCGCTCTTGTATTTCTTGGGCGTTTGCATAGAGTGTTTGAGGCTCAGATACTGCACTTCGAGCGGTTGCTTGCTCACGATTTGCACAAGTCCCATATCCTCGAAATAGGAATATGCGGACAAAATTTCCGCTTCCGTCATATCCAAACGCGCGCAAAGTTCCTGCACGCTGTTTTCCTTTTGCGGCGCCATACAAAGATACAAACCGTAAAGATAAACCTTGATTTGCTTTTCGTCGCAATAGGGCAAATGCTCGTTGATAAACAGATTATCCACGAGCGTAAACGTTTCCATCAAAAAGTCACTCTGAAATTTTGCAAAACTCACGATACAGACTCCTTTTATACGGAGTATAATCATAGCACAAAAAAAAACTATCGCCAACGCAAAATTTCGAATGATTTTCAAAAGACAATATGTTGTGCTTAAATGAAAATTCGGTGACAAATAAGGTTTTGTTGTTAATTAATAATTAATAATGAATAATTAATAATTGAGGAAGGCGAAGCCTTAATC
>CAVKTQ010000055.1:0-11593 GCA_963659105.1 Firmicutes bacterium CAG:238 | reverse complement strand
CTCAAAGTATGCAGAGGGGGAACGGCGGTAGGGGAAACACGTGAGGAAGGGGGAAGCTTTATTTTTATTACTTAAATCAATTAGTTTGACTATTGCGTTATTTACTTTCTTTTGATATAATATTTACAATATTCATAATATGGAGGACAAATTATGTCTTACGGTATTGACGAAGTCGATCTTATCTTCGATGAAATGAATGAAAAAATCGACAAAACAATGCAGAACTATATCACCGAATTGCGCTCTATTCGCGCAGGCAGAGCAAATCCGCATATCCTCGACAAAGTGGTCGTCGATTATTACGGAACGCCTACGCCTATCAACAATATGGCAAACGTTTCCGTTCCCGAAGCGCGTCTTTTGGTTATTTCGCCTTGGGATAAATCGCAACTTAAAGCAATCGAAAGGGCGATTCTTGCGGCAAACGTCGGTATCAATCCCAACAACGACGGTCACGTTATCCGCCTCGTTTTTCCCGAACTCACCGAAGAGCGCAGACGTTCCACCGTCAAGGAAGCGAAAACCCTCGTCGAGGAATCCAAAATCGTTATGAGAAACGCTCGCCGCGACGCTATCGACGAACTCAAAAAGATTCAAAAAGCGTCCACGATTACCGAAGACGATTTGAAAAACTACACCGAAGACGTTGATAAGACTCTTTCCAAGAACACCGACGAGGTTGACAGACTTTTCAAGGAAAAAGAGCAAGAAATTCTTTCAATCTAATGGGTGCAAAGCATATCGGATTTATTATGGACGGAAACGGCAGGTGGGCGGTTGCTCACGGTATGTCGCGCCAAGAGGGCTACGCTCACGGGCTTGTGGCTCTATATAGGGTTGCAAAAAGGTGCAGCGAGCGCGGCGTGGAAGCGGTTTCCGTCTATGCATTGTCAACGGAAAACTTAAATCGTCCGCAAGAGGAACTCGACTCCATATTCAAAGTCGTCGAAAAATTCAATCTGACGTATGACGGCGAATACAAGATTTCGTATATGGGCGATTTCAACAGCCTCGACGACAAACTTGCGTATTCAATCGAGCAAGTCGAAGAAAAAACTCGCGACAACAAGGGGATGTGGCTCAATATCGCGTTCGATTACGGCGCGAAAGCGGACATTTTGCATGCGGCAAAGGTTGCGTACGACCACGGCGAGTTTTTGGAAGATACGTTTGAAAAGCATCTTTCGTCGTCGCATCTTCCGCCTCTCGACCTTGTCGTGCGAAGCGGCGGCGAAATGAGATTGTCCAACTTCATGCTCTACGAAGCGGCGTATGCGGAACTTATGTTCCTCGACAAACTCTGGCCGGATATGGACGAGGGCGATGTTGACAAAATTCTCGACGACTTCGATAAGCGTGTGAGAAAATTCGGAAAATAACGGATTTTGTGCGAATTTCGGCAAAATCCGATTTTCGTTTGTGATTATATATTTTTGTAGGCGGTTTGCCGTCTGCAAAGCGCGCGTTTTGCACAATTTGCAAGCGAACGCGCTATGAGGTGTTTATGCTCAAAAGAACGATAACTGCACTCGTACTTCTGTTTTTCGTCGGCGGATTTTTGGTTTGCGGCTATTTCAAAAGCCCGATTTTTGTGGATATGCTGATTTTGCTTTTCTTGGCAGGGTCGGTTTTCGAAATGTACAAATGTTTCAAGGACGCAGGCTACAAGATGTTTGCCGCTCCCGTCGTTTTGATGTTGGTTGCGGCGTATCCCGTGTACTACACAATGCAACGTTTTGTCGGCGCCGGCGCAACGAACACGAGCGCAGGTATTCAAGGTTTGCTTATGGTGCTTCTTGCAAGTTCAATGCTTGCGCTTACGATTTTCACGTTCAAACCTGCAAAACACACTCAAAAAGAGGTTGACGAGGCAAAAGAGCAGGGCATAGAACTCGAACTCGATTCGTCAAAAACGTGCGAACTCAAAGATTTGCTCGCAAATATTTTCATTCTCGTATATCCGACGCTGTTCCTTATGAGCGCGTGGATCGTGAGTTACAAATACAGCGCGTTGTTTGCCGTTCCGTATGCGATTTTGGTGCCGATCATCGGAAGCGATACGTTTGCCTACTGGTTCGGTTCTATGATAGGCGGCAAGAAACTTTGCCCCAAAATCAGCCCTAAAAAGACGGTTGCCGGAGGCGTGGGCGGTCTTGTAGGCGGCATGGTGGTATCAATGCTGTTCTGGCTTCTTTTCGAGATGTTTGCCGACAAGTATCCGACTTTCATCGCCGGTTGCGGCTACACGGCGTTCTTTGCGCACGACATAAGCGGTTGGCAATGGAAAAGCGCGCTCGTGTACCTCGCGATAGGTCTTATTTGCGGCGCGATAAGCGAACTTGGCGACCTTGCCGCTTCTCGTATCAAACGCGCGCTCGGCATAAAGGATTACGGCAAGATTTTCCCGGGACACGGCGGTTTTATGGACAGAATCGACAGCGTTATGTACTGCCTCGTCGTGCTGCTTGTGGCGTTCTCTTGCATTTACGGTTATTGATTCTTTCATACGGATTTAATAATCGACGGTTAAACTGATATTGCAATCGCAGTCGATTGCATTCACAAAGGCAATAAAAATCCGCAAAAGACTTCAAATCTCTGCCTATGCGGCGCGCGGATTTTAAGGATAAAATGAAAACAATCACAATACTCGGCAGTACAGGCTCTGTCGGCAGACAGGTGCTTGACTCGATTTGCGCACACCCCGACGCTTTCAAGGTCGTCGGGCTTTCGGCTTATACCAACGAATCGCTTTTGCGCGAACAAATCGAAAAATTCAATCCCACTCATTACTATTTCCCGAACGGCGCGGTTGAAGTGCAAAGTTCGCTTTTCGATTTTTTGGAAGACGACAAAACATCCAAGTGTCTTTCTTCTCTCGAAGAACTTGCGAGCATACCGTCGGATATAGTCGTTTTGGCGGTCACGGGAATAGCGGGGCTTTGGGCTGCCGTCGCTACGCTTAAGCGAGGCGGTACTCTTGCGATTGCAAACAAAGAGACGATCGTATGCGCAGGTCGCCACCTAAAATTTCTCGAAAAGAAGTACGGCGGAAAGATTTTGCCGCTCGACACCGAGCATTCCGCAATTTTCTCCTGTCTTAGAGGCGAAGATAAAAAGTGCGTCAGAAGCCTCGTTTTGACGGCAAGCGGCGGCGCGCTCAGGGATGTTCCCACAAGTCAACTTGCAAAAGTCAAGGCAGAAGACGCACTGAAGCACCCCGTATGGAATATGGGCAAAAAGGTCACAATCGATTCGGCAACGCTGTTCAACAAGGGGCTTGAAGTCATCGAGGCGATGCGACTTTTCGAAGTGGAAGCAAAGGACGTGAAAGTGGTTATGCACAGAGAAAGCATAGTTCATTCGCTCGTCGAATTTACAGACGGCGGTATGAAAGGCTTGTTTTCCGTGCCCGATATGAGGCTTGCGATCGAAACCGCGCTTTATTATCCCGAACATGGCAAAGACAGCGTTGCGCCGCTCGACCTTGCAAAACTCGGCTCGCTTTCTTTTTCCGCACCCGATTACGACAGATTCCCGTGTCTTAAGATCGCAATAGACGCGGCAAACGCAGGCGAGGGCGCGTGCATTGCGATTTCCGCAGCAGACGAAGTGCTTGTCGAGGAGTTTTTGAAAGGAAAAATCAAATATCCCGAAATTGCATCCGCGCTTTCAAAGGTGTTTGCGAAATTCAAAAAGGTCGGAAACGTCGAACTGGAAGACGTACTTGGCATAGACGAGCAAGCAAGAAAATACACTTATTCTGTGATAGGAGTGAAATAGTGTTCTTAATTTGCGCAACGGCAAGCGAAGTTTTCACATATATCGGCTACGTCATCGTAGCCGTTCTTGCGCTTATGGCGATGATTGTCATACACGAACTGGGACATTACACCGCAGGCAAATTGCTCGGATTCAAAATCGACGAGTTCGCGATAGGTTTCGGACCTGCAATCATCAAAAAACGCAACAAAAAGACAGGCGAATTGTTTACGCTTCGTCCCTTTCCCATAGGCGGATTTTGCGCTTTTCACGGCGAGGACGCCGAAGGCGCGTTGCTTGACGAAAACGGAAATCAGGTCAAAGACGAAAACGGAAATATCGTAAAAGACCCCGACGCGTTCAACAATCAAAAGGCTTGGAAACGCCTTATCGTGCTGTTTTCGGGCGCGTTTATGAACTTTTTGAGCGCAATCGTCATCATCACGATTTACTTTACTGCATACGGACAGTTGCTCCCGAATGTCGTGAGCGTGCATAATACCGCAACGTATCAAAACGTTTTTCAAGAGGGCGACGTCATCCTCAACATAAACGGAAAGCAGGTCAACATCATGCTTCAAGAGGACCTGGATAATGCGTTCAAGGATTTGTCCGACAATTCTTATTTTTGGGTTTTGAGAGACGGCAAACGCGTAAAGGTGAATGCGCAAAAGGTATATTACAATCCCTTCGACGAGGACGACTTCATATATTCGGTAAACGGAAACAAACTCGAAACCCCGATTTTGGCAAGCGCGCTCGGACAGTACGCAGAGCAAAGCGGAATCGACCAAACGCAAAAAATTACGCTTGTCGTAGTCAAATACGGCGAGGACGGCAAAATCGTCGAACAGAGTTCGATGAGCGTTCAAAAAGGCGTCGTCGATGACGATCCCGACGGATTTTTCGCTTACGGATTCGGCATTACTCGCAGTCTAACGCGCGCAAAACTTCCGTTTTTCCTCGCTTTCGGCAGAGCGTGGGGATTCAGTTTCTTTATCGTGTTTAAGATTCTTGCCTCGCTCGGCGCATTGATAACCGGGAAAACAGGAATAGAAAGCGCAGGCGGTACGATAACGACAATCAAAATGATGGCGCAGGTGTCCTCGCTCGGATTTGACAGTTTTCTGTACGTCGTTGCGATTATCTCGGCAAACCTTGCGGTTATGAATCTATTGCCGTTTCCTGCGCTCGACGGAAGCAGAATGCTGTTTACGCTGATCGAAATGATATTCAGAAAACCCGTGCCGAGAAAAATCGAGGGCATAATCCACACGGTGGGACTCGTTCTTCTGATTGTGCTTGCGGTTTTCCTCGATATATTCCATTTGGTGAAAGGATAAATAGGATAAATTATGACAGAACGAAAGAAAACAAGACAAGTTTGCGTAGGAAACGTGAAAATCGGCGGCGACGCGCCTATAACCGTTCAATCCATGCTTAACACGAAAACTACGGATATAGAAGGCTCGCTTGCGCAAATTAATGCGCTTAAAGCGGTCGGTTGCGACCTCATTCGCCTTGCGGTGCCCGACGAGGATTCTGCAAGAGCGTTCGGCATAATCGCAAAAGAGTGCGGTTTGCCGCTCATTGCGGACATACATTACAACTACAAACTTGCGCATATGGCACTCGACGCAGGCGCAAAGAAAATCCGTATGAATCCCGGCAATATGCGCGATTTTTCGCAAATCAAACCGCTTGCTCAAAAAATGATAGATATGGGCGTACCCGTGCGCGTGGGCGTGAACGGCGGCTCGCTCGACCCCAAATACAAGGGAATGGACGAGGCTCGCGCGCTTTGCGAGAGTGCGCTCGAATGCGCAAACGTTTTTGAAAGCGTGGGGATGAAAGATATCGTGATTGCAATCAAGCACTCTGATGCGCTTCTCAACATAAAGGCGAACAGAATGTTGTCAAATATGTGCGATTATCCGCTTCACATCGGCGTGACGGAAGCAGGCACGCTTCGCACGGGGCTTGTCAAGTCGGCAATCGGCATAGGAACGCTTCTTAGCGAGGGGATAGGCGATACCATTCGCGTTTCGCTTTCAACAAACGTTTGCGAAGAAGTGCTTGCAGGCAAAAAGATACTTCAAACTCTCGGACTTCGCAAAAACGCCGTGGAAGTGGTTGCTTGCCCGACATGCGCAAGAACGGAAATCGACGTCGAAGGACTTGCAAACAAAGTGGAAGAGATGACGGCAGGGATAAACAAGCCGCTCAAAATATCCGTTCTCGGATGTCCGCTCAACGGAATAGGCGAGGGCGAACACAGCGACCTCGGCATTGCCGGCGGAAAAGAAAAGAGCGTGATATTGCTTCACGGCAAGATTTACAAAACCGTGCCGAGCGAACGTCTTATGCAAGAATTTGAAGAAATCTTGCAAGATGTTTTATCAAATTGAACAAAATATAGAATACTTTCGACAAAAATCGCGAGGTTTTGTATGGCTACAAAGTTTTTTGAAGAATTTACGATAAGAAGCAAAGGAGAGTTTCCGATGCTCAAACTTAACGGCGCAACCTACTACAAGGACAAAAGGGAGTTGGTTGTCAGGTTTATTATTTCCGCATTCGAGGTGCGTTCTTTCGACGAGGAGAGCAAAAAGAAAGTGCAGTCGATTATCGAGCAAATGTTCTCGGGCGTTTCGGTGAGCGTGCAGTACATAAGAACGTATGCGGACAACAATGTCGTAAAGAACAAAGTTTCGGAGTTTTTCAACCGCACGAATCAAATGATTTTCAGGCGCATAAACGACGACACGCTCAAAATCGAAGTGGGCGACAACGATATTGACGTTAAGTTTGTTTTCGATACGCCGGCATACAAACTGTTGACGGCAGGGGATTTGCTTGCAAGGCTTGAAGAATATCTCGATTGTTCCTTTAATCAGAACATTGATATAATCGCCGAAGAAAGCCTCTATTCGGCGGATAAAGACGATGATTTGGACATACATATCGACACGACGTTGCACGCGGATTCATCGTTGCGACTTGTGAGCGCGAGAGTGGGCGAAAAAGTGTATTCGAGAGGCAAAATCGACGGCATTTCGCAAATGCCCAACTACATCGTGGATGTAAAAGGCGCGTGCGACAATATCGTTTTGTGCGGAAAAATCTCGCAAATCGAGAAAAAATCCTATAAGAACAAGAAGTATAATCCCGACGACCCGAAGAGCGGTCCCGAAACGTTGCCGTTTGTAAAATTCGTTCTCGACGACACGACTGCGAGAATCGAGGGCGTGAGTTTCGTGGGAAAGGATGAGGACGCGGACAAAATCGTTGTGCTAAAAGAGCAATCGCAAGTCATATGTATGGGAAAGGTGACGTGGTCGCAGTATTCGGGAGCGTGGTCTTTTCAAGTGAACGCAATGTTCGAGGCGGATATCGATTTTGACAGCATTCATCTCAAATCCGTCAAACCCTTGCCCGAAAAATACACGACCGTTATGCCGCAAAAGTACTTCGATATGTCGGAAAAGACCTTGTTAGATGCCGAAAAATCGACAAAGGTCGTAAGCGATTATTTCAAGAACAAAACCTTTGTCGTATTCGACCTCGAAACCACAGACTTAAAGACGGAAGTTGCCGAGATTATCGAACTTGCGGCGTTGAAAGTGGTGAACGGCGTGCCTACCGAAACTTTCCAAACGCTCATAAAACCGCTTGCGGCGATTCCGGAAGAAATAACGAATATCACGCACATTTCAAACGCTATGGTGCTTGACGCACCGAACGTCGAGAGCGTGATTCCCGACTTTTTCAAGTTTGCGCACGGCTCGATTCTTTGCGGACACAATATAGCCGGCTACGATTTTCCTATACTTTCGAGAATCGGAGAAAAGAACGGATATGTTTTTGGCAACGAACTCTGCGACACGCTGTTGCTCGCAAGGCGTTATCTTACCGAACTTCCCAACTGCAAATTGGAAACGATATCAAAGGCATACGGAATTTCGCACGAAAACGCGCACCGTGCCATGAGCGACGTGTACGCAACATTCGGCGCGCTCGAGGAAATCGCAAAGAGAATGTGAACTCTGATTCTCGCAAAAATATCGCAGAAGAATGGGTAATTCGATTGAAAAATGCTTGCAAACGCAAGAAAAATTAAAAATATATAAATATATTTTGCGATATCGGCACAAAACGCTTGCAATGGGCGTTTTTGTGTGATAGTATGTAAATACGATAGTAAAACCTTTACTTGAGTGAGCGACGGCTCACTCTTTGTTTTAGAAGGGACGATTCGACAAAAATCGTTTGAAAGAGGTGTTTGTATGGCAAACGAAATTGCGGAGGAAGTCCGCCAAAAGGTGAAGAATCTCGCTCTCGAAGCGGTGAACGAGGCGGACGAGAATATCGAACTTGTGGACGTTGCGTTCTACAAGCAGTACGGCAAACTCACCGTCGAGGCTCTCATTTGGAAAAAGGAAGGAATCGACCTCGACGACTGCGAGAAAGTGCATAATCTGCTTTCGGAAAAACTCGATTCCATAGACGAGTACTTCGACGACGATTACATTTTGAACGTTTCCTCGCAGGGTCTTGACAGAAAAATCGCGACCGACGACGATTTTAGGCGCGCGCTCGACACCGAAATCGAGGTTTTCGACCAAAACAAGAAAAAGTCGCGCGGAACGCTTTTGAGTTTCGACAATGACAGCATCGTGATAAAAACCGACGGAAAAAATCCGAAGGAAGTTAAAATACAAAGAAATTTATTGACCAAAGTACAACCGTACGTCAGGTTTTAGGAGGACATAACAATGATAAACAAAGAGTTCTTTCAAGCATTGGACGATCTCGAAAAGGAACAACGCATTCCCAAAGAGTCAATGATTGAATCAATCGAAGCAGGGCTTGTGTCTGCGTACAAAAAAGAATACGGCTTTGCAAGTCAGATATCCGTTCGTCTCAACGAGGAAAAGATGACCTACAAAGTTTACGCGCACAAACTCGTCGTAGACGAGGTCGAAGACGAGGAATCTCAAATATCTCTCGAAGACGCGCAAGACATCGACAAAAAGTACAAAGTCGGCGACGTAGTCATCGAAGACATCACGCCGAAGGACTTTTCTCGTATCGCCGCGCAAACAGCAAAACAAGTCATTTTGCAACGTATCAACGACTATAAGAAGGAACTCGTTCTCAGCGAAATGAGCGAGCGCACGGGCGAAATCCTCAGCGCAATCGTCAGAAGAAAGGAAGGAAACACCGTCTATGTCGAAATCACCGGCACGCAAATGGAAGGCGTTATGATGCAACAAGACCAAGTTCCCACCGAAACGTACAACGTAAACGACGTCATCAAGGTGTACGTCAAGAAGATTCGCGACGGTTTGCACGGCGCGCAAGTCGTGGTGTCGAGAAGTTCGGCAGGATTTGTTCGCAGACTCTTTGAACTCGAAGTTCCCGAAATCAAGGCAGGACTCGTCAAAATCAACAGCATCGTTCGCGAAGCGGGATTCCGCACCAAACTCGCAGTGTCCAGCGAAGATCCCAACGTCGACGCAGTCGGAAGTTGCATAGGCAACAAGGGCGTGAGAGTCAACGCAGTCGTTGCCGAACTCGGCGGCGAAAAGATCGACGTCATCGAATATTGCGACGATCCTATCGAATATATCGCTCGCGCGCTTTCGCCTGCGCAAGTGCTTATGGTTTCCATCAACGAGGAAGAGAAGAACGCAAAGGTCATCGTTCCCGACGAGAAACTCTCGCTTGCAATCGGCAGAAGCGGTCAAAACGCGCGTCTTGCGGCAAAACTTACAGGCTGGAAGATAGACGTCAAGCCCTATTCCTCGCTCAAAGTGGACGAGCAAAGCGAGCAAGAAACGCAAGGTGAATAAAATGTCCTATCCCAAGAACACCCGAAAATGCGTCGTGTGCAAAGAACACGCCGACAAGTCCGAAATGATGAGATTTGTCAAAGACAAGGACGGAAAAGTGTTTCTCGACCGCTCGCAAAAAGCGGACGGCAGAGGAGTTTGGGTGCATAAGAAAGAGGATTGCATACAAAAACTTATCAGGAAGAAGACTCTCAATGCCGCGTTCAAGAGCAACGTCGGCGACGAGATATACGGTGAGATAAATGAGTAAAATCGGTGCTTACGTCGGACTTGCGCAACGCTCGGGTTCGGTGCTATACGGCGAAGATATCATTTGCGAGAAGAAAAACCTCGCAAAAGTCGTGCTCGTTTCATCGACCGCAACGGATAAGTATAAGGAAAGGATATTGAAGAAGATGAGTTGTCCCGTGTATATCGTGGACGGTCTTGGCGAGGCTCTGCACCGCGAGGGTGTCAACGCAATCGCCATAACTAACGACAATCTCGCAAAAGCGGTTGTCGGTGTATTGAGGTGAATATGCCCGAAAACAAAAAAGAAACAAACGTCGATTCCGTAAAAATGCTCGGCGAGTACAAGGCTACGAAACTTGCCGAACTTTCCGAAAACATCTCTCGCCAAAAGTCGAGAGCAGCCGTGATTATGGCTTCTATCAAGGCAAAACGCGACGAACTCGTGCAAAAAGCAGAGCAACTCGAAAAAGCAAAAGAGGAAGCAAAAGCGGTTGAAAAGGCAAAGTCCGCCGAAATCGAAAACAAGGTCGAACAGGAATCCGAAAAAATTGTCGAAACGGCTATGGCGAGTCAAACGCCCGCCGTCGAGCCGAATGTTGAGGTAAAGGCGGAAGAAAAAGTCGAAAAGGAAGTCAAAAAAGAAGTCGCTTTCGAAAGCGAATCCTCTTCCGTCAAAGCCGACGAAAAGGCGGAAAAGAAATCTCAACAAAAGCAAGACGCGAAAAAACAAGAGGAAACGAACAAACCTCACGTTACCGTCGTTCCCAAAACGCCTTTCGAACTTGCGCAAGAGAATCCTGAAATTTTGCCAAACGGCGAAGTGCGCAGAATTTACGTTCCGCCTACGCCGAAGCCGAAAGTTACAACGAGAGTGTTCGGTCAAGGCGGATATCAGCAACCGCGCGGACCCAAGCCGCAACAGAGCGGATATCAAGGTCAAAGACCGCAAGGACAAAATCAAGGTCAAAACGGCGGTTTGAGACGTTCGTCGTCGCAAAGCGTTGTCAACGCCGCGCAGCAATTTCCTCCTAAACCTGCTGCGCAAAAGGGCAAGGGCGGCAAACAAAACTCAAACAACTCTTCGAGCAAGTTCGACGATAAGTCAACGATGAACAAGCGCACGCTTATGAAACGCGGCTATCTCGTTGACGACAGAATTTCCTACGACGAGGACGGCGAGGCAATCGTTCGCAACTACAAGGTCAACAAAAACAGAGGCGGTGGCAACAGCGCAACCGTTATAATCGAAAACGCGGTTATAACCACCGACCCCGTTTCAATCAAGACTTTGAGCGAAAAAATCGGCAAATCCGCCGCAGAAATCGTCAAAACGCTGTTCGTTCTCGGCATTATGAAGACAATCAACGACAGTATCGACTTCGCAACAGCGGAGCTCGTTGCCGACGAATTTAAGATTAAACTCGAATACAAACCCGACGTGACGCTCGAAGATACGCTCACCGCGCAACTCGAAGTCGACGACGTAGAGGAACTGGAAAATCTCGTTCCTCGTCCGCCTATCGTCACGATTATGGGTCACGTCGATCACGGCAAAACTTCGCTTCTCGACTACATCAGAAAGTCGAACGTCACCGGCGGCGAAGCGGGCGGCATCACGCAACATATCGGCGCGTACACCGTTTCGCTCAACGGAAATCCCATCACTTTCCTCGACACTCCCGGCCACGAAGCGTTCACGTCCATGCGTGCGCGCGGCGCGCAAGTTACGGATATCGCGATTC
>CAVKTQ010000054.1:9528-11612 GCA_963659105.1 Firmicutes bacterium CAG:238 | reverse complement strand
GCTCGGCGATGTCAACCCGCTCGCACTTCAAACCCTCAAAGAAACAGAGGAAAGATTGCAAGAGCAAACAACCTATCGCGACGACATTCAAAAGGCGTACGACGACATCGTTACGATTATCAACGAACTTACGGGCGAAATGCAAACCAAGTTCTCGGACGCATTCGACCAAATCAGCGAGAACTTCAAGGACGTATTCCAACAACTGTTCGGCGGTGGTAAGGGCGAATTGCGCCTCAATATGCAGGACACGGACGACGTACTCGAAGCAGGTATCGACATCTATGCGCAACCCCCGGGAAAGAAACTGCAAAACATCAGTCTTTTGAGCGGCGGCGAGCAGGCGTTGACGGCAATCTCGATTCTGTTTGCAATCTTGAAACTCAAACCGATGCCGTTCTGCGTACTCGACGAAATCGAAGCGGCACTCGACGACGCAAACGTCAACTTGTTTGCGGAATTTCTCAAAAAATTCAGCGATTATACGCAGTTTATCGTCATCACGCACAGAAAACCGACTATGCGCCACGCAGACACGATTTTCGGCGTTACGATGGAAGAAAAGGGCGTAACGAAGATTGTTTCGATTGAGTTTGAGGAGGCGGTGAAACACGCAAAATAATCGTTGCTAAGGCAACAATATTGCGCGTATACGCGCAACATTGAGAGCCTTGCTAGATTATTTTGCCACTAACGCGCAGAAAATCTTTGCTATCAAAATAAGACGGACAAGGAATCAAGCCGCAGTTTCGCAAGATTGTCTGCTTGTTTTTGCGTGCTACGCACGCAAGTGGAAAATATAAATACATACAAAATATTTCTTTAAGGTGGACTATGGGATTTTTTCAAAAAATCGTACAAGGGATAAAGAAAACCAAAGACGCGTTTTCAAAGAAATTGTTTTTTGCTTTCTCGGCAAGAGAACTCAACGACGAGTTCTATGAGAATCTCGAAGAAGCATTGCTCACCGCAGACGTCGGTATAACCGCAACCGAAAACCTCATCGACGAACTCAAAGACGAGATTTTCAAACGCAAAATCAAGAAACCCGAAGACGCAAAAGGCGTTCTTGCCGAACTTATGATTGAGGACATCGACTACGATATTCCAAAGTACGAATATCCGCTCGTCATATTGCTTTCGGGCGTAAACGGCGTGGGCAAAACCACCGCAATCGGCAAACTCGCTCATATGTTCAAAGAGCAAGGACATTCGGTCGTAGTCGCCGCCGCAGACACGTTCAGAGCCGCCGCAAGCGAACAACTCGAAGTGTGGGGCGAGCGCGCGGGCGTGAGAGTTATCCGTCACAACGAGGGCGCAGACCCTGCGGCTGTCGTGTTCGACGCGATTTCTTCGGCAAAAGCAAAGGGCAACGACGTGATTTTGGTCGATACCGCCGGCAGACTTCACAACAAAAAGAACCTTATGGCGGAACTTCAAAAGATTTGCCGCGTGGTCGAGCGTGAATTGCCGAACGCGGACTTCCGCAAATACCTCGTTCTCGACGCAACGACGGGTCAAAACGCGGTGTCGCAAGCGGAAATATTCAGCGAGGACATCGACACGGACGGCATTATCCTCACCAAACTCGACGGAACTGCAAAGGGCGGCGTGGTGCTTGCCATAAGCGAGGAACTGGGACTTCCCGTCGTGTACGTCGGCGTAGGTGAAAAAATCGACGATTTGATTCCGTTCGACGCAAAAGACTTTATCAACGCGTTGCTCTAATAAAATCAAAAAAAACCGCGTTAGAATATCGAAATCGCAACGATACGGCTTTGCGATAACGATGTTAGGTTTAATTATATAAAATAATTTTTAGGTGTCTTGCAAAAATGCTTGACACCTTTTTTATTTCGGAGTATGATAGTGTCAAGTTAAAATGCTTGATAGGGTGATATGGATAGATTTGAAATTTCCACGCTCAGAAGTTACTACGGTGCGCTTCTGACTCAAAGACAAAACGATTTGCTCGTTATGCACTATGACGAGGATTTGTCTTTCGGGGAAATCGCAAACATAGTCGGCATATCTCGTCAAGCCGTTCTCGACGGCATAAACAAGGGTGAAAAACATCTTTGCGA
>CAVKTQ010000054.1:6536-9518 GCA_963659105.1 Firmicutes bacterium CAG:238 | reverse complement strand
ACGAACAAAAACTTCGTCTTGTCGAGAAAGACAAAAAAATGCACGCCGTTGTCGATTCTCTTGAAAAGGTCGATAACCAAACTGCAAAAAATTGCGCTCAGCAACTTCGGTTGTTAATGGAGGAATAAATGGCACTTTTTGAAAGTTTATCCGACAGAATGAACCATATATTTTCCAAACTTCGCAACAAAGGCAAGTTGACGGAATTGGAAATCAAGCAAGCGATGCGTGAAATCCGCGTGGCTTTGCTCGAAGCGGACGTAAACTACAACGTCGTGAAGGATTTTACGGCAAAAGTGAGCGAAAAGGCACTCGGCGAGGATATTCTCAAATCCTTGACCCCTGCGCAACAAATCGTCAAAATCGTCAACGAGGAACTTTGCGCGTTGATGGGCAGTACGCATCAGAAACTCGCCGTAAGCGACAAGCAACCCACGATTTATATGATGTGCGGTTTGCAAGGCGCGGGCAAGACGACGATGTGCGGCAAACTCGCAACGTATCTCAAAAAGCAAAACAAAAAGGTGCTTTTGGTTGCGGGGGACATATACAGACCTGCGGCAATCCAACAACTTCACGTCGTTGCGAAAAAGGCTAACACCGAATGTTTCGATATGGGTCAAGTCGACCCCGTGAAGATTGCAAAGGCGGGCGTCGAGTACGCGCTCAAAAACGGCTACGACACGATGATTATCGACACGGCGGGACGTTTGCATATCGACGAAAACCTTATGCAAGAGTTGATAAACGTCAAAAACGCCGTCAAACCCACCGAAATTTTGCTTGTGGTTGACAGTATGACAGGTCAAGACGCAGTCACCGTTGCGGACACTTTCAACAAGAAACTCGACATCACCGGCGTGATTATGACCAAACTCGACGGCGACACGAGGGGCGGCGCGGCACTTTCCATAAAGGCAGTGACGGGCAAACCCATCAAATTTAACGGTACGGGCGAGAAGATGGAAGATCTCGAACCTTTCCATCCCGAGCGTATGGCGTCGAGAATCCTCGGTATGGGCGACGTGCTTACGCTCATCGAGAAAGCAGAAGCCGCAATCTCGCAAGAAGAAGCGGTGAAACTTCAAAAGAAACTCAAAGAAAATTCTTTTGACCTCGAAGACTACTTGCAACAACTCGACAGCATGAAGAAGATGGGCAATCTTCAAGATATGATGTCGATGATACCGGGCTTTTCGGGCAAACTCAAACAGGGCGCGCAAATCGACGAAAAGCAAATCGCAAGGACAAAAGCAATCATACAATCGATGACGCCCAAAGAGAGAAGGAATCCCGAAATCATCAAAGCGTCGCAAAAGAAACGCATATCCAAAGGAAGCGGAACTTCCATTCAAGAAGTCAATCAACTGCTCAAACAGTTTGAAATGACAAAGGATATGATGGCAAGAATGCAAAAGGGCGGACTTAAAGGTTTGAGAGGTCTTAAAGGCTTGTTCTGATAAAAAAATCCGCTTCGTAAAAAATGACACATTGAATGCCGAAAGAACGCTAAAAACGCTTGAAGTATTCTAAAAAACACAAAAATATAGAAATATATCAATAAAAATCTTATTACAAATGGAGGATTAACTATTATGGTTAAACTTAGACTCACCAGAATAGGCGCAACAAAAGCACCTTTCTATCGTATCGTTGCAATGGATTCTCGCAAAGCAAGAGACGGCAAATATATCGACCAAATCGGTTTCTATAACCCCGTTTCCGAACCCAAGCAAATCGTCATCGACGCCGACAAAGCAAAAGAATGGCTCGCAAAAGGCGCACAACCCACCGATACGGTTATGGGCTTGCTCGTTTCTCAGGGTATCGTCGAGAAGAAGTAATTGGTGACGACAATGATTGAACTGGTCGAATATCTTGTTTCCTCTCTCGTTCCCGACGGAGATTACACCGTCGAACAAAGAGACGGAAACAGTGCAAACGACATCGTTATCACGATTGCCAAAAAGGACATCGGCAAGATTATCGGCAAGCAAGGCAGAATCGCAAAAGCGATCCGCACGCTCGTCAAGTCCGCAAGTTCGAAGAGCAACGTGAGATACAACGTCGTCATCGAAGAAAAAGATGAAATCTGAATTGACAATCGGCAAGGTGCTTAAACCGCGCGGCTTGAGGGGGGAACTCAAAATCGAGATATATTCCTCTGATTCCGCACGGTTTTCTCGCCTTAAAAAACTCAAAATCGACGGAATCGAGTACGCGGTGGAACACATCTCGCCCGAAGGCGCGGTGGGCTTCGTCACTTTGCAGGGCATAGATACCGTCGAAAAAGCCGAACTTTTGCGAAACAAACTCATCACCGCAAACCGAAACGACCTTCCCAAACTTCCCGACGGCAAGTACTATATCGTGGATATGATAGGGCTTGACGTCGTTGTGTCGGGCGAGGTTATAGGCGAGGTTTGCGATGTGTTGCAGTACGGTTCGGCGGACGTATACGTTGTCAAAAACAGTCGGGAATCGCTCAGTTTTCCCGCAATCGGCAATTTGATTAAAGAGGTCGATTTGGAAAACGGCAAAATGGTTCTTGACGATATGATTTTCCCGCGCGTGGTCGTGTACAACTGATATGAAATTCGACGTGTTGACGATATTTCCCGAATATTTTTCCGTCCTGAATCAAAGCCTTTTAGGCAAGGCTATCGATTCGGGCAAATTCGGCGTTGAAATAACGAATATACGCGATTTTTCGCAGGATAAACACCTCAAAACCGACGATACGCCATACGGTGGCGGCGCAGGCATGGTTATGACGCCTGACCCCATCGTAAGCGCAATCGAGGCGGTTGACCCCAACCACGAAGCGTGGCGAATCTATATGTCGCCAAGAGGCACGAAACTCTGTCAAAAAAAGGTGGAAAGCCTTGCAAAAGAGAGCAGAATACTCATTCTTTGCGGCGATTACGAAGGTGTTGACCAACGTGCACTCGACATCTGCATCGATGAGGAACTGTCCATAGG
>CAVKTQ010000054.1:0-6526 GCA_963659105.1 Firmicutes bacterium CAG:238 | reverse complement strand
GTCCATAGGCGATTATGTGCTTACGGGCGGCGAATTGCCGGCTCTCGTGGTGATAAACACCGTTGCGAGATACATTGACGGCGTTTTAGGCTCGGACGAATCCACGAGCGAGGAAAGTTTTTCAAACGGTCTTTTGGAATATCCGCAGTACACTCGCCCCGAAGTTTACAGAGGCAGGAGCGTACCCGAAGTGTTGCTCGGCGGCAATCACAAGGACATTGCGAAGTGGCGAGAGGAAAAATCCCTCGAAATCACGATGAAAAACCGTCCCGACCTTTTCAAAGAAGTGGATTTGAAAGCGTATTTGCCCAAAAAGAAGAAAAAACACCGTCGCTAATCGACGGCTTTTTTTGAAGTTTACAACGAAAACAATCGAAGCGAAAACGCATTTTTTTTGCGCTATTCGTTTTGTGTTATGCAATCGGCAAATCGATTGCAATTATAACAAAAAATGCCGATAGAATACCGATTTAGGCTAGAACAATCGATTTATACTAATCGATTCGGACTGTTACAATCGATTGTTGGAATCGATTACGGTCGGCAACGACCGATAACGAAATAATTGGCAACAGAGTAGGACGCTATGAACATACAATGGTTTCCCGGTCATATGACAAAAGCGATAAGAATGATGGAGGACAATCTCCGTCTTGTCGACGCGCTCATTTACGTCATCGACGCAAGAGCGGTTTATTCTTGCGACAATCCGCTTTTCAACAAACTTTTGCAGGGCAAAAAGGTGCTTTACGTCTTCAACAAGTGCGACCTCGTTGAAAAGAGCGACCTCGATTTGTGGTGCAAGGAATTTGAAAAACAGGGCAAACCGTACGTCAAGGCGATAGGCACGTCGGGGGATTGCTCGCAAATCGTTGCGGGACTCAAACGCGTCGTTGCCGACAAAATCGAAAAATATGCGCAAAAAGGCGCAAATATATCCGTCAGAGCAATGGTTGTCGGCGTTCCCAACAGCGGAAAATCTACGATTATAAACGCTATGGTGAAAAAAGCGAAGGCGGTGACGGGTGACAGACCCGGGGTGACGCGAGGCAAGCAATGGCTTTCGATCGACAACGTGGACTTTTTGGACACACCGGGAACACTTTGGGGAAAGTTTGACGACCAAAAAGTTGCGCACCACCTCGCGTATATTGGGTCTATCAGAGAGGATATTCTCGACGTAAGCGAACTTGCGTTCGACTTTATCGACGAAATGAAAACTCTTTATCCCGATTCTCTCAAAATTCGCTACAATCTCGACGTTTTGAGCGAGGAAACGATTGATATTTTCGAGCAAATCGCTATGTCGCGCGGCTTCAAACTCAAAGGCAATCTACCCGATTACGAGCGCACGGCAAAGATGATCATCGACGAGTTCAGAAAAGGCAAACTCGGCAAAATTATGCTCGAAAAGCCGAGAAAACTCGTGCTTTCCGACAAATAAACAAAGCAAAAATTAATACGAAATATAAACGATATTCTAATTCGATTTGCAAAAGGTTAATTAAATTTGACCAATTAGAATATCGAAAACGCGTTGCACTTATTCAAAATTTGCAATGCGACTAAAATACGAAGGATAAATTATGGTTGACCCGAAAGATTTGATGACGTACGAAAACCAACTGCGTGAAAAAGGCTACCGCTATATCTGCGGTATCGACGAAGTGGGCAGAGGACCGCTTGCAGGTCCCGTGACTTGCACCGCCGTTATTATGGATTTGGACGATCTTATCGTCGGTGTGAACGACAGCAAAAAAGTGAGCAAGGGCAAGCGCGAAAAACTGTTTGACGTCATACTTTCAAAAGCGGTTGCGGTGAGTACGGTTTCCTATCCGCCCGAAAAAATAGACGAAATGAACATTTTGAACGCAACCAAAGCGTGTATGCGCGACGCGATTATGTCGCTTTCGGTAAAACCCGACGTGGTTATCGTTGACGCGCTTCAACTCGACATTCCGTACAAGACGTTTGGAATCATTCACGGCGACGCATTATCCTATTCGATAGCCGCCGCTTCCATCGTTGCAAAGGTGACGAGAGACAGATATATGGACGAAATGGCAAAGGTCTATCCCTGCTACGACTTCGAGCATAATATGGGCTACGGCACGGCAAAGCACATCGCAGCGTTGAAGGAATACGGCGCAACGCCCATCCATAGGAAATCCTTTATAGGAAACTTTGTGAAATGAACACGAGATTTGCAGGCGACATAGGCGAGAAAATAGCCGCCGATTACCTTGAAAAAGAGGGAT
The DNA here is from genome assembly GCA_963659105.1 of Firmicutes bacterium CAG:238. Lineage (GTDB taxonomy): Bacteria > Bacillota > Clostridia > Christensenellales > CAG-917 > CAG-475. The sequence goes on along the minus strand of CAVKTQ010000054.1, from coordinate 4,268 downwards.
ACAAAATCATTGAGCGCAATGCAAAATACTGCGATTGCGAGGTGGATTTGATTTGTGAGTGCTACACCGACGAAAACGGCAATCTAATTGAACGAAACGCCAAAAACAAGTTTGTCGAAAAGGTGCGTAAACTCTTGAAAATTCAGCCTCTTAAAAAGGGCGAAAGGACGATTGTTTTCGTTGAAGTCAAGACGAGATACGGAAGCGAGTTCGGCACTGCGGAAGAAGCCGTGACGGCGTACAAGGCAGGCAGATACGTCACTGCGGCAAAGTCGTATTTGTCGCAAAAACACATAAGCGCAACGAACGTCAGGTTTGACATCGTCGCAATCGACGACGAGGGAATCCGCCATATAGAAAACGCTTTTTGCGCAAACGACGCAAAATATCCTCGAAAGAAGCCGTAATATGGAATCGCAACAACGAAAGAGATGCGAAATAATGCGAAAATGCGGTAAAAACGAGGCAAAAATCCAAAAATTCGATTAAATTCAAAATATATTGAATTTTTGCTTGTTTAATAAATTTATTTATGATAATATAACACGCGTGACTCGGGTGTTCCGCCGAACAAGAGACGCTTGTCGTGAACATCGCGCAAATACAGGAGGTCAAAAATGAACATTATCGACACAATCGAAAAAGAGGGTATGAAGCAAAACTTGCCCGAGATCGCAATCGGCGACACCGTCAAAGTGAACGTCAAAGTCGTTGAAGGTACGAGAGAGCGTATCCAAACTTATGAGGGAACCGTCATTGCAAGAAAGAACGGCGGCATCCGCGAAACAATCGTTGTTCGTCGTATCGCATGCGGCGTCGGCGTTGAAAGAACGTTCCCGCTTCATTCGCCCAAGATCGACAGCATTCACTCTATTACTTGAAAGAAAGAACCGGCAAAGCGGCAAAACTTAAAGAAGTCTAATCGCTCGCTCGATTTTTCAGAGGAACACAATGAAAAGAAAAACAATTTTCATAAGTGCGTTGGTGCTGGTATTCGTACTGGCACTTTTCGCATTTACGGCTTGCAACAACGCTGAGTCCCAAGAGGGCGTAAACCTCGTCACAAACGGCGACTTTTCGAACTTTACGTCCGAAAACAAGTTCGAGGGGTGGTCTACGTCGTCTTCGAGCGTGACTTTTGCAAGAGTTCAACGTTCGGACGCCGAAAGCGACGACAACGTTCTAAAACTCGAAAACAAGTCAGCAGGGTACAGTTATCTCAAACAATCCGTCAAGGTCGAGGTCAACAAAATCTACAAAGTGACCGTCGATATGCGAATCGATTCCGACCTTTCCAACAATCAAGGCGCATACGTCGCTTTCCTTGAAAACGTCGAATACAAGTTTGTCAAGCGCTCGCAAAAAACCGACAAAGGATTTGTGACAAGCACGTTCTACGTCAAACCCAAAAACACCGACTATCTCACGATTGCGCTCTGCCTCGGTTCGAGCGAGAACAATTGCAAAGGCACTGTGTACTTCGACAACGTGACGGTGTCGAGGGTCAGTGAAGTGCCGGAAGGTTTCGAACTTACAAACTTCAAGAAAGCGACCACGGTCTACACCAACACCGACGTCAACGGCATTTGCTTCACGGTGCTTATGAGTTTGTTCTCGGTTGCGCTTCTTTGCTGCGCATACGTCCTTATCAGACGCTTGTACGCAAGAAAGGACGCATTTGTCGATTTCGGCAAAACCGCGGTTTACGACAAAAAGTCCGACGTGCTGACAAAGAAGTGGTATCAACACGACGCTTTTATCGTGTCGATGATTCTGCTTGTAGCCGCCGCGCTCAGACTTGTGATTTTGCTCACCATGTACGGCATGGGCAGCGAGATGACGAATGTGCTCAACGTCGCAAGAAAGTATCTCGGCGTAAACAACGGCGTTTTCAACTTCGCAGAGAAGATGGCTGCCGCAAACACAACCGTGACGTACTCGCCCGGCGTGATTTATATCTTGTCCATACTCGGATTCATCGGACAAGGTATGGACGACGCTTCGCTTTCAATCTTGCTTCGCCTCATAAACGTGCTTGCGGATTTGGCGGTCGTTGCAATGATTTATTTCTACGGCAAAAAGCAGGTCGGAAACAAACTCGCAACCGTGTACGCATGCGTTTACGCAATGTTGCCGTTTGCGCTTATGGCGAGCGGACACAGCGCAACCTTCGAGAGCCTCTTGATTGCTCTTGTCGTGGGCGCACTCATTCTTATGATCAACAAGAAGTATATCTCGACCTACTTCGTTATGACTCTCGCCGCAGTCCTCGATTTGAGAGCGATGGCGATTGCGCCGATTGTGGTTGCATACTTCGTGTATATGTACATCAAGGATAACGACGACAAGAAGAAGTTCACTTCGAACAGAGCGAAAATCGTGTTCGGTTTGCCCGCTTGCTTCGTGCTTGCGTATGCGCTTACCATTCCTTGCGCGATTCACCAAATCGCCGCAGGCGACGCTTTCTACGGATTCAAGATGATGATGGGTCAAATGACCAACGTCAACTACTTCGTAAAGAACGCGTTCAACCTCTACGGTATGGTGGGCATGAACGGCAAGTCCTCGCAACAAAGCGTCAATATCCTCAACCTTATCTTCCTCTTGGTGCTCGAAGCGTACGTCATTTCGCTTTACTTCAAGAACCGCAACAAACAAGAACTCTTGCTTCTTGCGTCCTTCACGTTCGCGGTTATCGCAGTGTTCACAATCAAAGTGACGTACACCTATTTGTTCCTCGCAATCGCGCTTGCGTTCATCTTCACGATGGTCAGCGGAGACAAGAGAATGTACTTCGTCACAAGCGGAATGTCCTTCCTCGGCTTCCTCAACTACGCTCAACTTATGAACCAAAGCGGATTTGTCAAGAGCGGCGTGTTGTCAAGCGCAATCACCAACTTCGAAACGACGGGCGCGTTCTACATCACCTTCTGCGTATTCACGGTTATCCTCATCGGTTACTACGCATACGTCAGTTATTCGATTACGAACAATTCAAAGATTGTCGACATCAAGGCTATGCCCGAAACCGTCGGCAACACGTTGAAAGCGTTTGTAAAGAGGGTGGGCGCAAAACTCAAAAAGGAAGACGTCGAATAAGAATCGGCAAAACTTATACGAAAACGGCACTCGAGGGAGTGCCGTTTTTGATTGCTTAATCGTGATTTTAACTTGTTGAATAATTAACTTATTTATTAATTAACCAACCGCAAATGGTTTTGTCAATAAACAAATTGTTGTTTGTCTGATTTTTAGTTGCGTTTTTGTCGTGTGTTATTTGTTCGAGGGCAGATTCTTTTCAAGGCAACGGAAGGGCAAAAACTTTCCTGCCAAGTCGTTCATTTGCGCAGCGTCCATATGCTCGAAGATGACGTTGTTTGCGTATTTTGTAGCGTCTTCGAGAGTCTCTTGCGAATTTATCGTCCACATAATGACAGGCACTTTTTTGCTCCACTTGACTATCCACTTGTTTTCTGTCAGTTTTCTGTTCACGGCGCGAACGTCGTATGCGATGAAGTCGGGGCGAGTGATTTTGTTTATCCAAAGTTTGCCCATAAAGTCGGTCGCCCACCACCTGTCTTGTTTTCTGTCGAGGGAACACCAAGTGCAGAGTTCGCCGACGGGGTAGTCGGAATGGTGTTTTGCGTACAAAACCGCGCCGAAATCGAAGGATTGAAGTGCGATGTTGCCCTTGTAGCCCACTTCGTTCAAAACCTTTATCGTTTCTCTCACGATGCGGTGATCGAATGGATTGATGCCCTTGATTTCGCATAGTATGCCGACTTTTCCGTCAATGAGAGCGAGAAACTCTTTGAAAGTGGGAATGGTATACTCTGAATTCGCGAGGGGGTAGGATTTGAGTTCGGACACGGTGCAGTCCTTGACGAGTTTGTCAACGCCGCAAACCCTTTTGAGGTTGTCGTCGTGGAAAACGACCACTTCGCCGTCCTTTGTGACGTGAACGTCGATTTCGATGTTGAAGTTGTGCGCAATCGCTTGCTCGTAAGCGGGCATACTGTTTTCGGGATACTGATCGTCGTGCAAACCTCTATGCGCAACGGGTCTGTCGAAAAGCCATTGAAAATTCATACTTAACCCTCGTTTTGTTTTTTATTTTGTTGATAAAATTTTATTATTCAATTATAATAAAGTCAATAGTTTACAAAATTTATTCCGAATTTTTGCATGAATGCGAAAGTTTGAGGAAAAGAGGGTAAGTTGAGCAAAAAACATATTCGCAATTTTTCCATAATCGCGCACATCGATCA
>CAVKTQ010000053.1:0-11765 GCA_963659105.1 Firmicutes bacterium CAG:238 | reverse complement strand
TTGGAGCAAATGGGCTTGTGCGTGACGAAAGTTCGGCGCTCATAGGCTCGCCGCCTTGCGGCTCGTGCTCCGTCTGCGAAGTCGCACATTCCGCTTATGAGTAGGCTACAAATAAATTTTCGCTTAACCGCTTGCGTGCAAAGCACGCGCCCACCAAGCAGATAATCTTGCGAAACTGCGGCTTGATTATTTGTCCGTCTTATTTTGATAGCAAAGATTCTCTGCGCGGTTAGTAGCGCAATAAATCGAGCGAGGCTCTCGGCGATACGCAAACTTGCGTGTTGCCGTTGCCTCTGCGATGATTTTTGCGCTGACGAAGTTAGTCGCTGTTTGAATGCGTCTTAAACACAACCACAGAGATGAAGAACAAGAAAGAGCCGCACTTTCGGCAACCCTAATTTACAGTGCGTAAATGAGTTGTCGAAGCGCGGCTCTGCCGAAGTTATTCGCTCTGTGGTTGCGTTTAATCAACCCATTCAAATTCAAGGTCGCCGATAACAACTATATCCCCCTCTTTCATACCCTTCTTTTTCAATTCGGCAATTACGCCGCGGTCTTTGAGAACCTTTTGGAAGAAGGCAAAGGAATCTTGGGATGATATGGTGACGTTTTGAATGAGAAAATCGACGAGTCCGCCGTCGACGAAGAACGAGCCGTCGGGAAGGCGCGATACGGTGAATTTCTGATCGGATTTAGGTTCGAGTTCAAAGGTTTCGTCGGGCGGAATACGCTGAGGCGGAGGAAGTTGATCGACTTGTTGTTTCATTGCTGAAAGAAGTTCGTCAAGTCCTTCGTGCGTAACGGAAGATACGACGAAAACTTTTTTGCCGATTGCCTTTTCAAACTTTTCGATTTCCGAGCGGTCGGTGAGCAAGTCCGCTTTGCCTGCGACGACGAGTTGCGGAATGGACGCGAGTTTTTCGCTGTAAGTTGCAAGTTCTGCATTGATTTTGTTGTAATCGTCGATGGGGTCTCTGCCCTCGCTGCCGCTGATGTCTACGATATGCACGATGAGGCGCACTCTTTCGATGTGGCGAAGAAAATAATGTCCGAGACCTGCGCCCTCGCTTGCGCCCTCTATAAGACCGGGAATATCCGCAATGACAAAACTGTCGTCGTACATCTGCACCACGCCGAGATTCGGATTGATTGTTGTGAAGTGATAGTTTGCGATTTTGGGTTTCGCGCTCGTAAGCACGGACAAAAGCGTGGACTTACCTACATTCGGGAAGCCGACAAGCCCTACGTCCGCAATGGTTTTGAGTTCGAGCGTAACCTGATGTTCTTCGGTGGTTTCGCCGAGTTGCGAGAAAGACGGCGCTTGACGTCTTGCGTGCGCAAAACGGCTGTTGCCCTTGCCGCCTCTGCCGCCTTTGAGAGCGACGAAAGTCTCGCCGTCGTCAAAGAGGTCGGCGATGACCTTTCCGCTTTCCGTGTCGCGAATCACGGTGCCGACTGGCACTTTTATGACGAGATTTGGCGCGGATTTGCCCGTGCAATTCTTCGCCTCGCCGTCGCCACCGTTCTGCGCGCGGTAAAACTTTTGAAATTTGAAGTCTATGAGCGTATTTATCTCTTTGTCCGCAACAAACACCACGTCGCCGCCGTTGCCGCCGTCGCCGCCGTCCGGTCCGCCGTTGGGGACGAACTTTTCACGGTGAAAGGACACTTTTCCGTTGCCGCCGTTGCCTGCTTTTATAAAAATTTTCACATAATCGAGAAACATATCGACCTCTTTTGTGCGTTTCGTTGTTCAACGCTTCGCTTGTTTGATATTTTGTTATTTTGTTCGGTTAGATAACCGATTTTCAGTTTTTGAAGGATTCGAGTATCGCCTTTGCGCTGCGCTTGCCTGCGCCCATTGCGAGGATTACGGTTGCCGCGCCCGTCATAGCGTCGCCACCGACGTACAGACGAGGCACGCTTGTAAGTCCGTTTTCGTCCGCAACTATCGTGCCTTTCTTCGTCGTTTCCAAAGACGGAAAACTGCGTTTGATTATGGGATTCGGGCTTGTGCCGAGCGCGACTATAACTTCGTCGCATTCCGCTATAAACTCGCTTCCATCGATGGGTACGGGGCTTCTTCTACCGCTTGCGTCCGGCTCGCCGAGTTGCATTTTGACGCACTTTATCGCGCGCACGTTGCCTTGCTCGTCGCCGAGAATCTCGACGGGATTGGACAAGAGCATAAACTCAACGCCTTCTTCTTCGGCGTGGTTTATTTCTTCCTTTCGGGCAGGCATTTCCTCTCTGCCTCTGCGGTAGACGAGTTTGACGTTCGCTCCCATACGCAACGCCGTTCTTGCGCTGTCCATAGCGACGTTACCCGCGCCGACGACGACAACGTTTTTGCCGCGCTTTACGGGGGTTATCGAGCCTTGCTTGTAGGCTTTCATAAGGTTGATTCTCGTCAAATATTCGTTTGCGGAATACACGCCGTTGAGGTTTTCGCCCTTGACCTTCAAGAGCATAGGCACGCCTGCGCCCGAACCTATAAACACCGCGTCGTATCCCGACAGCAATTCGTCTATGAACACGGTTTTGCCGACAACGACGTTCTTTTCGATTTTCACGCCGAGCGAGCAAACTTTTTCAATCTCCTCTTTAACGAGCGATTTTGGAAGTCTAAACTCGGGAATACCGTACACAAGCACGCCGCCTGCCTCGTGCAGAGCCTCGAATATCGTGACGTCTACGCCTGCGCGAGCAAGGTCTGCCGCACACGAAAGCGAGGACGGACCCGAACCCACGATTGCCACGCGTTTGCCGATTTTTTTGGAAACGGTATGCTCTGAAAACCCGTTTCTTGCGGCGTAATCGGCGACGTATCTTTCGAGATTGCCGATTGCAACGCTTCCGCCGAGTTTATCCTTGCGTACGCAATGCTTTTCGCATTGATTCTCCTGAGGACATACCCTGCCGCAGATTGCGGGAAGATTGTTGTCTTGCTTTATCGTGCGATACGCCCCTTCCATATCGCCGTTTTTGACATGAGCGATAAAGTCGGGTATGCGAACGCCTACGGGGCAACCGCTCATACACGGCGCGTTTTTGCAATTAAGACATCTTTGCGCCTCGTCGGCGGCAAGTTGCGCGGTATATCCGAGCGCAACCTCGTCGAAATTGTGCTTTCTTTCCTCTGCGGATTGAGTCGGCATACGGTGTCTTGCTTCGCTCATACCCCACCTCTCAAATTGCAGTAATGTTCTTCTTCGCGATACATTTTGCTTCTTGAAATAGCCTCGTCGAAGTCCACGAGATGCCCGTCGAATTCGGGTCCGTCAATGCACGCGTACTTGATTTCGCCGCCGACGGTGAGCCTGCAACAAGCGCACATACCCGTGCCGTCGACCATCAAAGAGTTCATGCTCACGATTGCGGCAATATCGAGGGATTTTGCGAGATTGCAAACCGCTTTCATCATAGGAAGCGGACCGACCGCGAATACGCAATCGTATTTTTTTCCGCCATCGACGAGGGATTTAAGCATATCTGTGACAAATCCTTTTACGCCGGTCGAGCCGTCGTCGGTAACCAAATACAAATCTTTTGAATTTGCCTTAAACTCGTCCACGTACATAAGCAAATCCTTGTTGCGCGCGCCGAGTATTACGTCCGCCGCTTTGCCGCTCGAAAAGAGTTGCTTCGCTTGCGGATAAATAACGGCAGAGCCTATTCCCCCGCCTATAAGGCAGATATTTTCATACGCCGACAAATCGGTTGCGTTGCCCAAAGGTCCTACGAAATCGCAAAGACAATCGCCCTCGTTCATCATAGCGAGTTTTGCCGTCGTGTAGCCGACTTCTTGCACCATAATCGAAACCGTGCCGTCCTTGCGCGAATAGTCGCATACGGTGAACGGAACGCGCTCGCCGTCCTCGTCGGTGCGCAAAATTATAAACTGCCCCGCAAGACAGTGCTTTGCAACGAGCGGCGCGTAAACGACGTATTCGTTCACGTTGGACGCAAGTCGTTTTTTTGAAACAATCTCGTATTTTTTCATATCTCTTTTATTTGCTCGCCTTTTGCGCCGGTATGCCCGACGTAAGTTTTTGATAGTATTCGCAGTAACCTCTCACGAGGCATTTGTCACATTCGGGACGTTGAGAGTGACAAGTGTATCTGCCGTGAAATATCAGAAGATGATGAAGGTGCGACCAAAAATTCTCGTCGAAAGCGTACATAAGTTGCGCTTCGGTCTGCTCTGGCGTTTTTGCGTGGACAAGCCCTATGCGATTTGCCACTCGAAAAACGTGAGTGTCCACCGCTATCGCGTTTTCGCCGTAGGCGACCGCCGCAACAACGTTTGCCGTCTTTCGTCCAACGCCTTTAAGTTTCATCAACTCGTCGCGCGACGTCGGCATACCGCCCATATCGAGAATGCTTTGGCTGAGGCTCTTTATCGCCTTTGCCTTATTATGGTAAAATCCGCAAGAAAATATATATTTTTCGAGTTCGCATATGTCCATATCCGCAAATTCCTGCGGCGTGGAGGCGACCTTAAAAAGTTCGCTCGTGACCTGATTTACACGCTTGTCCGTGCATTGAGCGGACAGCACCACCGCAACGAGCAACTCAAACGGCGAGTCGAACTTCAATTCGCAGTCGGCGTCGTAGTGCATTTGGTCGAGCAAGTCGTATATTTTCTTGTTATCTTCCGTCATAAATAAGATTATCGCACAAACGAGGGCATTTTGCAAGGGTTTGCGCGTGTGCGAAAATATAGTTTTGTCACAATATAAGTCCATGTGCGAGAATACTCGCCAAGTCGAAATTGTTTATACGCCCAAACAAAATCCTCGAATAAGCACAAAAACGGTTGCGCCATACGCCGGACAACAATTGCCAGCCAACTACGACATCCCCGAAAAAGTCGCCTTATGTTCAAAAACAAGCATTCTAATATGCCCGAAAGCGCATATGCGCAATCGGGCATTTCAGAGCGGTCCACACTTCAAAGTCTTATCGCGCTGCCGTTCGCGCCGAAATAAAAAAAGCCTATTGCGGACGAGTATCTGCCTCGTTGCAGTACGATTTTTGCCTGCTGCATATCCTTTGCAAACAACTTCACCGACAATCCGCACCCCACTTTTGCAGACGAAGGCGTGTTGATAAGTTTGCAGGATATGGCATATGACGACAAATCCTCATAAAACCGCACGGCTTCGGCGCGCGAGCGGAACGCTACGAAAAATTCTCTCATAATCCCCTCCGAAAATATATGTAACCGCTCTCGATTTTAATATATTGTGCGAACACATTTTTCGTGCAAATTCGCATAAATTGCATAGATAAGGACAAAAAATGATATATCTCGACAACGCCGCAACTTCAAGATTCAAGCCGAAATGCGCCCTCGACGCATTGCTTTTCGACGTGTCGCACTCGGCAAACGGCGGCAGAGGCAGTCACGACGAAGCGGTGGACAAAAGCATACGCATACAAAAATGTCGGGATTATCTGCTTTCAATGCTCGGCGCGAGCGAGGAATATTCCCTCGCGTTCACGAAAAACTGCACGGAAGCCCTAAATCTCGCCATATTCGGACTGATAAACGGCGGCGAAAAGGTCGTGACAAGCACGAGCGAGCATAACTCGGTACTGCGCCCCCTATTCAAACTCAAAAGCGAGGGAAAAATTTCGCTCGACATAATAAAGACGGACAAAAGCGGTCATATACCGCTTCAAGACGTGGAAAATTGCGCAAAATACGCAGACATTATGGTTTTCGGCGGCGCATGCAACGTTACGGGTGCGGTTTGCGATATCGACGAAATAGCCGGTATTTGCAGAAAAAACGGCGTCAAATTGATTGTGGACGGAGCGCAAAGCGTGCCTTTGATTCCGCTAAACCTCAAAAACAGCGGAATAAGCATGCTCGCCTGCCCCGGTCATAAGGGATTGCACGGCATACAAGGCACGGGATTTTTGGTTGTCAAAAACGACGTAAAATTGAAACCGCTTTTGTACGGCGGTACGGGTACGTTTTCAAACGACCCTCTTCCAAAAGTCGCAATGCCCGAATCGTTTGAGGCAGGAACGCAGTTTTCAGGCGGCATATGCGCTCTTCATCAGGGCGCGAAATGGACTTTCGACAACCTCGCAAAAATTCAAAAACACATCGGTAGAATCACGAAAAACATAATATATTCGCTTGAACACATCGGGGCGACGCTCTACACTCGCGACGCAGTCACGGGAGTTGTCTGCTTCAATATCAAAAATGCGGACAGCGGCTATGTTGCGGACAAACTCAACGAAGTCGGGATTTGCGTAAGAGGCGGATTGCATTGCGCGCCCCTTGCGCATCTCGATATGGGAACTACAAATCAAGGAGCGGTGCGCGCAAGCGTGGGTTGCGACACGCAAGAGAGTGAAATACACTACTTCCTTTCTTGCGTAGAGCGCATTTTCAAAGATGTCACAAAGTGAAAATCTTTGTTCCCATCACGTCGATTGAGGCGTTTAGAATTGCGTTTTTTGCTTGAAACGGCGTGATTTTGCTGTACTTTTGGCAAAGCAGACAGCACGATCCCGCAACGTACGGCGCGGCAACGGACGTTCCGCTCATACTCGAATATACGCCGCCTGCCTGGATCCCTTTGATGTTCGTACCCTTTGCATACACGTCGGGACGTTTGATTCCCTTATATCGTCCACGCGAGGAAAAACTTGCTATATTGTTGTTTTCGTCCACTGCGCCGACGGCTATCACTTCATTGCTTATCGCAGGCGATTTCAAAGAATTTTCGCCGCTGTTTCCTGCCGCCGCAACAACGATAAGACCGCTTCTTGCAAGCATTTCCGCGCCGATTTTCAACGGGTCGGCATAGTCGAGAGGCTCTGCGCCGAAACTCATGCACACGACCCTCACGCCGTATTGTCTGAAATTGTCGAAAAGCCATTGCATACCGTCGAGAATTTTGAACGTACCGCTCTCGCCTTTCTTTTCTATCACCTTGACGGACAGAACGTTTGCCATAGGCGCAACCCCTCGCACGCTCTTTGCAGACAGCGTTCCGTTGCCAACCGCAACTCCCGCGACAAACGTGCCGTGTCCGTTGTCGTCGTACGGATATTTTTGGTCGTTTATAAAATCGACAGAGCCTATTATTCGGTTTTTCGGCACGGACAAATCAAGGTGCGGCGATACGCCCGTATCCATAACGCAAAGCGTAACGTCCTTGCCGTTCAATCCCTCGTCAAAAGTCGGGATGGGATAAAATGTGCGGTTAGATAGCCTAAAATTCGCTTCGACAGCATTATATTTTCTCGATATCTCGGCTTGCGATTCCTCTTGTCCCTCGCCGCCGCTCGACGACAAGCCGTCCGAAAGAGTAAAGACTTTGCTTTGAGCGCAAACATATTCCACCTCGTTCATTCTTTCGAGTTTTATTGCGTCGTCAAGTCCGCACTTTATGCCTATCGAGCGGATAAAAGGATAGCACGCCGCAACCTCGAAGTTTCTTTCGAGCAAGCCGAGTTGCAACGGATTGCGCACTCTGACGAGTGCGTACGTCTTGCCGCTGTCCTTTGAAAGGGTTTTCACAAGTTTGTCGCTTGTCTTTTGCGAGGATTTGAGTTGCTCGATGATTCGCGCGTCGATTTTGTCCATAACGCCTCAACCTTTGAGCATATCGATTATACTTCGCATACGCTGTCTTTGCATCTCGCCGAGCATAGGATATGCGGTGTTGTAGAGGTTTTCGAGCGCGTTCGGGTCAAAACTGCCCTGCTCTTTCATACGTCTTGCGACGTCGAGAAGTTGAGCGGTGAGTTCTTCCTCGCTCTTTTGCGCATACGAGGCGAATTTCTGCTCGAATGATTCGCCGCACTGCTCGCCGTTGCGGTTTTGAGCGGCGTATTGCGCTCGCTCGTGCGCGTGATCGTTTTGTGAGTTCATACCGTTGAAGTCGTAAAAATTCATAAATTCCTCCGCACATTCAATATATGTGCGCATAAAATGGTTGTGACAGGTGAACTATGAATTTGGATATGAACGCAATGTCTATGCTTATGCAAATGCTTTCGCAAAAAAACGACGGACAAAAAACGCAATACGAGCCGCCAAACGCTCAAAACAGCCCTCGCAAATACGACGACCGTATCGAAAAGCCTGCGTTTGCGCTTCAAAACGGCATCGGAGAACAAATACGGCTTGATTTTTCGCCGCCCGAGGAAAATCGCGACGTTAAAACCGATTTTTTGAAAAATCTTGCGGGGCAAAACCCTATGCTATCCCTTCTTTGCAATATGCAAAGCGGAAAAGCGGACATTGCGAGTATGCTTCCGCTTGTCATGTCCCTTATGCAAAAACCAAAAACGAGCGAGAAAACCGACGAAAAAACCGACGAAAAAACCGACGATAAATGCGAGGCGAGCGGAAATATAGCCGACGGAGCAAGCGTACATACAAGTCAAAGGGTAGATACGATAAATAGCGATTCGGCAAATAAAAAGAGTAATTCGGCAAATATATCTAATACGGAAAAAGAAAAAACGCAACGAGATCCGTTTTATCCCGTTGCGTTTGCAGGTTACGAAGTGATATCGTCGCTTTATTCGCTCATCAAAGCGTCACGGCGTCCTTGTAGATAGGATGCTCGTCGCAAAGAGCGATTGCTCTCGCCTTAACCGACTCTATCGCGCTCTCGCCGCCCTCGACGATGTCGGCAATCATATCGGCGATTTTTATCATATCGTCCTCTTTCATTCCTCTTGTGGTGACTGCCGGCGTACCCACTCTTATGCCGCTCGTAAGCGACGGCGGTAGAGGCTCGTTGGGCACGGAATTTTTGTTGACGGTGATGTGCGCTTCATCGAGCCACGTTTCGAGTTGCTTGCCGTTTACGCCGCTGCCGACGAGATTTACGAGCATCATATGATTGTCCGTGCCGCCGCTGACAAGGCGAAGGCCTCTCTTTGTAAGCCCGTCCGCCATAGCCTTTGCGTTTTTGAGGATTTGTTCCTGATAAGTCTTAAATTCGGGCGAAAGAGCCTCTTTGAAAGCGACTGCTTTTGCGGCGATTATGTGCATAAGCGGACCGCCTTGACTGCCTGGGAAAACCGCTTTGTTTATCTTTTTGGCAATTTCCTCGTCGTCGCAAAGGATGAGACCGCCCCTCGGACCTCTCAACGTCTTGTGCGTGGTCGAAGTGATGACGTGAGCGTAGCCGACAGGGCTCGGATGCAATCCGACGGCAACCATACCTGCAACGTGAGCGATGTCCGCCATAAGGTATGCGCCGACTTCGTCCGCGATTTCTCTGAATTTCTTGTAGTCGATAAATCTCGGATACGCGCTTGCGCCCGCAACGATAAGTTTAGGCTTGCATTCGAGGGCGATTTCACGCACTTTGTCGTAGTCGATAAGTTCGGTTTTCGGGTCGATTCCGTAGCCGACGCAGTTGAAAAGTTTGCCGCTCATATTCACTTTTGCGCCGTGCGTGAGGTGTCCGCCGTCCGCGAGGGTCATTCCGAGAATGGTGTCGCCGCTGTTTAGCAACGCATAATACGCCGCAAAGTTGGCGTTTGAGCCGCAATGAGGTTGAACGTTTGCGTATTTCACGCCGAAAAGTTGCTTTGCACGCTCGATTGCGAGATTCTCGGCGACATCGACGTATTCGCAACCGCCATAGTATCTCTTGCCGGGATAGCCTTCGGCATACTTGTTCGTATAAAAAGTTCCTGCGGCGGCAAGCACCGCTTCGGACACGATGTTTTCGCTTGCGATAAGTTCGAGATTATGCTGTTGACGTTCAAGTTCTTTGAGCATTGACTCGTAAAGTTCGGGGTCAACTTGTTTTATGCTTTTCAAATCAATCATCTTTGGTTTTTCCTATAATTATTTTCACCTTATAATCGCGTTATATGGCGTGATTTTGCAGTAATGTTGCGCTTATTGCGGTTTGATTTTGTCAAAGGTACTTGTCAAGCACTTCGGCGATTTGCATTTTGAGGCGATATCCCACAAGCACTTCCTTTTTCTCGCCGTCCTTAAAGACGATGAGAGTGGGAATCGACATAATGCCGAAACGGTTTGCGAGATTCGGGCACTCGTCAACGTCCACTTTGCCGACTGCGACTTTGCCCTTGTACTCGGTTGCGATGTCCTCGACGTTCGGAGCCATCATTCTGCAAGGACCGCACCAAGTTGCCCAAAAATCCACAAGCGCAACGCCTTTGGACGTCGCTTCGTCAAAATTTTGCTCGTTCAATACGATATAGTCGTTCATAAGCCTGTTTTTTCCTTAAATTTTTTATTCGGGTGTGGGCAGAGCCCACCCAAAATTATTCATTATTAATTATTAATTATTCATTAACAATCGCTTTCATCGTCGGCACAAAACCTTTCTTTTTGCGTATGACAAGCCTGTCGAGAAGGATTGCAATGACAAGCCCTGCGACAAGTCCTGCAAGTGCCAACAGCGCTTGCGCCAACTCGTTGATGAGCGTGCCTATGCCTATGCCTGCGCCGATAAGCACGAGCGGAATGACATACACGATTGCCGCCGCCGTGAGAACGTATTTTTCGCCCATTTCCACTTCAACAAAATCGCCGACGTTTGCACCGAGCGTATTTTCGACAACAACCTCGACTTTCATACCGTCTTTGGTGGTTGCACACATATGGCATTTGTCGCACGCGCTACGTCTGTCGAAACGCACGGTGGCTTTGTTGCCCTTTATTTTTGCCACTATTCCTCTTTCGGTCATCTTTCAAAAAATCTGCAAAGGTCGTCTATACGGCATTCTTCCGTGACGGAATCGCTCATTCTCTTTACGTTCACAACGCCCTTTTCTATCTCGTCGTCGCCGAGTACGCAAACATACTTCGCTCCCGTGCGGTCGGCGTATTTCATTTGCGCTTTAAGACCTCTTTGCATAATGTCGGTTTCGGCTTTTATGCCTGCGTTGCGCATATCGAAAACGAGTTTTCTCGCAATCTCCTGCGCTTTGTCGCCCATAGGCGCGATATATACGTCCATACGCTCTTGCTCTGCGGAAAGGTTGTTTGTGTTTTCAAGCACCAAAAGCAGTCTTTCAAGTCCCAAACCGAATCCCACCGCAGGCGTAGGCTTTCCGCCCACTTCCTCAACGAGATTGTTGTATCTTCCGCCGCCGCAAACCGTACCTTGCGCGCCTATGTCCGTGGACACAAACTCGAACACCGTGCGCGTGTAGTAGTCCAAGCCGCGCACAATGCCGGGATTGACCTTAAACTCTATGCCCAGCGACGTGAGTATGCGTTGCACTTCTTCAAAGTGCGCTCTGCAATCGTCGCAAAGATAATCGGTGATTTTGGGCGCGTTTTTGGTGATTTGCTTGCACTTTTCTTCCTTGCAATCGAGGATGCGAAGCGGATTCTTTTCGAATCTCGCCTGGCATTGACCGCACATAAGGTGCAAGTTTGCGCCGATGTACTCTTTCAACGCCTTGTTGTATTCCGCTCTGCACTTCGGACAACCTATGCTGTTTATGTTGAGTTCGAGGCTCTTAAGTCCCACTTTTCTCAAGAAGGTCGAGGCGAGCGTAATGACTTCCGCGTCTGCGCTCGGGCTGTCCGAACCGTAGCATTCCACGCCGAATTGATGGTGTTCTCTAAGTCTGCCGTTTTGCGGTTTCTCGTAGCGGAATATGCTTGCGATGTAGTACGCTTTCATAGGCATAACGCCTTGATGCAAGCCGTTTTCTATGAAGCAACGCGCAACGCCTGCCGTGCCTTCGGGGCGCAAAGTCATACTTCTGCCGCCCTTGTCGTCGAA
>CAVKTQ010000052.1:0-11839 GCA_963659105.1 Firmicutes bacterium CAG:238 | reverse complement strand
CCATTGCAAAAACTTCGGCACGCAAGGCGTGCGCTATGTTTTGTGGTATTTCGCTGTCGCTCATACCTCTGCACAAACTTCGGCACGCAAGGCGTGCTTGTTTTTATATCCGTTTCAACGTTTGCGCAAGCGCGAGTTGAACGAATATAAAAAACTGAGTGCACACAATGTATGCACTCAGCGAAGTTTGTGGTCGGAGTAACGGGACTTGAACCCATGGCCTCTTGACCCCCAGTCAAGCGCGCTACCAAACTGCGCCATACCCCGATTGAATTTATTAAACTTTGTTTTATTCTGCAATCCCTTTTGTCACCAAACACTTATGTTTGGGAGCGCGCAGCGCTTTCCGTAAGGTCTTGCGTTTTCTGCAACAAATTCGTCGATATATCCTTATTCTTGAAATGTACTCGTTCGATTCGCTTATCTTATCGCAAACCAAACTGCGCCATACCCCGATTGAATTTATTAAATTTTGTTTTATTCTGCAATCCCTTTTGTCACCAAACTATACAATGCCAAAATAAGAGATTTGAGTTTGCTTTTTGTTGCCGATTTATCGCTCAATTTTGCCACTTGTTTTTGTAGCATAGGTATTGTAACTCATATTTTCGATTTTGACAAGCGGATTGAAAAATATATCGAAAAATCCTTGCCGCCTCGTTTTCCGCTATTGTGTAGATGTGTTTACAATGCGTGCAAAGCGTGCTAATATTAGGCGTAGCGTGTTATGGCAGTGGTGAGATGAAATGCCAAACGAGATTACATTCGCAAGCCTACGGCGTACCTGCCATAGAAATCTGCAAGATTTGACAAAATAGCACGATAGATGTTTGATTTTTCATCCGACATTTGATATTATAAGAGCGCAAAGCAACAGAAATGTCCGTGTACCTCAGTAGGATAGAGGGTTCGCCTCCTAAGGTGCGGATTTAGCCTACAAAAACCACAATATATTGTGTTTTGACAACAATTTTAAGTCAATATATTGTGTTGAGTGGTGTTTTGGCATAGTTTTGGCATAGTTTTCAATGCTAAAACTGTCTTTCAGAACATTAAATATCTTTTGTTTGATGAACTTCAAACCATTGATTTTTTAGGCAAATTGAGTAAAATATAATGTATCTGTCGGATTAGCTCAGTTGGATATGAGCGTGCGCCTCCTAAGCGCAAGGCCCCCGGTTCGAGCCCGGGATCCGACGCCACTTCCGTTGGGAATCGTATCAGTTGGTGCGATTCCTTTTATTTATGCCCAACATAAAAATAGACGAGAGTTTCAATACCCTCGGCTATTATAATGTCTGTTTCATAATTTTTCGCGTTTCTTTTCCGAGCCTTCTTCAATTCTGCGTTCAATCTCTTTTTCCAGTTCGCGGTAGTTTATAATCCATATCCTTCCGTGCAGAAACTTAGATACGTTATCCGATGCCGTGCATCTGTCGATTGTATGCTTATCGACAGCATATTTATGTGTCCGATTAAAACGAATCAGTGAGTCATGTTTATTCCTTAAAAGTGGCATTTCACACTTAACCTGTTCGCCTTGCGGGTTTATTTTACTCATAAAATCATCGAAGTTTATAAGCCAAGCAGTATCGTGAACATAGTATTCGACGCCGCTTTGTTCTGCAAACCGTCGCAAATTCGGTCGTCGAATAATTGTGTTCTTATCGGCTTGCTTGAATAGCTTTGCTATATATCCGCTTGTTACTAACTTATTCATTTTTGCCTGCCTTTGTGAAGTAGTTGTAGAGTTCGTCAATATTGATAAGCCAAGCGTCGCCAAACTTAATTGACGTTATAGCACCTTGTTTTATCATATACTGAACGGTACGCCATTTTAATGCGGTTTTAGGATCGCGTTTTTTCATTTCTGCAAGAACGTCGTTTATTCTTCTTAGTCGTGGTATGTACATCTTTATTCCTCACTTTCTATAAGATTGATTGCGTTTACAACTTTTTCTTGCGTGTCTGGGATGAAGTGGCTGTAAACCTGTAGAGTTATGCTCGAATCGCTATGTCCCATATACTTACTAACCGTCTGAATGGGAACGTTTTTTGATAGTAACATACTGCAATAAGTATGTCGAAGTCCGTGACAAGTTACGGCTTTGAAACCGTTCCTTTCCTCGAATTTCTTAAGCCATGCGCCTATATGATGAACGGACTCCGGTTCTCGCATAATATTTACCGCAAGATAATAGTTGTCCAATTTGTTGTCAAAGTCGTCGTCAGCCAAGCGAAACCAATCCATATATACTTTCAAATCGGCAATAAGTCCGTCTGAAAGCGGAATATCTCTCTCGGAAGTCTTTGTTTTCGGACACTTTTCGTAAGTGCCAAGCCTTTTTGAATACAGTCGGTTGCGTTTGATGTGAATCAATTTCTTTTCAAAATCAATGTCGCTCCAACGCAAACCGTGTAATTCTGCGTTTCTTATACCCGTTAAAAGCATAAGCTTAATCATAATTTTGTTGTTAATGTGTTCTTCTCCGAGAGAATCTACCGCCTTAAGAAATTCCTTTGTTTCAGCGATTGAAAATACCGCTTTTTCCGTAACAGGTTTCAAAGACGTATTGCTGTTACCGGCACTGACTTTTGTTCCGCAAACGGGATTTTTCGTTATCCATTCAAAGCGCACAGCCTCGTTAAAGATAGTTCTTAGAACTCGTCTGTAGCCCTTGATAGTTTCTTGCGAATATTGTTTGATTTTGACGATTTCGTCGAAATAATCATCAAACTCCAAGTTGTAGTATTCGCAAATTTTCGTTGCGACTGCTTTTGAAATTCGTCCTTCGCGATGGTTTAGGTAGTAAGAAGTGCTGCGCGGAATGATATTTTCTCTGTCCAATTCACGAAAACTTACTTTTTTAGGCAACGGCTCTTTGAGTTGAACCATACCTGTAAATTCTGGTTTTTTCGTCATAAATGTATTTAGAAACATTTGCACGTCGCGAACCTTAATGTCAGAAATGGGGCGATTATAGAGTTTTTGCTCTTTCAAATATGCCTCAAATTTTTCTTTTACTTCGACTGCGCGCAAATAATAACTTTCGGACAAGTTGTTTTCAAGTGCAGTTATCCATTCGTTCGAGAGCTGCGAGAACGTCAGAACACCGTTCATCACGCTTGTTGCTCCCGAACGATATGAATCTTCGATACTTGCCTCAAATTCTACGCTAATTCTATCTACGCTTTTTTTGAATTTCGATTCGGTCAAACCGTCGGTGTTGTAGACTGTTTTTGTGTACAATCTTTTGCCGCCGGAATCGAGATCGTTTCCATATCTTCAAACTCCTTATTGTATTTCTATAAGTCCGTCGCTGTATTCTTCTATGCCGTCGTACTTGAAACTTTCGCCGTAGCGTTCGAAGTCGATATAATCTTCGAGTTCAGACGGAATATTGTAGCCGCAGCAGTTGAGCATTTCTCTGCCGTAGTCGTCCCAAGAATAGCCTTCCCATAAATTTATATCGTCATCCCAACGGCTTCCGTTGTCTTTGACGAGCGATTCAAAATCGTCGAAGTTACGAACTTCAAGAAAAGCGCACATAACTTTGTACTTGTAATCGTTCGTCAAAACGCCTGATTCGTTCAATAAATTGAATAACTCTTCGGGGTTGGTGTAGTCCCAATTACAACAGTCGGAAGGTATGCCTTCTATATCCTGAATGAATAATTCTTCGTCGATACCATTGAGTTCGAAGCCTTCTTTTTTAAGTTCTTCCATGATTTCGTCCCAGTCTGAATAGTCCGAAAGATCAAGCCATTTCGAGCCTAACGCTCTTTCGTTACATTCGTTGTAACTGCCCCAAGAGCCGATAACAATATTGATATTTCCGTTCATTTCACATCACCTCAAAATCTTCGATATAAATTCTGTCGTAGTTGCAGCCGTATTCAAAATACTCGCCGTTTTCGTCTTCGTATAAGTCGTAGGTCAGAACGCTTATCTTACCGCGATTCGTTACGGCAATCTGAATTTCGTTATCGGTTGCGAAGACAATGTTAAAAGTGATATAAGTTTCACCGTCAAAATGTTGATATTCAGTCATTTTCTTGCCTCCTTACACCGTTTTGTACCATACCGAGTATTCGACTTCGATATCGCTGCCTTCGTATTCGTAATACATTGTTACGTAACCTTGATATTCGTTTTCTTTTCCGAATATTTTGTGGCAGTTCTTTTCGACGTCATCAAAGGCTCTCGTATAACGCTTGCCTGTTTTTGAAACGCACCTACATAGTAACGTTCCTTCGTCGTTAAGAAATCCGAGACCGGAAATCTTGTTGTCTGAGTCACCTCTGACTTTCTTGATTGAGTAAACAACTTTTTTCATTTTTCTGGAATACCTCCATATTTTATTTTGCCTTTCGGCAGGGGCAAAGTAGCACGGGTCGAAACTCATTTGATTTGTAAATTATGTTGCAATGGGCAATAGCAACTACAAACTCGCTTTGAGAGAAAAATAGTGCCGTAAAAAGAAAAGAGCCAAACTCTTTCGAGTCTGACTCAATCAGTAAACATAAAAATTTTAAGTGCTATTTTTCGCGGTAGTTGCTATTGCCGCTGACTTGTGCTACAACAGCAACAACGAAAGGTAATAAAATATGAAGTCTGCTATAAACCTGCGTATTATCCTAAAATTCGACAAAAATAAACTTGCGTATTATCCGTAATTTTCACCATAATTATCTTGCGTTTTGTCGAAAGATATGATATAATACTAATGTCAAAACAAATATTGGGCTGTTGGAAAGGAGCAATTATGTTTAAAAGGAAAGTTTATAAAAAGTTATTGACGTGGAAGCAGGAGGCTTCTGGTGAAAAAGCATTGCTTATTGAGGGGGCGCGCCGAATAGGTAAATCGACGATTGCGGAAGAGTTTGGAAAAAAGGAATATAAAAGCTATATTCTCATTGATTTCAACGATGTGAGCGGCGTCGTTAAGGATGCGTTTGAAAAGTATCTGAATGATTTGGACACTTTCTTTTTAATTTTATCTACCGAATATAATACGACTCTTTATCCGAAAGAATCTCTGATTATTTTTGACGAAATTCAGCAATATCCTAAAGCAAGGCAATCAATAAAAAGGCTGGTCAAAGATGGCAGATACGATTATATCGAAACAGGTTCTTTGATTTCGATACGCGAAAACGTCAAAGGTATAACCATTCCGTCGGAAGAAAGACGAATCAGTATGTATCCGATGGATTTCGAGGAATTCTGTTGGGCGCTCGGCGAAACCAAAATGACAGAGTATATCAGAAAATGTTTTGATGAAAAGAAGCCTTTGGAAGATGCCTTGCATCATAAAGCGATGATGCTTTTCAAGCAATATATTCTCGTTGGAGGAATGCCTAAAGCGATTGAAAAATACCTCGATAACAACCGCAGTTTTGCCGCCGCAGATATAGAAAAAAGGGATATCTTATCTCTTTACCGTAGTGATATAAGCAAAATAGACAGAAATTATCGCTCAAAAGTTTTATCTATATTCGACCAGATACCGGGCTTTTTGTCGCAACACGAAAAGAGAGTCCGTTTATCGTCCATTGAGGAAAAATCCACATTTCCCATGTACGAAGAAACGTTCTTTTGGCTCGGCGACTCTATGATTGTAAACGAATGCTTTAATTGCGCCGATCCTAATATCGGATTGTCCATCAACGAAGAAAGAACCACTCTTAAATGTTATATGGGCGACACGGGTCTACTTGTAAGCCACGCGTTTGACGAAAACGAACTTGCGGAAGAAAATTTATACAAGCAAATATTGCACGATAAATTATCTATAAACGAAGGTATGATTTTCGAAAATGCGATTGCGCAATGCCTCGTCGCAAACGGTTACCGATTGTTTTTCTACACTCAATACAACACCGAAAAGAAACGTAACGATATTGAAATAGACTTCTTGATTTCTAATGGCAGTAAAACAAAACAAAAAATATTCCCGATAGAAGTGAAATCCGGAGTAAAATACACAACGACGTCATTGGATAGTTTCGTTCAGAAATACCATTCAAGAATCGGTCAAGCGTATATTATCCACACAAAAAATCTTTGCGTAAAGGGAGAAGTTCTTTGCATCCCTTCATATATGACGATGTGTTTGTAAATATGAAGTCATGACAATGTAAGCGACTAAAAATTTTTTGAAAACGACTATAATCCATATTTTTACGTGCAGAAACTTAGATACGTTACAACAGCGACAATGAAAGGCAATTAAATAAGGAGTCTTTACTTTTTAGCTATTTTATCTTTACTTTTTGCTTTTAATGTGGTATAATAAGTAAAGAAATCAGGAGGCGGATATGTATTCTTATAAGCCATTAGAAAATAAGCTCAAAGAAATCGGTTTAACCAAGTCCGACTTAACTACTAAACTCGGTATATCATCCAGAACTATAGCTAAAATTTCAAAGGGTGAGAAAATCGCAAAAAACGTTCTTGTCAAAATAGCAGATTTCTTGCATTGTGGTCCTGATGATTTGTTCAAAGAGGTTTGCGATAATCACATTTTACAAATTCTGCGTGAGGAAAAAGAAGCAAAAATTTCCGGCGGTCTTTACCATGAATTGCAAGTTCGAATGACTTACAACTCTAATCACATCGAAGGTTCTAAGCTTACGGAAGATCAAACAAGATTGATTTTTGAAACAAGAACGATTGACGTCGGCGACGGTATTCCGGTTGACGATATTATCGAAACAAGCAATCACTTCCGCGCAATCGATTGCGTAATCGATAAGGCATTAGAGCCTTTGAGCGAAGATATTATCAAGCATCTTCATTTGCTATTGAAACAAGGAACTAAGGATTCATCTCTTGATTGGTTTGCTGTTGGAGATTATAAGAAACGAGCAAATACCGTCGGTGGAAGAGAAACTTGCAAGCCAAGCGAAGTCCATAAAGCGATGAATAAACTCGTTACGAATTTCAACTCTAAAAGTAATATAACAATCGACGATATTATCGAACTTCACGCCGACTTTGAATATATTCACCCGTTCCAAGACGGAAACGGAAGAGTTGGCAGATTGATTGCCTTGAAAGAGTGCCTCAGATTTAATATAATTCCGTTTATTATAGAAGATTCCAAAAAGTCTTTCTATTATCGTGGTCTTGCAAATTGGACGCAAGAAAAAGGCTGGCTTAGAGATACTTGCCTTGACGGTCAAGACACGTTCAAAAGAATTCTGAACGTTCTTGATATTCATGAATAGAGTCGGAAAATTATCCTAAGTCCATGAACTTGATATAAGTTAAAAAGAGTGATACTATTATAGGCGGATAACTCCAACCCTTAGTTTCAAAACAGCATAGTTTTGGCATAGTTTTTGGCATAGAAATTGCTAAAAGATATGAAAATTACTGTTTGAAACATAAAAAATAGTCTAAAACAGACGAAAAATACACAAAAACGTGCGCGATTTGCAAGAAAATTGCCTATTTTAGAGCAATTTGGCGGCTCAGAATCGACTCCTAAGCGGAACGCCGTTGGTTCGACTCCAATCAGGCAGGCCATTTTTTAGTCATTCCTTTCGAGGAATGACTATTTTTTACTTATTTGCAATCTATGCGGTGTCCTTTGAACTAAAAAAGAACATAAATACCGAGATTAAGATAAATCTTCATAAATCATAACAATAGGGATTGTAGAAGAAATTCAAATTAACAAATATGTTATATTAAATGATTAGAAAATTATATTATTTTTGAATTTGAATATTTACTTGTGTAACTTATTGCAAAATAAAATAAAAAAGCGTATAATATATAAAAGGTTTTACAAATAGGAGTGTCCGTTTATGCAAGATGTAGATTACAAATGGTTTCTCGATAATTATTTAGAACTTTATAAAAAATATGGTGATACTTTTTTGGTAATTAAAAATAAAACAGTAATTGGCTCTTATAATTCGTATGCTGAAGCTGTTAAAGCAATGGAAGGTAGAGAGGATATTGGAACTTTTATTGTGCAAAAATGTAATGGATGTGAGTCTGCTTATACTAATTATATTTCTTCGATATGCTTTATGCATAACTGAAACTTAGGAGAAAACTATGCAACAAATACAAAAGATGGCTTTCACGTTGGAATATAATGGTAAGTCTCTTTTTTTGAAAACTAATGCGTCGGTTTGTTATGGTAAATCATCTGCAAATGCAATTACTTTATGGGATACAGGTGCTTCAAATACGGTTATTTCTAAAAACATAGTTGATCAACTAAATTTAATTCCCATTGGGAAAATGAGCATACGAACACCATCTGGAACTGATGTGGTAAATACATATTTGGTTGATATTATTTTGCCTAATAAGGTGATTGTTAATAATGTTACTGTTTGCGATTCGAAGATAGGTGATCAAGGTATAGATTTGCTTATTGGTATGGATATAATTACACTTGGCGATTTTGCCGTTAGTAATTATGATAACAAAACAGTTTTTTCATTTAGAATGCCATCGGTAAAAAGAACGGATTATGTAAAAGAAGTAAATCTCGAACAGTTAATTGGACCGCGGCATGGTAAAGGGAAACGAAAAAAGAAAAAATAAATAAATCTTAACCTCATTGGTTCGACTCCAATCAGGCAGGCCATTTTTTCAGTCACTTCTTGCGTGGAGTGACTGATTTTTTTATGCCTATACGAGCCATATATTCCTTCCATAATTTGCTTTCGCGGCGATTTATTTTCTTGAGGTGTGGCAAAAGTTGGTCATAGTTTACAATCCACTTATTGCCGAACTTATACTTAAACACCGTCGTATCTGTTTTCAAAAAATCGCGTATTTCATCGGCGTGTATAAAACGGTCGCCTGTCTTTCGGTGTTTGTTCCACTCTCTCGCACAATCTTTAATGCACCTTAACTTAGGTATTTTGTATTCGTGTTCTTGCAGATTATACGGGTTTACTTTGTCAAAGAAATCCTTTGAGTCTATCAAGATTATGTTTTGCGTAAGCGTATTCTTAATCCCGTTTTCGAGAGCAATTCGGCGAACATTATTACGCCTTATGATTGTGCCTTCATCTTCTTGCTTAAACATTCTGTGAATGTCACCTGACGTTAGATATTTCATTTTACTTCTCCTTTTTGCCGTTTACAAATAACAGTAATTCGTCCATATTGACAACCCAAGCGTTGCCGTATTTGAGTGGCGTTATTACGCCTTGTTTCATTAGTTCAATCAACATATTGCGAGTAAGACAAGTGTCGGGATCGACTTGTTTTACTTCGTTCAATACGTCTGCAATTCTTCTTAATCGTGGTAAATACATTATTGTTTTCTCCTTATAAAATCTAAGCGAGTCGCTTAGTCGTTAAACAAGTTGCTCAACGCATCGGTGACTCGCTCTTGTGTGTCTGGGATAAAGTGACTGTAAACTTCAAGAGTTATAGTCGAATCGCTATGTCCGAGATATTTGCTGACCGTCTGAATAGGCACATTTTGGGACAAAAGAATGCTGCAATATGTATGCCTCAATCCGTGTGGAGAAACCTTTTTAAGACCGTGCTTTGCCTCAAATTTAGCAAGCCATTGTGCCGTGCTGGATACGCCTTCAGGCTCTCTCAATATATTGACGGAAAAGTAGTATTCGTCTAATTTATTGTCAAATTCATCGTCGGCGAGCCTGAACCAATCCATATACTTTTTAAGGTCGTCCATTAGTTCAGCCGGAAGCGGTATATCGCGTTTTGACGTTCGTGATTTCGGATCTTTTTCATAGATACCGAAACCCTCGGTCGCAAGTCTGTTACGTCTGATGTGGACAATTCTCTTGTCAAAATCAAAGTCCGCCCACCTTAACCCGTGCAATTCGGCTGTTCGCACGCCCGTTAAGACCATAAATTTCAACGTAACGCGTCGATATATCAAATCATCGGGTAATTCGTCAAGAAGTTTGATGAATTGTCTTAGCGAAAAATACAAAAATAGGACTGAGCGACTACATGGAATATCAAACTGAAAAAGCAACTGTAACGGAACTGAAAATGCAGAATAGTTATTTTATAAACGCATTGTATAAGAATGCCGACTCCGAATAGAGTTCTGCGAAAACGTAATTGAAACGGCGTCGGCATCTCTTTTACAAAAAGGAGGTCAAAATGCCATATGGCGAAACAAAAGTTTACTTTGACGGATCGCATTACATAGCAATCCCACACACTACACGACCGACAAAAAGGCGTCCTAAACCGCCGGAAGAAAAGATTATTGTCGTTGACAAAGTGGAAGAAGAAAACGGCGTAAAACCCGATTCGGCGCCTTCTGAGAGCGATGTTGAAATTACCCAATCGCCCGAGGAAAATGCTGCAACTGAAGCGGTGACCGAGCCGTCTTCTTCTCAACCGAAAGCACGAGAAATGACAAGGAAAGAACTCTTTGAAGAACTATACGAAAAGTCCAAGGAAATGCGTAAAGACGAACGTAAAAAGTTTATCGTAAACGGTATGAACGAACACTTTCCGAACAAGGAAAAAACCGAGGAATACGTTACGAAAAACCTTGAACGCAAATTAAGAAATTTGATATGCAGACGCATACGATTGTGGCGAAAAATTCGGTTGCAAAAGTTTAACTATTTTTGCACTTTCACCTACGATAGTAAGAAACATACCGAAGAATCTTTTCGCAAGTCTTTGAAAAGTTGTCTTAGTCATTTTTGCTCGCGTAAAGGCTGGAAATATATCGGCGTTTGGGAGCGTTCCCCGGAGAAAAAACGCTTGCACTTTCACGGTGTATTTTACATACCGGAAGGCACTATTCCGGACAACATTCCCGTCAACGATTACAACCTAAGAACGCAAAGACGGCAGATTACGTACCAAAATCCGTACTTTAACTCCCGTTTTGGTCGTTCTGACTTTGAAGAAATAAACACAGAGTCGGACTTGTCCGAAATGATGAGATACATTATGAAGTATATGGAAAAGACAGGCGAAAGGCTTGTCTATTCCAAAGGACTACCGCAGTTTTTTATATCGGATATTATGGACGATGATATAGCCGGTCCTATCGGTTTGGAAGATAAAAAGTTGTTGCTTTTCGACGACTTTACCTGTTGGGACGAAGGCTGTTACATGGGCAAAGTTTCGCCCGAAGTAATAGCACAAATGCGCAAAGTAAACTAATGAAAAATAAACGTGATACAAGGCTTAAAAATAAGAGTCACGCACGACGGATAAAGGCGAAGGACAGCAAGCGGTTTAGCGGCTGCCTCGCCTTCCGTTCGTGCCCTTATTTTCCGAGTATAGTTTAGTGAATTTAGTTCGTGTGGCGTGTGCTTGTCTGGCGGAGCGAAGCGACGCCACTTGTTCAAGACTGTGACATATTTTTATGGACACTCTTTTATTAGACTCTCCGATTTATCGCCTTTCGGTCTACGTTTGTAGCACAGTGAAAAGCGCAAGTCAACGGCAAAAAATTGTTACTGAAAACTTTTAAGGTAACAAAAATTAGATTTTATATGGAGTTTTATACTCGTTTTAGAGGTTACGCGGCAAATTGACGCGTGACCTTTTTTATATCTACGCAACAATTTTTGTGCTTTTTCGTTGACTTCCGTGTAACTGACAGTACCGCAAAAGATTTCTATCTTTTCCCGGTGCTACTTCCGTTTTTGCCGAAAGGCGAAAATAATCGGAGGTAAATCCAAATGAAAAGAAAAATATTAGACTTCAGCGTTATGAAAGAAGAAATCTCGCAAAACAACGTGCTTGAAATGGCAGAACTTATTGCCTTTATGGAATTACGATTTCAAATAGGCTATCAAGGAAGTCGTATGCAAAAAATGTATGCCGACCTCTACGCCGATATTAAGC
>CAVKTQ010000051.1:7695-11867 GCA_963659105.1 Firmicutes bacterium CAG:238 | reverse complement strand
GTTCCTATGCAGGATACCTCGCAATCTGCGAAATCGAAAAGAACAACGCTTGCGAAGTTGCAGGCAAAGCGGGCGATCGTCTTGCAACCGGTCTTAAAGCCCTCGTGAAGAAATACAATCTTCCTTACGTCGTCTACAATCAAGGCAGCATCGTCCACCTCGAATGCACGGGCGCAATGAGCTACGACTTCTCGAATATGTGCTTGCTCGGCTCCGTCATCCCGATGCTCAAAAAGAAACCCGAAATGCTCAGAAGAAAGGTTGCTATGGAGCAAATGGGCGCGGCGTATATGGCAAACGGAATCGTCACTTTGGCAGGCAGCCGTCTTTACACATCTATGGCTGACACGGACGAAATCATCGACGAGGCGCTCCGCCGCTTCGACAACGTGTTCAAGACCGTCGTAAAGTGCGAAGACAATGCAAGATTCGAAAAGAAACCTCACTAAGCGATAACATCGTCGGCGCACAAAGACGTGCGCCGACATTTTTTAAGGCGACTCGTTTTGCCTTGCATGCGACGACGTCAAACGACCAAAATTGCGCTTTTACCGTATTGCCGCAAAAATAACGACTTGATTTTTCGTCTGCGTTTGATATAATATCGATAAAGCAATAATAACTGTCGTGCGTGTGCGCGGCAGAGTTAGGAGAACAGTATGAACGAATTGATTGTTGCAAACATCAAAAAATACGCGAATATGCTCGCGGAAAAGAAATATTTGCAAAGCGGTTACATCGCGGTCAGAGAGGAAGACGGCATCGTCGTCACTCGTCCGAAAATAAATTATTCCGACCTCAAGGAAGAGGATTTGGCTTTCGTCAACGACAAGAACATCGAAACGCTCGAAGGCAACTTCCGCGCGGCGGCAGTTATCTTGTTCTGCGCAATCCGTCAGGACAAAGAGACAAACGCGGCGGCAATCGTTGACAGCGACAGCACCGTCGAATTTTCAAAGAAGAGAAAAACTCTTATGCCTATCCTCGACGATATGGCGCAAGTTTGCGGCGTTTCAATCAAATGCGCGCAAAAGAACGTCGCTTCAGACGTGGTTGCGGCTCTCTCGGGTCAACGCAACTGCTGCTTGCTTCCCGAAGCGGGCGCAGTCGTAACGGGACGCACTCTCGACGAAGTTTTCACCGCAACGCTTGTTCTCGACAAGGCTTGCAATGCCGAAATCCTTGCCGAAAAGAAGGGCGGAACGCAACATATGAGCGCTTTCAACGCGCTTTTGGAACACGTCGTGTTCAAACTCAAATATTCCAAAACCAACCAAAAACAGCAAAAGGCTGCCGAGAGCGGTGAGAAGGAACAAAGCGAGGAAAAACCGACCGCAGTCGTCACCGACGAGGAAAAGAAAGTCGCTCAAGACATCAAAGACGCAGGCGTAAGACTTCTCGACGAAAACCTTGTGCAAGGCACTTGGGGCAACATCGCCGTCAAACTCGACAATCAATATATGCTCGCAACGCCGTCGGGAATCGATTACGTTATGCTCAAGCCCGAACAAATGGCAAAAGTCAATATGGACACCCTCGAATGGACAGGCACAAACAAAGCCACCAGCGAAAAAGGTATCCATGCGGTTTTGCTCAAAGGCAACCCAGAAATCACCGCAACAATTCATACGCACCCGTTCTACGGCTGCATCCTCGCGGCAATGGGCAAGGCTATGCCCGTTCCCGAAAAGTATCAAGACGTTTTGGGCAAAGAAATTCCGTGTGCAAAAGCGGCTCTCCCCGGCACGAGCGGACTTGTCAAAAACGTTTCTGCCGCAATCGGCGACGCACCCGCTTGCTTTATGGGACATCACGGCGTTATGGTCAGAGGCAAAGACCTCGAAGACGCATTTGCGATTTGCCGTGCGCTCGAAGACGCTTGCCGCGACTATCTCGCAGAATAATTTGACGTCAAAATAATCGGATATTCAAACGATACGATATCGAAAACCGCGGTTTTGCTGCGGTTTTCGTTTTATCGGTATCGATATTTTTATCGGCGTCTGCGTTTGTTTTTTTATATTTCACTCGGTTAGATAACGAAAAAAGCACTCGTCGAGTGCTTTTTTCATTAGGGGAAAATTATTAGGAACAATCAAATGAATTGTTTTTGTTTAGCGTTGATCGTCGCAACGAGATTCGTCAATATCGCCTTCGTTGTACACCGCAGGACGTCCGAAGAAGCCTTTGAAGAACTTCTTGACGCGCAGTGCCACAATCCAATCGCCGAGCATCGAAATGCCGTGTACGATGAGGAACGTGCCGACCATAACTGTGAGCGAGATTGCTCCGCCGATGGGGTCGAAGAAGGTGAGGAAGCCGAAGATGATTTCAAGTATCGAAAGTATCAAAAGCGACCACCAGTAGGGAACGTGGCATCTGCCTGCCGAGATTGCAAGAGACAATTCCGAAATGCCTTCCACGATGAACCACATTGCAAAGATGAAGGGCAAAAAGCCTGCCACAACGCCTTCGTTTGCCAGCAATATGATGCCGAGAATGGTTGTGATTACGCCGTCTGCAAGAAATGCGCCGCCACCGACGAATCTCGCCGTGGTGAAGAATCCGGCAATTTCAACAATGCCTATCACAAGCACGATTGCGCCGACGACGTATGCAAGCACGGACATCGTCGTGTCAACGGGAAGACAGAAACAAACGATGCCAGCCGCAATCATCAATATACTTGCCAAAAACCATAGAATAGTTGTTGATTTTTTCATATTTTTTACCTCTTTCGGTTTGTTTTCTACACATATTATATATGCCTCAAAATTACAGTCAACAACACGTTATGCCATATGTGAGGAATAATACATATAAGTATAAAATATTGTTTAATAACGGTATAAGAAACAAAGAAATTGTTGCCATTTTCGTTGAGAATTGTATTTTTTTGAGGAATATCGTTGAAAGCGGTTTTTGGAATCGGAATCGACATCGCTTGAAATTTGTCGATACGCACGCTCAAAGCGCATGCGCCGCTCAAAGTGTATATTGACTTTTATCTAATAAATGATAATATAATAATATACATTTTACCTTCCGTATCGGTGCGATATGCCGTCGATTCGGAGAAAATAAGGGGCGTTATGTACAAGGAAAGCAAACTCGCAAAAAACAAGGCGGTCGGAATCTTGCTGATGATTCTGGGCGTGTTCGGATTTTTGATTATCATACACAGATTGTGCTGCTACAAATTCGAGTATGACGAAAAATTCAGCCCCGTAGATTACGGAAAATTTAATATTTTGTCCTTTTTCACCATTCAGTCCAACGTGTTTGTGTATGTGTATCTCATTTGCGCCGGGCTTGCCTCGCTCGGCGTAAAAGGCGCAAAGAAGGTCGCATACAATCCGCTTGTGGGCGCAATGGCAACAACCTATATTTTGGTGACGGGGCTCGTTTACACCGCAGGGATTCCGATGGGATTTACGCCGCCGTTCAAATGGCATGATTCATATCACGCAATGAGCAGTTTCATTCAAGTGTATTTTCATATGATCATACCGCCGATTATGCTGATATTGTGGTTTTTCCCCTTCACGAACGCACGCACGAATCACAAAACCGTGTGGGCGTTTGCGATATATCCGTTTGTATATTCGCTCTTTTCAATCATAAGGGGCGCGGTCGGGAAGATGCATTTTTATCCCTATCCGTTCTATCGCCCCGAATTTATATGGTCGATATTCTCCAAAGGCGACGTAAACTATCCGCTCGCGTACTTTTTTATGTTCCTCGTGCTTATTGCGGGGATGTTGCTGTTTGTCGGCATAGGCAGGCTTATGATGCTCATAAACGACAAAATGATAGACAAAACTTTTGACGGCGACGTGTACGAGCGAGTTTTGTAAACAAAAAAGCACTACGAGGAGTGCTTTTGAATTGTTCGGTTTTTGTTATTTCTTTTTTACGTCGACCATACGTCCGCAGTATTCGCATTTGACTTGCAGATTGTTGCTTGTTTGCGTTATGCCGCCGCAGTACGGACAGCGCACGGTGTACATCCCTATGTCGCTCGGGCGATTGTTGATGGGCAGCACTTTTGTGCCGTCGATCGTGTAGTTGCAAAGATATTGCTTGTCTATGCAAACTCGCACTGCGTCGACAACGTCCTTTTTAGGCATTGAAAGGTGATTTGCAATCTCGGTCGTATCTCTAAATCCTTC
>CAVKTQ010000051.1:0-7685 GCA_963659105.1 Firmicutes bacterium CAG:238 | reverse complement strand
CGATTGCGTCGATAATTCGAGAGTACTTCTTTTTTGGAACATAGCGCACCCAGGCAATCGGCGAGCCGTAAAATCCCAGCACGACAAACACGATGCCGATTGCCATAACAGCGGTGAAAAGCGCGCCTTTTTCCGTTTGGATTGCGCCGACAACCGTCAACACCACGCCCAAAGGAAGCATAACGGTGAGAGTGATTGACAAGGCGAGTTGTTTTGAAAGGTCTTTTTGGAGTTTACTTTTTTCGTTTTTCATAAGAATATTGTATTGCAAATGTCGCAAGCAGTCAAGGGAATGCCTTTATTGTTCGCTCGATATTGTAGCGCATTCGCGTATATACTCGCTTTGTTCGTTTCTTGCAATGTCGTATTTCCAAGCGGCTTGTTTTTTTGTCGCGAGCGCAAAAATTATGCCGATTGCAAGCCCGACAAATGCGGGTATAAGCCATCCGAGACCGAATTTGTATAGCGGGAAGTTTGCCTTCATAAAATCGATGAAGGGTTGCGCTTTAAGCCAAGCGATTGCGTTTGCGGGAAGAGCGGCGATGAAATCGAATATCGCCGCAATCAAGGTGAAAGCCGTTGTCGAAACGTATATACAGCGTCTGTTTTTGAACGTTTTGCCGAACAGACCGAGCAGAATAAGCGTTATTGCAAGCGGATATAAAAACATCAGCACGGGGATCGCGTATGTTATGATTGCCGTCAATCCGAGATTTGCCACCAAAAACGATATCGCACAGAACACGACCGCCCAAGCGCGATATGGGATGAATTTCGGAAACAGTTTTACAAACGTTTCAGACGCGCTCGTGACAAGGCCGATTGCGGTTTTCAGGCAGGCGAGAGTGACGGTGATTGCAAGAATGATTATGCCTGCTTTGTTAAAATAGTAATTGCTGACCTTGACAAAAATTTCGCCGCCGTTCGACGCGCCCGTAAACAATGCGCCGCTTTGTGCGCCCACAAGTGCAACGCCGAGATATATCAATGCCATAAATGCGCAACTCAATGCGCCCGATTTGAGAGTGCTTTTTGCAACGGAAGTAGGCTCGGATACGCCCTGTTTTCGGATTACGTCGATGATGACGATGCCGAATGCCAAACTCGCAAGAGCGTCCAACGTGTTGTAGCCTTCCAAAAATCCCGTTGTGAACGCTTTGTCCGCATAGTTGCCTTGTGCAGCAACGGCGGAAACGTCGCCCATAGGCTT
Source organism: Firmicutes bacterium CAG:238 (assembly GCA_963659105.1). GTDB lineage: Bacteria > Bacillota > Clostridia > Christensenellales > CAG-917 > CAG-475. Next base: position 6,475 of record CAVKTQ010000051.1, on the reverse strand, counting down.
TACAAGAGCGGTGATGACGAGAACGGCAAGAAAAACGAGAAACAGCGGAGTGAGAATTCGCCCCACCCAAGTGAGAATTTTGCCCGGGAACAGCGAGAAGACAAGCACAACGATGAAAAACGCCGCGCTGAAAATCGCAAGCGCACCCTGAATGTTGACGTCGCTTCCGAGCATATGTTCGACGGCGACGGTGAAAGGAACGGTTGCGCAGCGAGGCACCGCAAAAAAAGGACCTATCGTCAAATACAACGCGCATGTGAAGAAAATTCCGTAGCCCTTGCCGACTTTGCTCGAAAGTTCGATAAGACCTTCGCTTTTGCTTATGCCTATCGCCGCAACGCCCAAGAGCGGAAGTCCGACACCCGTAATCAAAAAGCCTATCAAAGCGACAAAAACTTCTTTGCCTGCGAGATTGCCCATATATATCGGGAAAATCAGATTGCCTGCTCCGAAAAACAAGCCGAAAAGCATTGTCGCAATGACGAGCGTCTGTCTGAAATTCAATTTTTGTTTTTGTGTTTCGCCGAGCATGTCGGAGGTCTCCTTTGGCACACGCAAAACATACGGAATATGTCTTTTTGCGTGTATGCGTTGTTATGCTTAGTAATATAAAGTTTAATTAAGTATATGTTGAGAGCGGCAATCCGTCAAGGGAAAGAGTCGCAAATGCGCATTATTAAAACAACGCATCACCTACTTATATAACATTATATGCATATTTATGGTTGCATGTTGCGAAAGACGATTCGTTGGCGTAAGACGTGTTTTGCGCAAGCGAGACGTTTTGCCTTCTATGCCGCCCGATTGTTTTCGTTTGTGCTTGAAAGCAAGTGAAAAAAGTGTTATCATAGTCGCATAAAAGGAAGTGAAATATGGCGTTCAACATTGTTTTGGTAGAACCCGAAATACCGCAAAACACGGGCAACATCGTGCGTACTGCGGCGGCAACGGGTTGCAAAGTGCATTTGATAAAGCCCATCGGTTTCGATATAAGCGACAAGGCGTTGAAAAGAGCGGGACTCGATTACTGGCATTTGACGGATTTTATCGTTTATGAAAACCTCGAAGAATTTTTCGAGAAAAACGCAGAGGGCAGAGTTCATAAGGCTATTGACGGAAGTTGGCATATCGACGACAACTCTCTTGGCGGAAAAACGCCGCACTTTTATTTTTGTTCGACAAAAGCGAAGTTGCGCTACGACGAAGCAAATTATTCGCAAAACGATTTTCTGTTTTTCGGAAGAGAGTCGAAAGGACTTCCCGAAGAACTGCTTCACGACAACTATGATATGTCAATGCGTATTCCTATGGTCAAAGAGGCTCGCTCGCTCAATCTGTCAAACTCGGTTGCAATCGTGGTTTACGAGGGTATGCGGCATCTCGGATTCGACAATCTGCTTTGTGAAGGACATCTCACGAAGTTTTGAAAAACAATCGAATTTTGTTGGATTTCGACAAAACTGCATAAAACACGATATGTGTTGCAAAATTTAATAAAAATGCGAAAAACGGCGAAAAATCGCCGTTTTTCTATTATAAAAGCGGTTTGAAAAACACGATATGTATATATTGCGAAAATATAGCAATCGATATAAAACACGAAAAGTGTTTGAAAAATGCGGTTGTAATACGATTATACAGAGTACCGCAAGCCGCTCGCTTTTTACGGCGGGAATTTTCGGATAAAGCGGCAAAACGCAATCAAAACGTAATCGAGGATTTTAAACAGCAATGTTTTATATTTTTCTTGAAATTTTTGCGCGCGTGTGATATACTGATTATCGCTAAAAATATATTGATACGCGCATAAGGCGCAAGCGCGCACTGCGTATGTGCAAGCACGTTTCGATAGGTTTTAAGCCAAAAATCTCGAAAAATCAATTTTCTTAAAGGAGAATATCTATGGCAAAAATGACAATCCGCGACGTAGACGTCAAAGGCAAAAAGTGTTTGGTTCGTTGCGACTTCAACGTTCCTATGGTTGACGGCGTAATCACCGACGAGAACCGTATCAACGGCGCGCTTCCCACAATCAAGTATCTCGTCGACAACGGCGCAAAAGTTATCCTTTGCTCGCATATGGGCAAGCCCCACAACATCTTTACGGAGGGCTTCGGCCTCAACAAGAAGGAGAAAAAGGCTGTCGAAGCGCTTCCCGAAAACGAACAAGCGGCGGCAAAAGCCGAATATATCGCAAAGGCTCTCAAAAACGACCCCAAGAAGTTCACTTTGAAACCCGTTGCGGACAAACTCGCAGAGCATTTCCCCGGCAAAGTCACCTTTGCAACCGACCTCGTAGGCGAGGACGCACACAAGAAAGTCGCCGCTCTCAAAGACGGTGAAATCGTGCTTTTGGAAAACACCCGTTTCGACGCGGGCGAGGAAAAGAACAGCGAGGAACTTTGCAAAAAACTCGCCGACTTCTGCGACATCTATGTCAACGACGCGTTCGGCACGGCGCACCGCGCTCACGCAACAACCGCAGGTATCGTTCAATACGGATTCGCACCCGTCGCAGTGAGCGGTTTCCTCATCGAAAAGGAACTCAAATTCCTCGGCAATGCGGTTGAAAATCCCGTCCGTCCTTTCGTTGCCATTCTCGGCGGCGCAAAAGTTGCGGACAAACTCAACGTCATCGACAATCTTCTCAACAAATGCGACACGCTCATCATCGGCGGCGGTATGGCGTACACCTTCATCAAGGCACAAGGCGGCAGCGTAGGTCTTTCCCTCGTCGACGACGAAAAGATCGACTACTGCAACAAGATGCTCGAAAAGGCAAAATCGCTCGGTAAGACCATTTATCTTCCCGTCGACACCGCAACTTGCGCAGGATTCCCCGACCCCATCGACGCACACGTCGACATCGAATATTGCGACAGTTTCAACATCCCTGCCGACAGAGAAGGGCTTGATATCGGTCCGAAAACGCAAGAACTCTTCGCTTCTGCCGTCAAGAGCGCAAAGACAGTCGTATGGAACGGCCCTATGGGCGTTTTTGAAAATCCGCAACTCGCAGCAGGCACCAACGCAGTCGCAAAAGCCATGGCAGAAACCGACGCAACCACCATCATCGGCGGCGGCGATTCCGCAGCGGCAGTCGCACAACTCGGCTACGCCGACAAGATGACCCACATCTCCACCGGCGGCGGTGCGTCGCTTGAGTTTCTTGAGGGTAAGGTTCTTCCCGGCATCGCCTGCCTCAACGACCGTGCAAATTGACGAATAACTGCGTCAAAATCAGATTTCTCACCCGTCGCGTACGCAAAAGTACGCTGGGCGGGTGCGAAACCTGACTTTTCCTTGCTCTTTATTCAATTTGCGCAGTCGTTCCACGACAAGCACTAAGAGAGAAGAACACAAACAAAAAAATAATTTTCGAGGTATATTATGAGAAAACCCATTATCGCAGGAAACTGGAAAATGAACAACACCATCGCCGATACAAAGGCGCTTATCACCGACCTTGCGCCGCTCGTTAAGGACGCGCAATGCGACGTCGTCATCTGCACGCCGTACACCGACCTTGCAACCGCTGTCGAAATGACAAAAGGCACCAACATCAAAGTCGGCGCAGAGAACGTACACTGGGCTGAAAAAGGCGCATTTACGGGCGAAATTTCCGCAAAAATGCTCGTCGAACTTGGCGTTGAATACGTCATCATCGGTCACTCCGAGCGTCGTCAATACTTCGGCGAAACCGACCAAACCGTAAACGCTCGTGCAAAAGCGGCTCTTGCGGCAGGTCTTAAACCCATCATTTGCGTGGGCGAAACTCTCGAAGAAAGAGAAAGCGGAAAGGTCGAGGAAGTGCTCGTTCGTCAAACGAAGGGCGCATTCGACGGTATCGACAAGGACGAACTCGACAACATCGTCATCGCATACGAACCCGTTTGGGCAATCGGTACGGGCAAAACCGCAACGGCGGAAGTCGCAAACGAAACCATCGCAATCATCCGCAGAACTATGGCGGAACTTTATTGCCCCAAGTGCGCGGAAAATCGCGTTCGCATTCAGTACGGCGGAAGCATGAATCCCAAGAACGTCAAAGAACTTATGTCTATGCCCGAAATCGACGGCGGACTTATCGGCGGCGCGTCTTTGAAGGCGGTCGATTTCTCGCAAGTCGTCAACTACTAAGTTTTTGAATACTAACTGAAATTTAGCGTTCAAAAAAATGATTGCCGAGTCTTGCGTGGCACGACGTGCCGCAAAATCGGCAATCTAACCGTATAAAAATTCAACTTACAACAAAAAGGATATAACTATGAAAAAACTCGTTTTGGTTGTTATGGACGGCGTCGGAAAGTCTAAAACCGGACTCGGCGACGCAGTTACGCTTGCAAATACGCCGACTTTGGATATGCTCTTGAAAGAGTGTCCCAACACTTACATCAAGGCGCACGGCACGGCGGTTGGTCTTCCAAGCGACGACGATATGGGCAACAGCGAAGTCGGACACAACGCGCTCGGTTGCGGTCAAGTCTATTCGCAAGGCGCAAAACTCGTTGAGGAAGCCATCGAAAGCGGCGATATTTTCAACTCCGCCGCATGGCAAGAACTCAAAAACAACTGCGTTGCAAACAAAAGCGCAATGCACTTCATCGGCTTGCTCTCGGACGGCAACGTACACAGCAATATCGGGCATCTAATCGCCTTGATTAAGGGCGCAAAGCGCGACGGCGTAAAGAAAGTGTTCGCTCACGTTTTGCTTGACGGCAGAGACGTTCCGGCAACGAGCGCGCTCACTTACGTCGATATGCTCGAAAACGCTATGGCGGAACTCAACGACGACGATTTCCACGCCTGCATAGCAAGCGGCGGCGGTCGTATGGTCATCACGATGGACAGATATTTCGCAAACTGGGATATGGTTAAAGCGGGATTCTACACCCACGTTTACGGCGAGGGCAGAGGATTTGCAAACGCAACCGAAGCCATCGAAACTTACCGCAACGAAAACCTCGGCGTTATCGACCAAGATTTGCCTGCTTTCGTCATCAAAAAGGACGGTCAACCCGTCGGCGCAATGCACGACGGCGACAGCGTGATTTTGTTCAACTTCCGCGGCGACAGAGCCATCGAAATCTCTATGGCGTTCGACAATGCCGACTTCAACGGCTTCGACAGAGGCAATATGCCCAAAGTGCTTTACGCAGGTATGCTTCAATACGACGGCGACTTGCATTTGCCTGCAAGATTCCTCGTCGAACCGCCGCAAATCAAGTACACGCTCAGCGAATTCCTCGTCAATCACGGCGTTAAATCCTATGCCGTGTCCGAAACGCAAAAGTACGGTCACGTCACTTATTTCTGGAACGGTAACCGCTCGGAAAAGTTCAGTGACGAACTCGAAGTTTGGGAAGAAGTGCCTTCCGACAAAGTGTCTTTCGACCAACGTCCGTGGATGAAATCCGCAGAAGTCACCGACAAGGTTATCGAAGCGATCGAATCCGAGCAATACGGCTTCATCCGCTGCAACTATCCCAACGGCGATATGGTCGGACATACCGGCAATCTCGACGCAACAAGAATAGGCGTGGAAGCGGTTGACCTCGCTCTTGCAAGGCTTCTTCCAATTGTCAAAAAGCACGATTACGCGCTCATCGTCACCGCCGATCACGGCAACGCCGACGAGATGCTCGAAAAGAACAAGAAAGGCGTCATTTCCGTGCGTACCGCGCACTCGCTCAATCCCGTTCCTTTCATCGTCTACAACTACGATTGTCAAATCGCAGACGGCGCATTCGGACTTTCCGACGTAGCCGCAACGGCAGTGAAGATTATGGGGTTTGAGGCGGATCCCCACTGGAACCCGTCCATTATAAAATAATCGCACCAAACAGCGAATAACTGCGGCAGAGCCACTCTCGCAAACAGTCATGTACGACAAGTACACTCCTGTCTGTGAGAGCGGCTCTTTCTTGTTCTTCATCTGTTTGGACGGGCTTATTTGATGATTGAAAATAGCACTACAATTTTTATAATGGTTACGAATAGTAATTTCGAAGATGGAATCGGAGCCGCATAAAAGTGTGGTGCATGTTCTTGAATTAAAGTTTTACCTATTCTCAGGGGTAAGTTCTTCCTCTACAAGAGTTTGACGGCGTGTACTCTAAATAGAAGCGCCCCCTCTTTCCCTCTCGGGTATTTCTCCCACCACTCAGTTAGGGGGCATTTTTCTACATAGGTTATCGTCGTTCGCGGGGGAGACAGGCGGCACTCGCATAGATAGGGGCATTTCACTCATTATGCCACTGCGCTTTGTGCGCCGGCTTCGCATCCAAACGGCGCAGTCGCTTGTACTACACGCACAAGGGTTCCCGCACGTCAAAAACAAGCGAACTTGCGTTTGCGTTATATGATGAAAGCGCAGTTTTTGGCGTGTGGGAAGAGGAACGCAAAGCACAAAGGCGAACAACTGCAACAAGTTGCAGTTGAAGCAAATGGGCTTGTGCGTGACGAAAGCTCGGCG
>CAVKTQ010000050.1:0-12073 GCA_963659105.1 Firmicutes bacterium CAG:238 | reverse complement strand
ACTTTGGACCAAAGCGGAAAAATCGATTTCGCAGATAAGAGCGTAACCGAAAACACCCGCGTTTCCTATCCTATCGACCACATCAAGAACATCGTACGCCCCGTTTCCGCAGCACCTGCCGCAAAGAACGTCATCTTCTTGTCCGCAGACGCATTCGGAGTGTTGCCGCCCGTATCAATTCTTACGCCCGAACAAACTCAATACTACTTCCTTTCGGGATTCACCGCAAAACTTGCAGGTACGGAGCGCGGCATCACCGAGCCTACGCCCACTTTCTCCGCGTGCTTCGGTCAAGCCTTCCTCGAATTGCATCCCACAAAGTATGCAGAGGAACTTGTCAAAAAGATGCAAAAGAGCGGTGCGAAAGCGTACCTCGTCAACACGGGTTGGAACGGCACCGGCAAACGTATTTCCATCAAAGATACGCGTGGCATAATCGACGCGATCTTGAGCGGCGACATCGAAAAAGCACCCACCAAGACCATTCCGTACTTCAACTTTGAAGTACCCACCTCTCTCAACGGCGTTGCCACCGAGATTCTCGATCCTCGCGACACTTACGCCGACGTCAACGAGTGGAACAAGAAAGCGGAAGATCTTGCAAGCCGCTTCATCAAGAACTTTGCGAAGTATGAGGGGAATGAGCGTGGCAAGGCGCTTGTGCCCGCCGGCCCTCAGTTGAACTAAATATTTCAACCGCGCTATTGAGCGAATAACTTTGTCAGGCACGACTTGCCTCAAAACCGTGTACGTCTATGTACACTGGGTTTTGATTCAAGTCGTGCATTTCGCGTTCTTCATCTCAATATCGCGGTTTCTATTTTGTTGTTAAAAGATGTAATGAGAACCGCCGTTCGCGAAATTGTAGAGCGGACTTTTGACAGATAATTATTCAAAGTGTACCTATAAACGGAATGTGTCAATTCGCAGACGGAACGCGAGCCGCATTCCGCTTCGATAGATTTCCACGTTCACGCTTGGAATGACAACGAATCATACGGTTTCGCAGCCACCCAAACGTTGCTCGTAGACAGGCGGAGCCGAATAATATAGAGCGACGAAGAATCGTTGTGAGCATCAACTTCTGTCGTTGCAACTGCCGAGCCGCCTCAAAGTTGCAACCCCTTACGTCACAAACAAATGCTCTGATTTGTTTGTGACAGGACGTTTGCGCCAAAATATTTGTCAAGCCATCTTGAAAAGATGGGTGACAAGTGTTTTGCATTCGGCGCAAAGTATATTAATTATTCATTATTAATTACTTTTCGCCAAAAGTACCAAGTCTACGAGTTTGCCGCAAAGACGGGATTTTTCGACGAGAGAATCGTCGATAACCGTGCCTGCTTTGGCAATGGTCGCGCCTGCGTAAGACGTCAAATCGCCCGAAAGCACTCTGCCGAGCAAGAACGTATAATCGGATATTATTCTTGCAGGCGTATGCGAATCGTCATCGATTTCGGGTGCGTCCAAAAGTTTGAGCGCGTTGCTCGAAAACAGCGGAGAATCGTCGGTAGGTCTTTTTGCCATAGGCGCGTTTGTCACTTGAACGGGCGTGAACTGCGCTTCGGCGTTCGGGTGCGTCTTGTCTGCGCTTGACGTTTCGGCGGCAGGGGTAGCAATTACGGCCAAGGCGTTTGCGGTTTCGTTTTCGGTGATTCTAACAGTTTCTTTTTGCAAAGAATTTGTTTTTAGGGCAAACACCGTCGTTTCGTTTTCGGGGCGGGGTATCGTTTGCTTTTTTGCCTTGCTTTGTTTTGCGGCTTTAAGCAAAATAACGTCGCCGACGCACGCCACGTTTTGCGGTGAAAATTGCTCGGTTTCGGTGTAGAGTTTGGACACTTTCCCGCTTTTTGCGAAGTCAACTTTTGCGATTTTGCCTTTTAGAATACCGCTTTGCGTGTATACGTCCATACCGATAACGCCGCTTGAAAACGCGGTGAAGTCAACGTCGCTTACACATCTTACGTTTGCGTCGTTTTGGACGATAAGCGCATCGCAAAAGCACAAAACGTCGTCGATTGGCAACAGTGCGTCGCAGTCGTTTTTGCAAGAGGAAACGACAAAATATGCAATACAGTTGCAACCTTGCGAAAAATATGCATTTTTTATGCGCCCTACGACTTTTGAATGCTCGCGCTCGATGACGGGTTTGAATAAAAGAGAAGACAATTCAATCATAATTTTCACCTCCTTTGAGGGTATGCGAAAGTCGGATTTTTTATGTCAGAAAGCCGTAAAAAAGAGGGCGATAGAATGCGAAAAAATTGTCGTAAAAAGTCGAATTTACGGTTAGAATACCGCTTTTTTCGACAAAATTTTCAATCGCCGAAAAATACGTTTTGTATGAGAAAAACAGGGGTTATCCACCGAGTTATCCACAATTTCGGGGCAAAATGTGGATAACTTTGTGGAAAAGGTGGTATTTTTATGCTTGCATGAATATGATTTCTTTTGTAACTATATGCGAGTCGGATTTTGTCGAAACAATGCCATAGAAAAAATCTTCACGATATGCGGTATTGCCGCATTGCTTGTCGTTTATTGCTTGGGCGCGCCGTTTGCGGTGCGAGCGATAAAAGGCGAGAAACAACAAACTTTGACGGTTGTCGTTGACGCGGGTCACGGCGGAGCGGACGGCGGCGTAAAGGGCAAAAACTCGGGTGTGGAAGAAAAAACCTTGAATCTAATCTTTGCAAATTATCTCGGTCAAATGCTGTCTGCTTGCGGATTCAACGTCGTATACACTCGCAAAAACGACGTTATGCACACCTTCGAGGGCGTGATAAACAACAAAAAACGCGCGGATATGTATAGGCGCGGACAGATTGTAAACGACGTCAAGCCTTGCCTTGTCGTGAGCATACATATGAATTTCTATTCGTTGCCGTCGAGGCGGGGCGCGCAAGCGTTCTATGCAAAGAAGAGCGAAAGCGGCAAAGAGTTGGCAACCGCATTGCAAAACGCTCTAAACAAAGAGATAAACTCAAAAGAGGGCGGCAGGGAATATAGCGCGCTCTGCGCTCAAAAGTATCTTTTGGAGTGCAGTCCCTATCCTTCCGCAATCGTGGAATGCGGATTTTTGAGCAACTACGCCGACGAAGTGAATCTTCAAAAAACCGAATATCAGGCTGCAATCGCCGCCGTGCTTTGCAACGCGATTGCTCGGTACGCATACGGCGCAAATTAAGCGTTGAATTTTTCTCTCGCTACGGCATAAACCGCGCAGATTTGTTTTATCGCATAAGGCAAAGGTTGAGAAGCGTTTTCCCTTATGAGCATACGGCATATGCAAAAGGCAGGCTTTTCTTAAAACGCAAGAGGCAAAACGTCCGATTTTATCCGTACGCACTCGGATTTTGCGCGCGTATGAGCGCGCTTGCGCAAAAAAACAAAAAACCTTGATTTATATCGTTTTATCGTCTATAATAAATCATTATGACAAACGCATTTGCTTTTCCGTGTCAAAAAATCCTCAAAAAGCATAGCGGCGACGAGGAAATCGCGCTCATTTTGAAGGATATAGAAAACGCCAAACAGGGCGTTATGACCTTTTCCAAAGAAGTGAAAAAGTATATGCTTCAATTTATCCACGCGCGCTACGACGACAATCAAGAGGTTATGTCGCTCATAGACGTGCTGAAAAAGTGGAGCAAGTACGAAACGTTCAATTATCTCGAAATCTTCCAACTGCAAGACGAGTGCTATTTTTGGTACGACTTCTTGCATGCATACGGCGCGTGGAAAGTGATAGGCAAAACCTACGGATTCAAGGACGAGGAAGAGGCTCTTGCCGTGCTTGTCAGACTCGTAAAACTCGACGAAACCGTTTTCAAGGCGTATCCTGAATTGTAATTATGAAAAACGTACACGACGGACATAGACAAAGAGTGCGCGACAAAATACGCAAGGGCGGTTTGCCGTCCTTTCAAGAACACGAAGTGTTGGAGTATTTGCTTTTCCCGTTCATTCCGAGGAAGGACACCAACGAGATTGCGCACGCGCTTATCGACAAGTACTCTTCGTTTGCGGGCGTATTGAACGCAAGCGAGCGGGATTTGAAATCCGTCAGCGGAATGACGGACAACGCCGCGTTGTTTTTGTCCAAACTGCCCGAAATTATGAAGGTTTACGTCAACGGCGTCAACAGCGACCTCGTTCGCGAGGACTTGTCGGGCAGAGGCAAGGCTCGCAACTTCCTATGCGGTCAACTTTTCGGCTTGAATCAGGAACACGTTTGCGTTGCCGCCCTCGACGCGCACAGCAGACTTATCAGGTGCGAGATTATCGAACAGGGAAGCGCAAACGCCGTGCTTTTCAGCGTCAGAAAAATCGTCGATTTCGCTTTGAGCGCAGGCGCAAGCAATTTGCTTTTGGCGCACAATCATCCGAGCGGAAATACAAATCCCTCCGATGCGGATTACGCAATGACGAAGGAATTGTATATCACGCTTGCAAACATCGGCATTACGCTTCAAGACCACATCATTTTCGGCGGCAGTCAATACTATTCGTTTGAAGAACACGGCGAATTGAAGCAATTTCAAAAATTACAAAAAGAACTAAAAGAAGGTACATTTTATTATGTCTGAAACAGTCAGAACGCGATTCGCTCCGTCACCGACGGGATTTATGCACATCGGCAACTTGCGCACGGGCTTGTACGCATTCCTTTTCGCGCGCAAAAACGGCGGAAAGTTTATTCTTCGTATCGAAGATACCGACCAAGAACGCAAGGTCGAAGGCGCGGTCGAGATGGTGTATCGCACCCTCGCAACCGCAGGCATAACCTATGACGAGGGTCCCGACAAAGACGGCGGCTACGGTCCGTATATCCAAACGCAAAGGATGGGGCTTTACAAGCAATATGCCGAAAAACTCGTCGAACTGGGCGGCGCGTACTATTGCTTCTGCGACAAGGAAAGGCTCGAAAGCCTCAAGGACGCAAACGGCGTTCACACCTACGACAAGCACTGTCGCAATCTTTCAAAGGAAGAAGTGCAAAGACGTCTTGCCGCAGGCGAGTCGTACGTTATCCGTCAAAAAGTTCCCGAAGGCGTGGTGTCAAGTTACACGGATATGGTTTTTGGCGAAATAAGCGTCGATAGCGCGGACATCGAGGACGGCGTTCTTCTCAAAAGCGACGGGCTTCCCACCTACAACTTCGCAAACGTCGTTGACGACCACCTTATGGGCATAACCCACGTCATTAGAGGTACGGAATATCTCAGTTCCACCCCAAAATACAATCTTATTTACGACGCGTTCGGCTGGGAAAGACCCAAGTATATGCATCTTCCGCCCATTATGAAAGACGCAACGAGAAAACTCTCGAAGCGTTTTGGCGACGCAAACTTCGAGGACTTCATCGCAAAGGGATATTTGCCCGAAGCGGTTGTCAACTACATCGCGCTTTTGGGTTGGTGTCCTAAGGACAACAGAGAAAAAATGACGATGGACGAGATGATAGAAGCGTTCGACGTGGACGGCATTTCGCACAGCAGTTCCATCTTCGACGAAGCGAAAATGCGCTGGCTCAACGGCGAGTACCTCAAAGCGATGAGCGCAGAGGACTTTGAAAAGGTCGCTACGCCGTGGATTGAAAAAGCAATCGAGGGCAAAGATTACGACGTAAAGGAACTTGCTTTGCTTATGCAAACAAGAGTGGATATTTTGAGCGAAATCCCCGAAAAACTCGCATTCCTCAACGAGTTCGGCGACTACGATCTTGCTATGTACGAGCATCAAAAGATGAAAGTCACAAAGGATGTCGCCCTCAAAGCGGTTGAAGTGGCAATCGACGCGCTCAAAAATTTCGAGGACTGGAATGCGGACGCAATCAAGGAGCAAATCAAAACTTGCGCCGAGCAATCGGGCATGAAGGGCGGACAGGTTATGTTCTGCATGCGCGTCGCGCTCACGGGCGCGCCAGTAACCCCCGGCGGCGCAATCGAAATGGCTATGGTTCTCAAAAAGGACGAAACGCTTCGTCGCTTGAACTATTCCTTGCAACTTCTCGAGAAAGCGCAATAAACCGCGTTTTTAGAACACAAAACACAGACGAATGAAACAACTCTCTTGCAAAAAAACGATAATAATCTTGTTGCTCGTAACGCTTGTTGTGACGAGCGTTCTCGCCGTTTTTTCACCGTCTAAAACCGCAGAGGCTATCGCTTGGGGCGGTAAGGAGACGAGCGAACTTTGGTATTACGGCAAAGATTATCTCGACGTCGAATTCGCAAAGGAAGTCGTCAAAACATGGGATTTGAGCAAGGTTTCAAAGCCTATCGTCATAGCGGTTATCGACACGGGTATCGACGCACAGCACGAACTGTTTGCCGATGACGGAAACGGCGTGAGCGTGCTTACAAAGAACGCGAATGGCGAAATTCTCGGCTACAATTCGTACAGCGACGCGGACTCCGAAGGAAACGTGGACATAAGCGACGCTTCGTCCAAACACGGGAGCGCGGTCGCAGGCAATATCGCCATGCTTATAAGAGAATTCGGGCTTGAAAACTACATTAAGATTTATCCGATCAAGGCAAACACCGACAAGGAAAGCACGTTCAAACTCACAAGCCTTGCTCGTGCGCTCGACTGGGCGACGGACAGCGCAAAAGCGGACGTAGTTAATATGTCGCTCGGATTGACGGGCGGCGATATCGAAAGCCTCATAAAGAATAAACAACTCACGCAGGACGAGGCAAACGCTTTCGAGGTCGCGGTTGAAAACGCGCGTCGCAGCGCAGTCGTTTCGGCGGCGGCAGGCAACAATAAAACATCCGACCAAAGCGCTTCGGATTTGTACTATCCTGCGGCTTATCCCGGCGTAGTGTCGGCTATGAATCAGTATAAGAGCGAATTGTATTCCGGATCAAACTTCGGCTCGACGTATACGCTATGCGCCCCCGGTTTCGGGATTTATACATCCAAAGGATATCAGTCCTCGAAGTCGGTGTACGGCACGGAACAGGGCACGAGTATGTCCGCGTCATTCGTAAGTTTTGCGGCGGCTCTTTTGAAACTCAGATGCCGAATCGAGGGCAGAAACGTCGATTCCGTCACGCTTGCAAAACTCGTCGAAGCGATCATGACCAAAACGCTCAAAAAGAACGGTGCAGAGTACAAAGTCCTCGATTTTAATGCAGTGGTTTCAACCGATTTGGACGGCGTAAAAATCGACTACGAGCAGCCGAAATCCATTGAGATTAAGCACAACGGCAAGGTCGGCGAGGGCGACTACGCGGGTATGGTGTATATGCGCGCCGACAGCGCCTACGAACTTACGCTGTATGCGCAAATCAACCCCGTCGGGAAGGTAGACCCCGACGTCGAAAACGCTCTCGAATGGACGGTGCAACAAATCGTATCCGCAGACGACGATACGCCCGTTTCGGACGCCGTGTCCATGGGCAAAGGCACGAGCGTGAAGTATACCCCGACAAGGGGCGGCGATTTTGTCATAAAGGCGAAAATCCCCGGATACTCGGCAACGCAAAGCGTTCAAATCCACATAGAGTACGGCATTTATTACGTCGGCGAAGTCAGAGTTACGCTCGCAAGCAGCGCGCAAAAGGACGTTAGCGAAGCGCCGTCGTCGGCAACCGTTTATGCAAAAGAAACAACTCGTTTGGCACTCACGGGCGTGAAATATCTCAACCCCGACGTCGAAACCAAATGGTACGTCAACGACGAGTATGTCGCTTCGGGCGCAGTGTTCGAGTTTACGCCGAAAAAGGCGGGAACGTATTATATAACCGCGCGCTACGGCGACAACGCTATGGTGGATTTCCAATACAAGTTCACCGCCAACGTCAAGTCGGCGGTGTTGCGTCCGCTCGATTTGTCGTTCTTGATTGTCGGGCTCGTCGCGGCGGTTGCTATCGTCGTGACCGTCACGGTCTTTGCGGTGCGCAAAAGGAAGACGAATGCGTCAAACGATACGGAGCAAACGGAACAATAAGGCGCGAATGGAATCCGCATCTGTCAGGTAGGACAAATATAACTTGATATTAAACATTATATGTGTTAATATATTACAAATATTAACCAAATAATATTTGACATTGTGTGCAATATAATATTATTCGGTTATCAAACAACACAGAGGAGAAATGAAAAAATACGATTATCTCGTAGTGGGAAGCGGACTGTTCGGCGCAGTGTTCACGAATTTTGCTTTGAAAAAGGGCAAAAGCGTTCTCGTGCTTGAAAAACGCGACCACATCGGCGGCAACGTCTACACCGAAACCGTCGAAGGAATCAACGTGCATCGCTACGGCGCGCACATTTTCCATACGTCCGACAAAGAAGTGTGGGATTTTGTCAATCAATTTGCCGAGTTCAACAACTATGTAAACTCGCCGATTGCAAACTACAAAGGCGAATTGTACAATTTGCCGTTCAATATGAACACGTTCAGCAAGTTGTGGGGCGTTGTCACACCCGACGAAGCGCGCGCCAAAATCGCCGAACAAGTGGCGAGTCTCGGCATAGACGAGCCTAAAAACCTCGAAGAACAGGCTTTGAAACTCGTTGGCACGGACGTATATACAAAACTCGTCAAAGGCTACACCGAAAAGCAATGGGGTAGGGATTGCAAAGACTTGCCCGCGTTCATAATAAAGCGTTTGCCGTGCAGATTCACCTTTGACAACAACTATTTCAACGACCGCTATCAAGGCATACCTATCGGCGGATATACGCCCATAATCGAGAAGTTGCTCGACGGCGCGGACGTGATGACGAACACGGATTATTTCGACTTTATAAAGGATAATTCGAACGTTGCAAGCAAGACGATATACACGGGTATGATAGACGAGTTTTTCGGATTCAAATTCGGCAAACTCAAATATCGCACGGTGCGTTTCGATACGAAGATTCTCGATACCCCCAACTATCAAGGCGTTGCGGTTATGAATTATACGGACAGAGAAACGCAGTATACGCGCATTATCGAACACAAGCATTTCGAGTTTGGCACGCAACAAAAAACAGTGATAAGTTACGAGTACCCGACCGAATGGCAAGAGGGTATGGAACCTTACTATCCCGTCAACGACGAGGAAAACACCTTGCTTTATGCGCGGTACAAGCAACTTGCAACCGAGCGTCCCGACGTGATTTTTGGCGGCAGACTCGGACAGTACAAATACTACGATATGGACAAAGTCATTCGCTCGGCGTTGGACATAGTTAAAGAAGAATTGTAAGAGGAGAAAATTATGAATAAACCGTATATATCGGTTATAATGCCGATGTACAACCAAGAGAAATATATTGAAAAATGTTTGAATAGTGTTTTAGCTCAAACGCTTAATGATATTGAAATTATTGTTGTAAATGACGGATCAACAGATAATTCAATGAAGATAGTAGCTAAAATTGCAGAAAAAGACAGCAGGATAAAGATTGTCGATAAGCCAAATAGCGGATATGGCAATTCTGTAAACATAGGAATTGATCGAGCAGCAGGCCATTATATCGGTATTGTTGAAACAGATGACTTTATATCACCCAAAATGTTTGAGGTGTTGTACTCTTTGTCTAACAATGGGGAAATCGATGTTATAAAAGGAAATTTTTATGATTATTATGAAGATTCAGACGGCAAAGGTGAGTGCTTTGAAAATCAAGAACGCAGCATGGTGCCAGAATTACAGACGAGTTTTTCTATAAGAGAGTGCCCACAGTTATTATGGGGGCATCCATCTGTATGGAGTGCTATTTATAAGAAATCATTTATAGATAAAAATGGAATTCGATTTAAAGAAGTAAAAGGTGGGGGATGGGTAGATAATCCGTTTTCCTTTGAAACATTGTGTAAAGCAGAAAGCATAAAATGGACGAAGGAACCATTATATTATTATCGAAAAACAAGCGTTGGATCATCATCAACAGGTGTCGTAAATCCGAATTTGCCATTTGATAGAATGAACGATAATTTTGATGTTCTTAATTCTAATCATTTTACCGATGAAACAACAAGAAAACTTGCATATTCAAGAGCGTTGATGTATACGACAGGCGCATTAAAAGAATGTGATTATGTAAACAATTATGATTTAATTAACAGAAAAGCCAAGGAATTGTTGCAGAGATGTGATGTGGATGTTTTTTGGAAATATTTTAATGATAAAGACTGTTTACTTTATCATGAATTTACATCACCTATAAAAACAATTGCAGCTACTTTCCCTAAAATATTGATTTATAATTGGTTGCCTTTTGATAATCAGTGGAATTGGGGAGGCGGTGTTACTGTTTATTGTAAGAATTTAATAAAAACCATACTTAAAGAGTATCCGTTTGCACAGATTTATTTCTTATCTTCTGGTTTCGCATATAATGCAGAAAGGACAGATACATTTATTAGAGAAATTCCTAATATATTTGGCGATAGATGTCGGCAGTTTGAAGTAGTTAATTCACCTGTGCCAGCTGCGCAGGATAAGCTGTTTGTGAATCCAACAGTAGCAATCGAAAATGAAGTGCTTAAAGAAACAATCAATAACTTCTTAGAGTCTTTTGGCCCATTTGAGTGCGTCCATTTTAATAACATTGAAGGGTTATCTCTTGATGTTTTAGATTTGAAAAAGGAGCATAAGGGAACGCGCTTTGTGTATTCTATGCACAATTATGTGCCTATCTGTGTAACAGGATTCTATTATCAAAGACACAAACATTGCAACTGTAATCCTAATCATACGGCCGAAGATTGTTTCTTATGTACAAGAAAAGCCATAAAACGAAATATTGCGGATGAAGTATATAAAAGTGCAATGTTTGCAGTTGATGAAGAGCGAAGCTGTTCAAAAGAGTATTGGGTAAAAAATTTGGGCATAGATCGCTTAGATATAGATGTCAACAAGGATAATATCTTACAATTCGCTAAAACTGCCGTAGAAAAGATCAATGACAATTGTGATACGATTCTTGCAGTGTCAAAGCGAGTTAAAGATATAGCTGTTGAAAATGGTATTGATAGTAATAAAACAATAGTTTCTTATATTGGAACAGAAATAGCAAGCTCACAAGTCGGGAAATCTTTATATAAACCTAAAAACGGGTTGAAGGTCGTTTTCTTAGGAAACAGTTTGCATTATGAAGAAAAGGGCTTCCCGTTTTTGTTGAATGCTTTGTCAAAACTCGATGAAAGATATGCATCAAAAATTGATATCACATTAACCGTTAGGGATAAACAGCACGGTGAAATATATCAAATGCTTAAAAAGTTCAAGTCAGTTAAGGTAATACAAGGATATACGCATGATGACTTGAAAGATATTTTTAAGGGTGCGAATCTAAGTATTGTACCGGTGTTGTGGGAGGATAATTTGCCCCAGATTGCAATAGAATCTGTTGCTTTCGGCGTGCCCGTTCTTGCAAGTTCATGTGGCGGTGCTTCTGAATTGACAAGCAATAATCTCTTCTGTTTTGAAGGAGGAAACGAACAATCATTGCGTTCGAAATTGATTCATTTTGTCGAGCACCCAGAGGATATTGAATTGTATTGGAGTGGACATAACGGACTAATTACCATGCAGCAGCATTTGAAAGAATTGTTGCCAATTTATGGTTTGCCACTTGAACCGTCACCGATTTCAATTCCTATGAAAGATTATGCATTCTTATTGTTTGAAAACGAGTTTTTGCATAAGCATGTCATTCTTGATGGCAACAGTGCAGATATCGAAAGTTTGAAGCAGAAGTTAACAGAATATGAAAATCATAAAGATGAACGAGAGCGCAACGAGAGGATTGTAAAAGCATTAGACCGCCTATGCCCTAAGGGAACTTTAAGACGAAAAATTGCAAAAAAAGTATACAGAATGTTATCAAAAAGGAGATAAAAATGAATAAGAAATACGATGTTGGCGTTGTCGGATGTTGGTATTGGGGCAATTATGGAAGTCTGCTGAATGGCTATGCGACTTATAGCATTTTGTCTTCTTTTGGATTGAAAGTGCTGAATATCGTAACCCCTAATAATGGTTTTGAGCCACATGCTAAAAAGTTTTTTGATGTTGCATATCCGCCATCTTCGATTTCAGATGTTCTTAATTTCGAT
>CAVKTQ010000049.1:0-12276 GCA_963659105.1 Firmicutes bacterium CAG:238 | reverse complement strand
AGTCAATCGCGTCAGTGTTGCCCCACGCGAAGCGGACGCCGTGGGTTCCCTCAAAGTATGCAGAGGGGGAACGGCGGTGGGGGAAACACGTGAGGAAGGGGGGAAGTTGTATTTATAGTTAACGCCGCCAAACTCTTGTTGAAGAAGAACAAAATACGTGAGAATCGGGGAAGTTTTATTGTATTTTTGTATGCTAACTCTTATATATTTTGTTCGATAAAAAATCTTCACAACCTTTTGACATTTTCTCTTGTAAATATCCTTATATTGTGGTATAATTTTTATACTAATATTATATATTATCGGGAAGGTTTACCTTGACAGATACAAGACAAGCAAAAGCAAACAGAGGCAACAGAATCGCGGCAGGGGTGCTTATCATACTCGTGTCGTTGTTTTGCTTCCTTTCATTGGTCGGCGCGTTGGGCGGCGTGGGAAGGATGGTGTATTCTTTCCTGTGCGGATTTTTCGGTCTTGCCGCTTATGCGTATTCGCTTATGGCTCTCATCGTCGGCATTGCCGTCACTTTCAACGTGCGCCCCAAAATGCGCGTTTCGAAAGCGTTGACTTATTTCGGTTTGCTTATACTCGGCATTTTCGCCCTTCACATTTACACGTCGAGCACGCACATCGTCGGCGCAAGTTATGCCGATTATCTTCTTGCGTGCTACAACGGCACCAACACCGCAGGCGGTATGCTCTTAGGCTTGGCGGCGTATCCGCTTATGAAAGTCATAACGTCGGTGGGCGCGCTTATTGCGGCTTGCGTGGCGTTTTTCGTGCTTGCGTTTTTTGCTATCTATCCCTCTATCAAGCGCAACGTCACTTACACCGTAGCAACCAAAGGCGAGCGTGAGCGCAGAATGAGAGAACCCAAGCAAAAACGCTCTCTCTTCTCCAAAACTCAAAAAACGACTGCCGTTCAATCGCCGCTCGTCGAGGCGCAGGACGCACCCACAATCACAGATTTCAATTCGGCAAGCAGCGGCAAGGGGCTTTACGTCGTGGACGTCCCCGGCGATCCTCTTCAACGCAAAGTGAACAAAAAGGCACTCGGCGCAGAGGGGTACAGTCCGCTCGATTCTTTCAATCCGCTCTATCCGAACGCGCAAGGCACTGTCGAGGACGAGGTGAAACAACCGACTTATGCGCAGGGCGAGGACAAATTTTCGGCAAGAGGTATTGCCAGAGATATCCTTTTCGGCGCAGGTCCTAACAAGGATAATCTTGCAAGATTCGACACTTTGAAAGACCCGAGCAACGCGCTTTCGAACGTCAGCGCACCATATAGCGCGGTAAGAAGAAACGAACTTAAATCCAAACTCGGCGTGGACGCTACGCAAAGCGCGATCCGCGAAGACTTTATGTCGAGATACAGAGCCGTTCAACCCGAGCCGCAAACCGCACAAGCCGCTCAATCGGCGCAAGCGCAACAAAAAACGCAGGAATCCGCAACGAGCAACCCTCAAACTCCCATCGATTTCAAGCGCGATTTCAGCGCGCTCAAACAAGAGCAAACTCAACGCTTCGGTCAGATGTACGCAAAGCCCGAATACGAGGCGGGCGTGCATATGGAGCAACAGGACGAGGCGTGCCTTATCGCAGAACCCGTAAAGAAAGAAGTGGTCAAACCCACAAAGACTTACGACGGAGCGGAGGCTATCAACTCAACCATTCAAAAAGCAAACGAATCCGTATCCAAACAACAAGTTAACGTCGGTATGCTGGGCGCACTCAACAGAGCCATTTCGGGCGAGGAAGAACAAAAACCTGCCGTGAAAGAGGAAATCGTGTCCGAAGCGTACGAAAAACCCAAGACGGATATGGTGTTTATAGCGCGTGAAAAAGCGGAACAAACCACTCAAAACACCGTTCAAAATGCGCAAAATTCCGAGCAAAATACGCAAAGCGCAACGCAAAAACAAACGGATGCGCAAGCGACAAAGAATCCGCCCGTCGTATCTCCAAAGAAAGCGGCGAGCATCGACGACCTCGACAGAAGCGGATATAAACCCGTGCAAGGCGAGGCGAAGTTGCCAAGAGCCTTTTCGCAGACCGCAGTCGAGGAAGAGAAGACGGAAACCAACTTCTTTGGCGGCATAGGCAAGACAAAACCCGTCAAGACCTACGAAATGAGCAAAGCCACGCTTGAAAATCAACGTCCCAAGTACGTTGACGAGGACAAGACCGTCGGCGGCGACAATCCGAGCGCGCCTGCGCCCGTTCAACAAAAGGTTACGGGCGGCGATATGTCGAGAGCGGCGATTCAATCCACGACCGCAATCGCCAAAAATTCCGCAAAAGACATCGAAAACGCAGAGGTCAAGGCTCGCATCCAAAACATAAAGCAAGCGATAAAGGAAACTCCGCAAATGGGGCAGTACGAGCGAGAAGCGCTTATGCGCGAGGAAAAGATGAAAGCCTCGCAATCTCGCGGCATACAAAAGGCGGAAACTCCCAAAAAAGAGGAGAAGGAAAGACTTACGCAAGTGAATATGGATCAAGCCATATCTCAAGCCGCGCCGAAACGTCCGTACGTTGCGCCGCCGCTCAACTTGCTCAATCCGCCTGCGCCCGAAATCGATCAAAACGAGGACTACGAGAAAAAGAAAGAGCAAATCATCAATACGCTCGCGTTTTTCAGTATTACGGGCGAGGTTATCGACATTATGGTCGGTCCTACGTTCACGATGTACAAGTTGCGCGTCGAAATGCCGAGAGGCAGAACAATCGGATATATCTCCTCGCTTGAAAGCGACATCGCAATGAAGATGGAAGCGGGAAGCGTGCGTATCATCGCGCCTATCCCCGGCGAAAATGCGGTCGGCATCGAAGTGCCAAACAAACATAGAAGGAACGTCAACCTCAGCGAAATCATTCAATCGCCCGAGTTTAACAACGCAAAAGCTCCCGCAACGTTCGCTCTCGGCAAAAACCTTTACGGCGATTCGAGAGTGGTGGAAATCAAAAAACTTCCGCACGTTCTCATCGCAGGCGCAACAGGCGCAGGCAAGAGTTGCTGTATAAACTCCATCATCGTAAGTTTGCTCTACAAGGCTTCGCCCGACGACGTGCGACTTATCCTCATCGACCCCAAGCGCATAGAAATGAGCGTGTACGCAGGCATTCCGCACCTTCTTATGGACGAGATTATCTGTGATACCGACAAGGCTATCCGCGCTCTCAACTGGGCGATAAGCGAGATGGAAAGACGTATCAAATTCCTCGCCGAAGTCAATTACAGAGATATCGACGAGTACAACGCCGATTGCCAAAAGAACGGCTACGAAAAGATGCCGAGAATCGTCATAATCGTGGACGAGTTCGCAGACCTTATGTCTACGGGCAAAAAGGCGGTCGAGGACACCGTAAACCGTATCGCAAGACTTGCGCGTGCGGTGGGTATTCACCTTATGCTCGCAACGCAAAGACCGTCGGTAGACGTCATCAGCGGCACGATCAAAAACAACTTCCCGAGCCGCGTGGCGTTCAAGGTTACTTCGAGTTTCGACAGCAAAACCATTCTCGACACCGTGGGCGCGGACAAACTGCTCGGCTACGGCGATTTGTTGTATATGATGCCCGGCGCAAACGACCTCGAACGTATGCAAGGCGCGTTTATCTCCAACGAAGAAGTCAAGAGAGTGGTGGATTTTGTCAAATCCAAAAACGACGCGTACTTCGACAACAATATCAAAGACGCAATCTTCAAGGACAAGGAGGAAGAAAAAACCTCTCAATCCAAAGAACAGCACGCAAACGACAAGGATAAGATTCCGCCCGAACTTTTCGACGCTTTGCTACTCGGCATAGAACTTCGCGAGGAACAGGACGCGCCGATCAGCATATCCTTTATGCAACGTCGTCTGGGGCTCGGCTGGCCGAAAGCGGCAAAGATTTACGACAAAATGGACCTTATGGGCTATCTTACTCCCGACGAGCACGACCCCAAAAAGAAGAAAGTCAACATAACTTACGAGGAACTTGAAGAACTCAAAGCCTCGTCTCAAAGCGAGGACGACGAATGAAAATAGGCGCAATATCGCTCGGTTGCGATAAAAACAGGGTGGACACCGAAAAAATGCTCTCCCGCCTCGTCGGCGGCGGACATACGCTCGTGGGCAGCGAGGAGGAAGCCGACGTCATCATCGTCAACACCTGCGCTTTTATCGACAAAGCAAAAGAAGAATCGATAGACGAGATTTTGAGCGCGATTGCCGCAAAAAATGTAGGCAAGGGCAAAAAAGTCATTGTGACGGGTTGCCTTGCGCAAAGATACGCCGAAACGCTCAAAGAGGAATTTCCCGAAGTGGACGCCATCCTCGGTATTGCCGACTACGACGCCATTTTGAAGACCGTCGAGGACGTGGAAGACGGCGAAAAGGTGCTTAATTGCGCAAATCTCGACGCTTTCTATTCGGACAGAGTGCTTACGACGCCGTATCACTACGCGTATCTCAAAATCGCGGACGGTTGCAGCAATCATTGCACCTACTGCGCCATTCCGTCCATAAGGGGCAAGTATCGCTCGGAAAAACTCGAAGACTTGATCGAAGAAGCGAAAAAGTTGTCTGACGACGGCGTGAAAGAACTCATTTTGGTTGCGCAGGACGTGACGAGATACGGCACGGATTTTGACGGAAAACCGCACTTGATCGAACTTTTGGACAGACTTTCCAAACTCGATTTTGTGTGGATTCGCCTCTTGTATCTCTATCCCGAAATGGTTGACGACATACTCATAGATTACGTCAAAAACAACGATAAAATCGCAAAATATATGGATATTCCGCTTCAACATGTCGACGACGACGTCTTGAAACGTATGAACCGCAGAACGGACGAAAAGAGTATAAGGGAACTTATCTCAAAACTCAAAAACGCAGGCATTGCGGTGCGCACGACCTTCATTTGCGGATTCCCCGGCGAAACGCAAGAGCAGTTTGAAAAACTCGAAAAATTCGTAAAGGAAGTCAAATTCGATTATGCCGGATTCTTTGCGTATTCGAGGGAAGAGGGCACGCCTGCCGACAAACTCGACGGACATCTCGACGAGTCCGAAAAGGAACGACGCGCAAACAAACTGCGTGCGATTCAAGAAAAAATAATCAAGAGCCGCAACAAAGAGTTGGTTGGCTCGAAAATCAAGGTCATATACGACGACATCGACTACGACAGACAAAAATTTGTAGGGAGAAGCCAGACGCAAGCGCCCGACATCGACAACGTGACGTTGTTTGAGTCGGACGATGAAGTGAGAATAGGCGAGTTCTACACCGTCGAAATCACGGGCAGCGACGGCATCGACCTTGTGGGAAAGGCAATAAAATGAAAATCACTCTCGCAACGAAAATCACAATAGCGCGTATATTTTTGATTGTTCCGACAATCGCGATGTTCATTGCGGCGGAACTTGCAAACGTATCGCAAGGAGCGCATATCGCTTTGATTGTCATAGCGGCGGTTTTGTTTGCAATCTGCTGCGCAACCGACTTTGTAGACGGTCACATCGCAAGAAAGACCAACACCGTGTCAATGCTCGGCAAGTTCTTAGACCCTCTCGCAGACAAGGTCGTCATCGTTGTGATGTTGTTCCTCATCGTTTTGTTTGGCGACGGACTTTCGATGGGCGGCGTTTATCCGCACAACGCGCTCGTAATCGCTCTGCTTTCGGGTATAATCCTTTCAAGAGAACTTATGATAGGCGTGTTCCGCTCCATCGCGGCTTCGAGAGGACTTGTGCTTGCCGCCGACATCTACGGGAAAATCAAAACAGTGTGCCTCGACGTCGGCGTAACCGTACTTATGCTTGCAGGGCTTCATCCGGCACTCGGCTGGATAGGCACGATCGTGTTCTATATCGGCTCGTTCTTTGCTGTGTACAGCGGACTTAACTACGTCTTGAAAAACAAACACGTTCTCAAACAAGACGACGAGGACGAAAAGAAAAGCGAAAGCGAAGAAACAAACCAAGCAAAATAACGCAAAATCACGAGCAATAACGCTCGTAAAAAGCGATTCGTCAAGTTAGATAACCGAAAATGATAAAAGAAATCGTCAAAATCTGCGGACTTAGCAAAGAGGAAATTCTCTCGAAACTCAAAGTTTTCGAGGGATTCGGCGTGGAGTTTTCGGTGGACGAAAACTGTTTCGACGCTACCATAACGATGACGAGCGACGCAAGCCGCGACGTTTTTGAAACGGTCAAGAGCAGGGTGTACAACGTCTTTGAAGAAGAAGTGTATTCGGCTTCGGAAGGCTCGCTCGAAGAAATCGCGGCGAGGCTTTTGAGAATGAACAACCGCACTCTTGCCGTAGGCGAAAGTTTGACGGGCGGCGAAATCTGTTCGAGACTTACGAGCGTTGCGGGAATCAGCGCGAATTTTTACGAGGGTATCGTATGCTACAATCGAGCCTCGAAGGTCGAAAGGCTCGGCGTTCCCAAATCCGTGCTTGCCGACTACGGCGCGGTGAGCAGAGAAACCGCGTACGCAATGGTCAAAGGTCTTTGCAAACGCCCCGTTGACATCGCTTTGGCAACGACGGGACTTGCAGGTCCGACGGGCGACGAGGGAAAACCCGTAGGGCTCGTCTACATCGCAGTCGGGGGCGGCGAGTTTATCACCGTTTTCGAGCGAAGATTCTCGGGCAGTCGCAACGAGATACGGACGGCAACTTCCAACGTTGCGCTGTTCTATCTCATAAGATATTTGAAAGGGGATATTTTGCGACTTTGATGCACCGATTTCGGTACATTGAACGTGACATAATATAATCAAAGAAAAACATTTGCCTTAAAGGGGCGAAAGGATATAAAGGAGAACAACTATGGCAGACAAAATTCTGGATAAGTCAACCGACAAGGAACACAACCTGCAACTTGCGCTCGCAAAAATAGAAAAGGACTTCGGCAAAGGCGCGATTATGCGCTTGGGCGACACGGAGATTCCCAAGGTCGAAGCGATTTCGACGGGTTGTCTGACGCTTGACGTCGCGCTCGGCATCGGCGGTATCCCGAAGGGAAGAATAATCGAAATCTACGGACCCGAATCGTCGGGCAAAACGACCGTTGCGCTTCACTGCGTGGCGGAAGTCCAAAAGGAAGGCGGAACGGCGGCGTTTGTCGACGCAGAGCATGCCCTCGACCCCGTCTATGCGTCCAAACTCGGCGTAAATCTCGACGACCTCTACATATCTCAACCCGACAGCGGCGAGCAAGCGCTCGAAATCACCGAAACGCTCATCAGAAGCGGCGCAATCGACATCATCGTCATCGACTCCGTCGCCGCGCTCACGCCGCAAGCCGAACTCGACGGCGATATGGGCGACAGCCACGTCGGTATGCAAGCGCGTCTTATGTCGCAAGCGCTTCGCAAAATCACCGCCGCTTCGGCAAAGAGCAAATGCACCATCATCTTCATCAACCAGTTGAGAGAAAAGATCGGCGTTATGTACGGCAATCCCGAAACAACCACTGGCGGCAAAGCGCTCAAATTCTACGCTTCAGTGCGTATCGAAATCAGAAAAGCGGACACCCTCAAAGACGGCAGCGATATCGTGGGCAACCACGTCAAAGCAAAAGTTGTCAAAAACAAGGTTGCGCCTCCGTTCAAAGTTGCCGAATTCGACATTATGTACGGCACAGGTATTTCCAATATGGGTTGCGTTTTGGACCTTGCAGTCGAAAACGGATTCGTCCAAAAGAGCGGCAGTTGGTTCAGTTACAACGACGAGAAGATCGGTCAGGGCAGAGACAAGGCTATGGATTTCTTGAAGTCCAACCCCGAAATTTTCAAAGAACTCGACGCGAAAATCCGCGAAAAATACGAGATGAACAAGTGATTTTCGCCTCGTAAAACCCCGATTTGAACAAAAATCGCTTTTCATTGCCGAAAAGCGATTTTTTTTGGACTCCGCATTGACGAAACGCTATAAATAGTATATACTATATATGACAAAACTATATATTGAAAACAATGTTTGGTATAGATACAAAGTTTGCATATTAAATCTCGGAGATTTCTCGGTTTGAAAAAACTTTTCGTATAGCCGTATTTTTGCTTTCTCGTGTGGTTTTGATTATATATATGGAGGTCGACTATGACCGGGAATTTCAATTTTCTGATTGCTGCTCTCACACCGGGCGCGGCTGCCGGAATCGCGGCGGCTTGTGCAATCGTCGTGGGCGCGCTGATCGGTTTCATTGTTCACAGAGTCTACTCTCAAAACAAAATCGGCAACGCGAAACGCGAAGCGGCAAGAATTATCGAAGAAGCAAATCTCGAAGCAAAGACCATCCGCAAGGACGGTATGCTCGAGGCAAAGGAACAAATGAACAAAATGCGCGTTGATTTCGAAAACGAAACCAAAGAGCGCAAGCAGGAGTGGCAACGCACCGAAAACCGCCTCGCTCAAAAAGAGGCGACCCTCGACAAGAAAGAGGACGCTCTCGACAAAAAGGACGCAACTCTCGACAAGAAAATCGACGAAGCGGAAAAAGCGCAAAAGCAAATCGAGGAAACAAAAGAGCGTTTGAAAGGCATTGAAAACGAACTTAGCAACGCTCAACAAACAATGCAGAAGGAACTCGAAAGAGTTGCCGGCATGACCAAAGAAGAAGCGTCGCAAGAACTCAAAGACGCATTGCTCGAAAGCGTGAAGAAGAGCAGTGCAAACGACGCAAAACAACTCATTCAAGAAGCAAAAGACAATGCGGTCAAGGAGGCGCAAAACATCATTTCGCAAGCGATTCAACGCTGCGCCGCAGACACCGCAACCGAAAACACCGTATCCGTCGTGGCATTGCCAAACGACGAGATGAAGGGCAGAATCATCGGACGTATGGGCAGAAACATCCGCGCTCTCGAAAGCGCGACGGGCGTCGACCTCATCATCGACGACACTCCCGACGTCATCACTCTTTCGAGTTTCGACCCCGTAAGAAGGGAAGTTGCAAGACTCACTCTCGAAAAACTTATCACCGACGGTCGCATCCATCCCGCTCGCATAGAGGAAATGGTTGACAAGGTGAGAAAGGAAGTCGAGCAAGGCATCAAGGAAGCAGGCGAAGAAGCGGCGTTCGAAGTGGGCGTGCACGGCTTGCATCCCGAACTTATCAAGATTCTCGGCAGGCTCAAATACCGCACAAGTTACGGACAAAACGTGCTTAAACACTCCATCGAAGTCGCTTCCGTCGCGGCTGTCATGGCGGCAGAACTCGGCATCGATTCGCGCATCGCAAAGAGAGCGGGCTTGCTCCACGACATCGGCAAGGCAGTCGATCACGAGTTCGAAGGCACTCACATTCAACTCGGTGTGGAAATTGCCAAGAAGTATCGCGAAAGCAATGAGGTCATCCACGCAATCGCGGCGCACCACAACGACATCGAGCCCCAGACAATAGACGCGGTTCTCGTTCAAGCCGCAGACGCTATATCCAGCGCAAGACCCGGCGCAAGACGCGAATCCGTCGAAACCTACGTCAAACGTATCGAGAAACTCGAAGACATCGCAAAATCGTTTGACGGCGTCGAACAAACCTTCGCCGTACAAGCGGGAAGAGAAATCCGCGTTATGGTCAAACCCGAACAGATCAACGACGCGTCCACCGTGTTCCTCGCAAAAGAGATTGCGCAAAAACTCGAAAACGAACTCGAATACCCCGGACAAATCAAAGTCAACGTCATCAGAGAAGTCCGCAGCGTAGAGTACGCAAAGTAAGATTTTGAACAAAACAATACCGTGCCGCGTCAAGGTTTGCGCAATATTTTGCGTAAAACTTGCATTGCGGCGCATATGGTGCTAAAATACCATATAGGCTTTAACGCAACAATACAAAACACACATATTTAGGAGATATCATTATGGCACAAATTATGGCAGGCGATTTGAGAAAGGGCATCACTTTCCTCTATGACAACAAGATTATGACCATAGTAGATTTCTTGCACGTCAAACCGGGCAAGGGCGCTGCTTTCGTTCGCACCAAGATGAAAAACGTCGTCACGGGTGCCGTGCTCGAACAAACTTTCAACCCCACCGAAAAATTTGAACTCGCACACATCGAAACCAAAACTATGGAATACCTCTACAACGACGGTGAATTCTATTACTTTATGGACGCTGACACTTACGAGCAAATTCCGCTCAACAAGAACCAAGTCGAGGACGCTCTCAACTTCGTCAAAGAGAATATGAACGTCACCATGAAGTTCTTCCAAGGCGCGCCGTTCTCTGTCGAACCGCCAAACTTTGTCGAACTTCTCATCACCGTATGCGAGCCGGCAGTTGCAGGCAACACCGCAACCAACGCCACCAAGCCCGCAACCGTCGAAACCGGTTACGAACTTCAAGTGCCTATGTTTGTCAATGAGGGGGATACTATTCGTATCGATACTCGCACCGGCGAATATATGTCCAGAGTCTAAGCGCACCAAACAGCGAATAACTTCGGCAGAGGCATCCGTCCGTCAACTCATTTACGCCTTGTAAATTAGGGTTGCCGTTCGGATGCCTCTTTCTTGTTCTTCATCTGTTTGGTGCGCTTAGATAATGAGGCGAGTGTTTGAGAGGCTTTTTCGCACTCTTCATCCGTTTCAGACTCTTGACAACATTTCTTCATCTGTTTGGTGTGCTTAGATGTTTGTCTAACACAATACTGTTAGAGCCATCATCCGTTTCATACTCTTGACGCATAAACATATGTTTTGTGTACTTAGAATTTGTCCGTTTCAGATTCTGGATATTAAATATAGTTAACACTTCCAAATTACAAAATCGTTTTTGTTTTGTAAATTCAAAAATAACCGTTCAATCAAATATTGCGTTTCATTTTCCACTTCATTTTTCGTTTGCGAAAAAAGGCTAAATTTGTCGTATTGCTATTTGCTCTTTATGCTCGGCATATAGTTTTGTATGCTTGAAGATTTGCTCGGCGAGAGAATTGCCAAAATGGTCGGCGACGAAAAGAATATTGCCGAATTGCGCGTGAGGGTTGGTAGACCTTTGCTTGTTTGCTACATAGACGGCAAAAGAAAGGTTGCGGCGAGTTGCGGCGCGCCGTATATCGTCGCGCAAAAGGACATCGAGGACATCCTTGCCCGAGCGACGAATATGTCCTTTTATAGCGCATCCGACGAGATGAAAAGGGGATACGTCCCTTGCAAGCATTATCGAATCGGCGTGGGCGGCGAGGGAATACTCGAAGGCGGCAAACTTATGGGCATAAAGAACGTTGCGTTTTTGGTGATTCGCGTGCCGCATCAAATCAAGGGCATTGCGGACAAAATCGCCATAGAGGTATTCAAGGACGGCAAGGCTCGCAACACGCTTATAGTTTCGCCGACGGGCGGTGGAAAGACGACGTTGCTTCGTGAACTTGCTCGCATTGCCTCAAAGCGGTTCAATGTTGTCGTAATCGACGAAAGGTATGAACTTTGCGCAATGTCGAAGGGTTTGCCGCTTCTCGATATAGGCGACGTCGAAGCGGTGAGCGGCGTGCCGAAAATGTACGCATACGAAAACTGCGTGAGGGCGATGAACCCCGATATTATCGTCACCGACGAGTTGTTCGGAAGGGAGGACGTAAGGTCCGTTCTCGACATTATGAGGTGCGGCGTGAGCGTATTTGCAACCTTGCACGGCGAGAGCGTGCAAAGCGTGCGAAACAGCGAGTTCGCAACGTTAATCGATGCGTTCGACGTCGTTTACGTTCTCGGCAAAAATCCCGTCGGCGCAATAGTCGAAAAACAGTTATGAGCGAGATATTGAGGCTGATTGCAGGCGGATTGCTTGCGCTGATTGCGTGCTATGTCGGCTTGCTGATCAAGAGAAAATACAAGGCGAGGGCGGAGTATTATAAGACGGCGTGCGAGTTTGCAAAGTGCGTGACGACCGAACTCTCTATGAAAAAAACGCCGATGCCCGACATCGCCGAAAACTTTTTGAAAGGCAGAAACGGCGAGTTCGAAAAGACGGTGGAAACTTGGCTCGACCTTGCAAGAAAAGGACAGACTTTCGCCTACGAAAACGCTTCGGTTTCGCTTCTTAAAAACGAGGAGAAAAAGCAGATTGCCGACTTCTTTTCGGCGCTTGGGAAGACCGCTCTCGACGATCAACTTTCGCATGTCGGCTACTACGAAAACGTTTTTGAAACAAAGTGTGCAAAGTGCGAGGAAGAGAGCAAAAAACTCGGCGGAATGTACTTCAAACTGTGTGTGCTTTCGGGCATTGCGATAATGTTGATTTTGGCGTGAGGAAGAAAATATGGGCGTAAAC
>CAVKTQ010000048.1:0-12901 GCA_963659105.1 Firmicutes bacterium CAG:238 | reverse complement strand
ATTCACGCAAATAAAAGAGCGGCCGAATTGATATTCGGTCGCTCGTCAAAATGCGTAAATTTTCACATGTGAGTCGTCTTGTCTTCCCCGATTCCTATCATCCCGTCAACAACGTATTTCTTGCCGTCGGTGTCGGTGACATAGCCGCTTATCGTGCCGTAGGGAAGAGCGTAGTAGCAAAGCAAGGGTATGGGCATATAGAACACTCGATTGATTTCAAAGCGGATGTCCACAAGCCCTTTGCCCGCTTCGTCCTTGACGTGCCATACTTTCGCTTTCTTCTTGCCGTTTTCGTGCATGAACACGACGGGCGGCATCGGGAAGGATTGGTCGTCAACCCAAATGACGTTTTCGTTGTAGCGGTGTTGGTCAACGGATTGGTTGCGCGTGAGGTTGAATGCAAAGTATTTCTTTTTGCCGTCCGCGTCGATTTGTCCCATCGTTGTGAGCCAGTCGTAGTGAGCGTTGAAGGGATAATAGCCCTTGTGGTCGTCGATGATGCCCACCGAGCGTTCGTTTGTGGTGTATACCTTGCCGTTGACGGTTATCGTGCCGCTGGCTTTGAAAAAGTCCTTCTCGCTGTACAAAGCGTTTCTGAAAGAGCCGTCTTTGTTGCGCGCAAGGGGCATAACGCCGTTTGCAAGAGGGGATATGCGCTCGAAGCCGATGTCGATTGTAAACTCGCCGTCCTTGCCCTTGGTGAATCCCTTTGCGTGCGCTTTGCCGTTCAAAAAATCGTTTTCGATTTTATACTCGCTGTTTTTGGTCTTGCAATAGCAGTAGTCGTCAACAAGTTGAGAGGCGACGCGCGCTTTCCTCTTTGGCACGAGGTTGCGCCAACTGTATATCTTGTTTTCCTTTTTGTCGTACCAAACGAAGATGGAAAAACCCATAGGACCCGTGTTGTACACCGCGCTGATGAGCGCGCCCTCGTCCATATGCACTTCAAACGCTTCCCATTCCACAAGCCTTGACTTCTTCATAAAGTCGGGCATGCCCTTGCCGCACGGCTTCTCTGCTTCCAAAAGATTGAGATTGCCAAACGGCGCGTCAAATGTGCCGAAATGCACCTTGCCGTTTTCCACGATAGAGTCGGGCGTGGGTGACGGCATTCGCGTCGAACTGATGTAATCTGGTATTTTGTTCATTTGTCTTCCCCCTTTGTATTATATGCAAATTGTAACACATTTGTTTGATAAGTGCAATATGCCTTGCGATTTTTCTTGCACAAACGTTTGATATTTCTATGTCGAACGACATATAGGCGCAAAATCCGCGCAATTTCGACAAGTTTCCCTTTTATACGCGCACGTTCGCCCCGTTTGTATACCGCTTTCTGTCCGCATATCTTTTTATTTTGGGTATGGACATTTTGATGTTTTTCAAATAAAATGGAATTGTAAATTCCATACAGATTCAACGCCGTATTCGGCATACGGTCGCAATTGCTTCGCAAGAGAGGAAAAAATGAGTTTAATTTCCAAAATAGTCAATCTGTTTTCGCCCACAGCGCAAAAAATCGGCGACACGCAAGACAACAAAATGGCAATCACGTCAAAACGTATGAGAGATACCGCTCGCGCGCTCGCCGCCGAGGGTATCGTCCTTTTGAAAAACAACGGAGTTTTGCCGATAAAGAGCGAGGATAACGTCGCGGTGTTCGGGCGCACGCAAATCAACTGGTTCTGCGTGGGCTACGGCTCGGGCGGCGACGTGAAAGCACCCTACAAAAATACCTTCGCTATCGCGCTCAAAAATCAAAACGACATAAATATAAACGCCGACGTTATGGCTGCATACGACGAGTGGTGCGCAAAACACGTCCCCGACGAGGGGTTCTGGGGGCATTGGCCCTTCCGCTTCGAGGAAATGCCCCTCGACTTTCGTTTTGTCGAAAAAGCGAGAGAAACGTCGAACGTCGCCTTTGTCGTCATAGGCAGAGCGGCCGGCGAGGACAGAGAACAAAAACTCGCAAAAGGCTGTTACTACCTCGCCGACGACGAACTCAAAATGCTGGACAAGGTTTGTGCGGTCTTTGACAAAGTCGTGCTTATCATCGACACCGGCAACGTCATCGACTTTTGCCAAATCGACGAGTACGGCGACAAAATCTCCGCAATCGTGCTTGCGTGGCAGGGCGGTATGGAAAGCGGCGGCGCGCTCTGCGACGTGCTTTCGGGCAAGGTCAATCCGTCGGGCAGGCTCACCGATACGATCGCGGTAGACTACAACCTGTACCCTTCGCAACAGTTCGGATTTAAGGACTACAACGTGTATCAGGAAGACGTGTTTGTCGGCTATCGCTATTTCGAAACCTTCGCAAAGGAAGAAGTGCTTTATCCGTTCGGCTTC
The DNA here is from genome assembly GCA_963659105.1 of Firmicutes bacterium CAG:238. GTDB lineage: Bacteria > Bacillota > Clostridia > Christensenellales > CAG-917 > CAG-475. The sequence continues at coordinate 10,549 of CAVKTQ010000048.1, read as the reverse complement.
GGACTTTCCTACACGACGTTCGCCGTCACGGGCGGCGTAGAAAAGACGGAAAGCGGCGCGAGAGTGCTTGCAAAAGTCAAAAACACGGGCGCGCGCAAGGGCAAAACCGTCGTGCAGATTTATGTCAAAAAAGCGGACGGAATGCTCGTAAAACCCGCTCGCGAACTTGTCGCATACGCAAAAACCGCCGAACTCGAATGCGGCGCGGAAGAAGAATTTTCTTTCGACATAAGCGAGTACGCGCTTTCAAGTTACGACGAGGAAGGCGCAACGGGCTACAAGGCGTGCTGGGTTCTCGAATACGGCGATTACGAGTTTTTCGCAGGCCAAAACGCAAGGGAAGCAACAAGCGTCGGCAGCGTGCGTTTCGACAAGAAAATCACAAGCGAATGCCACACCGCTTGTTCGCCGCAAAAGGACTTGCCCGTGCTGTTGAGATACGATTCGGCAAACTCCCTCTGCGCCGATTTATCGCGGTTTTCGGGCAAAGAAACCTTTGCCGAGTTCAAGCAAAAGATGGACGTACTCACCGACGACGAAGTGGAGCGGCTCATGCACAACCTCGAATACACGCTTGAAAATTTCGGCTGGAAATACCGCGTCGTAAAGGCGCAAGGCGGCTATCTCAAGGAGCGTATCGAACAGAATATGCCGACCGAGATTGCGCAAAACAAGGACTTAAACATATCGTTTGACGATGTTAAACGTGGAGTTGCGACGCTTGACGAGTTTGTATCCACGCTCTCGGACGAGGAACTCGAAACCCTCTGCCACGGCGATTTGCGTATGAACAGTCCTCTTGGCGCAAGGGGCAACGCAGGCGTTTTCGGCGGCATAAGCGAGAGTTTGAGAGCAAAGGGCGTGCCGACTGCCACCGCAACGGACGGACCGAGCGGAATACGGCTTGTGCAGAAGGCGAGTTTGCTTCCGTGCGGAACTTGCGTCGCTTCGGCGTGGAACGAGAAACTTGCGCAGGAACTCTACGAGTGCGTGGGCGACGAGATGGTCGAAAAGGGCTCGGACGTGCTTTTGGCACCCGGGATGAACATACATCGCAACGTGCTTTGCGGCAGAAACTTCGAGTACTTTTCGGAAGACCCGTATCTCACCGGCAAGACCGCAAGCGCAATCGTCAGGGGCATACAGTCGCGCGGCGCGGGCAGTTGCGTAAAACATTTTGCTTGCAACAATCAGGAAAAATTCAGATACGTCAACGACAGCCGTTTGAGCGAGCGCGCATTGAGAGAGATTTATCTCAAAGGCTTTGAAATCGCAATAAAAGAGAGCAATCCGCTTGCCGTGATGACTTCGTACAACAAAATAAACGGCGTGTATTCCTATCACAACTACGACCTTTGCACAACCATACTCCGCAAAGAGTGGGGATATAAAAATCTCGTCATGACCGACTGGTGGACGAGAAAAGGCAAAAATCCCGACTTCAAAGGCGTTGACGACAACGCGTACAGAGTTCGCGCGCAGGTTGACGTGCTTATGCCGGGCGGCTCGCGAGTTTTGGGCAAATACGACGGCTCGACCCTCAAATCGCTCCAAAAAGGCGGTCTTAAGCGCGCCGAACTTCAACGCACCGCCCAAAACGTGCTGGCGTTTCTATTGAAATTGAATAAATAATAAAACTGTTATAAATAAACATCGTTGCGCCTGCGGCGGTTGCGGAGGATTCGAATTATCCTTATGTCATTGCAAGAGAACGGAGTGACCGTGAGAATCGAGCGAAGCGAAATGCAGAGAATCTTGCAAAATTTAATAATCCATACATATGCTGAAAAGTGTCGGTTTTTATTGATAAAATTTTATTGATATGTGGCAAAAATCACTTGACAGCATGCTCTTATTTGGATAGAATTATATCGATAAATAGTTATCGAATCGGCAAAGCACGACGAGATAACCCAAAATTTGTATAATCGTTATAGGAGAAGCAAGTATGGAAGCAAGAAACGTTATCGACAGCGTAGAAAGACTCGAAGAAGCCATAGCGCGCGTTCGCAAGGCTCAAAAGGTGTTTGCAACCTACACGCAAGAGCAAGTGGACAAAATCTTTTTTGAAGCGGCGGTCGCCGCAAACAAAATGAGAATACCCCTTGCAAAACTCGCGGTTGAAGAGACGGGTATGGGTATCGTCGAGGACAAGGTCATCAAAAACCACTATGCCTCGGAATACATCTACAATGCCTACAAGGACACCAAAACCTGCGGTATCATCGAAGAAGATAAGGCGTACGGCACGATAAAAATCGCCGAACCTATCGGGCTTGTCGCGGCGGTTATCCCCACCACGAACCCGACGTCCACCGCGATATTCAAGACTCTCATTTCGCTCAAAACGAGAAACGGCATCATCATCAGTCCGCACCCCAGAGCGAAAAAGTCCACGATTGCGGCGGCAAAAGTCGTTCTCGACGCGGCGGTTAAGGCAGGCGCGCCCGAAGGTATCATCGATTGGATTGACGCACCCAGCCTCGAAATGACAAACCTCATCATGAAAGAAGCGGACGTTATTCTTGCAACGGGCGGTCCCGGCATGGTCAAGGCGGCGTATTCGAGCGGCAAACCTGCAATCGGCGTGGGCGCAGGCAACACCCCTGCGATTATTGACGACACCGCGGACGTAACTCTTGCCGTAAACTCCATTATCCATTCCAAGACGTTTGACAACGGTATGATTTGCGCGAGCGAGCAATCCGTCATCGTTCTTGACAAGGTATACGAACAAGCAAAGAAAGAATTTAAGGACAGAGGCTGCTACTTCCTCGACGACGAGCAAACCGAAAGAGTGAGAAAGACAATCCTCATCAACGGCGCGCTCAACGCAAAGATTGTGGGACAAAAGCCCGTCACCATCGCAAAACTTGCGGGATTCGACGTACCCGCTTCCACCAAAATCCTTATCGGCGAAGTGGAAAGCGTTGAATTGAGCGAGGAATTCGCACACGAAAAACTCTCGCCCGTGCTTGCGATGTACAGAGCAAAAGACATAAACGAAGCATTCGACAAAGCAGAACGTCTCGTCGCAGACGGCGGATACGGACACACGTCTTCCATTTATCTCGACGCGGTTACGCAAAGAGCGAAACTCGACGAATTTGCGTCCAGAATGAAGACTTGCCGCATCTTGGTCAACACACCGTCCTCGCAAGGCGGTATCGGCGACTTGTACAACTTCAAACTCAGACCGTCCCTCACGCTCGGTTGCGGAAGTTGGGGCGGAAACTCGGTTTCCGAAAACGTGGGTGTCAAACACCTCATCAACATCAAAACGGTTGCGCAAAGGAGAGAGAATATGCTTTGGTTCAGAGCGCCTCAAAAGGTATATATGAAGAAGGGCTGCCTGCCCGTTGCTCTTGACGAACTCAAACACGTCATGGGCAAAAAGAAGGCTTTTATCGTAACGGATAGTTTCTTGTATAACAACGGCTACACCAAGCCCATTACCGACAAACTCGACGAAATGGGAATCCAACACACCACGTTCTTCGACGTCGCTCCCGACCCGACCCTCGCTTGCGCAAAAGAAGGCGCGGCGCAAATGGCGGCGTTCAAGCCCGACTGCATCATCGCTCTCGGCGGCGGCAGCGCAATGGACGCAGGCAAGATTATGTGGGTTATGTACGAGCATCCCGAAGTTGACTTTTTGGATATGGCGATGCGCTTTATGGACATCAGAAAGAGAGTGTACACCTTCCCCAAGATGGGCGAAAAGGCATACTTCATCGCAATCCCGACTTCTGCGGGTACAGGTTCGGAAGTCACGCCGTTTGCCGTCATCACCGACGAAAAGACGGGAGTCAAGTATCCGCTTGCCGACTACGAACTTTTGCCGAATATGGCAATCATCGACGCGGACTTCCATATGAGCGCGCCAAAGGGACTCACCGCCGCGAGCGGTATCGACGCGGTGACGCACGCACTCGAAGCGTATGCGGCAATGCTTGCGACCGATTATACCGATTCGCTTGCGCTTCGCTCGCTCAAAATCATATTCGAGTATTTGCCAAGAGCCTACGACAACGGTCAGAACGACCCCGTCGCAAGAGAGAAGATGGCAAATGCGGCGACTATGGCAGGTATGGCGTTTGCAAACGCGTTCCTCGGCGTGTGCCACTCTATGGCGCACAAACTCGGCGCGTTCCATCATTTGCCGCACGGCGTTGCCAACGCGCTTATGATTGACGAAGTGCTTCGCTTCAACGCAAGCGAAACCCCGACAAAGATGGGTACGTTCCCGCAATACGCATATCCGCACACTCTCGAAAGATACGCCGAAGTCGCCGATTATCTCGGAATCAAGGGCAAAAACGACAAGGAAAAACTCAACAATCTCATCAAGGCTATCGACGAACTCAAAGCGAGAGTGGGCATCAAGCCGACGATCAAGGATTACGTCCCCGACGAAAAAGACTTCCTCGACCGCCTCGACGATATGGTCGAACAAGCCTTTGACGATCAATGCACGGGCGCAAACCCCAGATATCCGCTTATGAGCGAGATCAAACAAATGTATCTCAACGCATACTATGGCAAACACACCGAGGTTTGATAGGAGGAAAATATGAATCTTGACAGAATTATTGCCGTAAGAACAAACAAAACCGTTTACCGCGACGGGGATAACTGCGTCAAAGTTTTCGACGACGATTTCTCGAAAGTGGACGTGCTCAACGAGGCTCTCAACCAAGCGAGAGTGGAGGAAACCGGTCTCAACGTACCCAAAATTATCGAAGTCACGAAAATCGACGGCAAGTGGGCAATCGTGTCCGAGTACATTCAAGGCAAAACCCTTGCAAGACTTATGGAAGAAAACCCCGACAAGAAAGACGAGTATCTTGAAAAATTCGTTGACTTGCAAATCGAGGTTCAATCCAAAAAATGCCCCTTGCTCACCAAACTTCGCGACAAGATGAACAGAAAAATCGACTTGACTAATCTTGACGATAGTATAAAATATGAGTTGCACACGAGGCTCGAAGGTATGCCCAAGCACAACAAACTCTGCCACGGCGACTTCAACCCGTCCAACATCATAATAAAAGACGACGGCACGGCGTACTTCATCGACTGGTCGCACGCAACGCAGGGCAACGCTTCTGCGGACGTGGCGAGGACGTATATGCTTTTCTGGCTTGCAGGCGACATCGAGGGCGCGGAAAAATATCTCAATCTCTTCTGCCAAAAAAGCGGCACGGACAAGAGATACGTCCAAAAATGGATGCCCATCGTCGCCGCTTCGCAATCGGTCAAAGGACAAGAAAAAGAAAGAGAATTCCTTATGTCTTGGATAGACGTTGCGGAATTTCAATAAGGAGAGGGAAAAATATGAAAGTTACGGTTTGTATCGGCAGTTCCTGCCATATAAAAGGATCGAGACAAGTTGTGGAACAACTGCAATATCTCATCGCAAAACACGATCTCAAAGACAAAGTGGAACTCGGCGGAACGTTCTGTATGGGCAAGTGCCAACAGGGCGTATGCGTAACGGTTGACGACGCGTTCTTCTCCCTTACGCCCGAATCCACCGACGACTTCTTTGCAAAGGAAATACTCGCAAAGGTTAAATAATATGATAATAATTCGGATTTGCGTCGGCAGTTCCTGTCACCTCAAAGGTTCGCAGGAGATAGTCGAAATGCTCCGCGGCGAAATCGAGCAAAGACATCTCGAAGGCGAAATCGTGCTTTCGGGAAGTTTTTGTTTTGGAACGTGCAACAGAGTGGGCGTAACCGTCGCCGTCAACGACGACGTATACCCCGGCATAACAAGAGATAACTTCAAAGAATTCTTCCAAACCAAAGTTTTGCCCCTCGTCCAAGAACGATAAGTCGAGCGGCAAGTAAAATAAAGAGGGAATATGGATTGTTTAACTCTCAAAAAATCAAACTGCAAAAACTGCTATAAGTGCATACGTCATTGCCCCGTCAAAGCGATACGCTTTTCGGGCAATCAGGCGCACATCATCGGCGACGAGTGCATTTTGTGCGGACATTGCTTTGTCGTATGTCCGCAAAACGCAAAGGAAATCGTCAACGAAACCGAAAAAGTCAAAGTGCTTTTGCAGTCCTATCCCGTTTACGTCAGCCTCGCGCCGTCATTTATCGCAAACTACGAGGGCGTGGGCATAAACTCTATGCGCAGGTCTCTCAAAAAGTTGGGATTTGCCGACGTTGAGGAAACGGCTCTGGGCGCAACCGTCGTCAAAAACGAGTACGACAGACTTTTGAGAGAGGAAAAGAGAGACATCGTCATAACGTCGTGTTGCCATGCGGTAAACTTGCTCATACAAAAGTATTTCCCCAAAGAATTGCCCTATCTTGCCGACGTGCTTTCGCCTATGCAAGCGCATTGCGCGGACTTGAAAAAGCGTCATCCGAACGCAAAAACCGTGTTTATCGGACCTTGCGTGGCAAAAAAGGACGAGGCGCAACACTACGAGGGCATAGTGGACGCCGTTCTCACTTACGAGGAACTCACCGAATGGCTCAACCAAGAGGGAATAACTCTCGAAAAGGAGACGGATTCGCAAGAGGAAAGCAGAGCGAGATTCTTCCCGACCACGGGCGGCGTTCTCAAAACAATGAAACTTGACGCTCCCGGTTATCGATATATGGCGATTGACGGAATCGAAAACTGCATTTCCGCGCTCAAAGACATCGAAAACGGCAATATCAGCCACGCGTTTATCGAGATGTCCTCCTGCGTCGGTAGTTGCGTGGGCGGTCCCGTTATGGAAAAATATCACCCCTCGCCCGTCAGAGAATATCTTGCGGTCGCAGAGTACGCAGGCGACAAAGACTTTGTCGTCGAGCAACCCGACAGCCACGATTTGAGAAAACATTTTTCTATAATCGAGCGCACCAACAAGATGCCGAGCGAAACCGAAATCAACGCTGCGTTGCGCCAGATGGGCAAGATGAGCAAGCGTGACGAACTCAACTGCGGAAGTTGCGGATACAACACTTGCAGAGAGAAAGCGATTGCGATTTGTCAGGGCAAAGCGGAAGCGTCTATGTGCTTGCCGTATCTTCAAAAGAAGGCGGAAGGCTTCTCGGACAGAATCGTCAACAATACGCCCAACGGCATCATAGTCCTCAACGACGCGTTTGAAGTGCAACAGATAAACGAGGCGGCTATGGACATTATGAATATCCGCGCGGCAAGCGACGTTCTCGGCGAGCAAGTCGTGCGAATTATGGACCCTAAAGTTTTCTACGAAGTGCAGAAAACGAGGTTTAACGTGCACAATCGCAGGGTTTATCTTGCGGAATATAAGAGATACGTCGAACTCACCGTCGTTTACGACACCGACAATCACCTCTATATCGGCATTATGCGCGACATCACCGACGAGGAAAAAGAGAGAGAAAAGAAAGAGAGCATCTCAAAGCAAACCATCGAAACCGCAGACAAGGTTGTGGACAAGCAAATGCGCATCGTTCAGGAAATCGCGTCCTTGCTCGGCGAAACCGCGGCGGAAACCAAAATCGCGCTTACAAAACTCAAGGAGTCGATAAAAGATGAATGACCTTTGCGCCGACATCGGCTACAAAAGCATAAATCACTTCGGCGAGCAGTTGTGCGGCGACCACGTTGACATTGTCCGTCAAGGCGAGGATTCAACCGTCGTCGTGCTTGCGGACGGACTTGGCAGCGGCGTGAAGGCGAGCATACTTTCGACGCTCACGAGCAAGATTATCTCCACTATGATGGCGGAAGGTCTTACGCTCGAAGATTGCGTCGAAACCATCGCCGCAACTTTGCCCATATGCTCGCAAAGAGGGGTTGCGTATTCGACGTTCACCATTCTGCACCTCGTTGAAAATCGCGTTGCGGAAATCATTCAATACGACAATCCTGCCGTCATACTTTTGCGCGACGGTCAAAATTACGACTTCCCGAAAACCGAAATGGTCATCGGCGGCAAAAAGATTTACAAATCCGCGCTCGACTTGTGCGAAAACGACATATTCGTGCTTATGAGCGACGGCTGTCCGCATGCAGGTATGGGGCTTTCCTACAATTTCGGCTGGAAGAGAGAGGACATCATATCCTTTTTGGAGAGCATAAGTTTTGTGGGATACACTGCAAAAACCCTGTCAACCATTCTCGTGGACGAGTGCAACAAACTTTACGGCGGACAACCGGGCGACGACGCAACCGCTTGCGTCGTGAGGATAAGAAAGCGCGAGCCTATGAACATATTGTTCGGACCTCCGTCCAACCGCGACGACTGCGACAGAATGATGTCCTTGTTCTTCTCCAAAGAGGGCAAGCATATCGTCTGCGGCGGCACGACCTCGTCAATTGCGGCAAAGTATCTAGGCAAGACCGTCCGCACGACTCTCGACTTCGAGGCGAGCGACGTTCCGCCGATATCCGAAATCGAGGGCGTTGACCTCGTAACCGAGGGCGTCATCACGATGAACAAGGTGCTTACCTACGCAAAAGACTACCTCAAAGACAACGAAAGTTACGAGCAATGGAGTTTCAAGCGCGACGGCGCGTCGCTTATGGCAAGGCTTCTTTTCGAGGAAGCGACCGACATCAACTTCTTTGTCGGCAGAGCCATCAACCCCGCCCACCAAAACCCCGATTTGCCCATAAATTTCAGCATAAAAATGAATCTCGTGACCGAACTTTCCGACTGTCTTGTCAAGATGGGCAAACGCGTGAAAGTGTCCTACTTCTGATTTGAAAGGCGAAACGAGAGGGAAAATAAGAGAAAATACATTGTTTTTTCAAATATGAGGCAAAATTCAATTGCGCAAAGGGCGATTTGGTGTATAATCCACTCGCAACCGCGCAACAAGCGCAAAAGGTGTAACAATGAGAATATTCGATACAAAAGTTCAACATCTCAAATACAAAGTCCTTCGCGAAGTCGCAAGAGAGGCGTGGGCGGGTACGCTCGACAAAAACGCCATCGACATTCCCAAGCGCATAGTCCCCGGCAAAGTCCCGACAATGCGTTGCTGCGTCTATAAGGAGCGCGCGATTTTGAGCGAAAGGGTCAAACTCGCAATGGGCGGCGATTCGGAAAATCCAAACGTAATCGAGGTCATCAACATCGCTTGCGACGAATGTCCTATGGGCGGCTACGAAGTCACTCAGGCGTGCAGAGGCTGCCTCGCTCACCGTTGCGAGGACGCTTGCAAATTCGGAGCGATCACTTTCGACAGCCAACACGTCGCGCATATCGACAAAACAAAATGCAAGGAGTGCGGCGCATGCGCAAAAGTTTGCCCGTACAGCGCAATCACCAACCATAAACGCCCCTGCGAAATGGCTTGCAAAGTCAAGGCAATCAGTATGGGCGAGGATTGCGCGGCAAAAATAGACAATTCCAAGTGCATCGCTTGCGGCGCGTGCGTTTATCAATGCCCGTGGGGAGCAATCTCGGACAAATCCTATATCCTCGACGTCATCGACCTTGTCAAAAAGAGCGAAAACAACACGAAGTACAAACTTTACGCCGTTGTCGCGCCCTCGATTTCCAGCCAGTTCACCTATGCAAAACTCGGTCAGGTCATCACCGGGCTCAAGGAACTCGGCTTCTATACGGTTGTCGAAGCGGCGCTCGGCGCGGATATGGTTTTGCTTGCAGAGGCAAGAGAACTCGCCGAAAAAGGTTTCTTGACAAGTTCGTGCTGTCCTGCGTTTGTGTCGTACATCAAAAAGAATTTCCCGAATATGGTCGAGCATATCTCGCACAACCTCTCGCCTATGGCAATGATTTCCAAGTACATCAAGGAAACAACGCCGGGCGCAAAAGTCGTGTTTATCGGTCCTTGCACCGCCAAAAAGGCGGAGATTTTCGACGAAAAAGTCAAACCGTACGTCGATTCCGTTCTCACTTTCGAGGAATTGCAAGCCCTCTTCGACAGCAGGGATATGGACATCACAACCCTTGAAGAAGGCGTCCTCGACAACGCTTCTTACTTTGGCAGAATCTTCGCAAGATGCGGCGGTCTCAGCGACTCATTGAAGCAATCCCTCAAAGAGCAGAACATCGACTTCGACCTCAAACCTTGCTCTTGCGACGGCATCGACGAATGCCGCATCGCTCTCCTCAAAAAGAGCAAAAACCTTTCCGACGCCAACTTCATCGAAGGCATGGCTTGCCTCGGCGGTTGCATCGGCGGCGCAGGCTGCCTTACCCACGGCGAGAAAAACAAAGCCGAAGTGGACAAGTACGGAAGGGAGGCGTTGGAGAAGACTATAACCGACGCCGTCAAAGTATTAGGATAAAACTGTGCTAAATCGCGCCTAACTTTGTCAGAGGCACTCGTCCGACAACTCATTTACGATTAGTAAATTAGGGTTGCCATCCGAGTGCCTCTTTCGCATTATCCATCGATTTAGCGCAGTTTTATGTAGTGTGCGAAGATGTTAAGAAAACCGCCGTCCGCGAACTTGCAGAGCGGACTTTCTAACGCTCACTCATTCAAGGCGTACTTATTAAAGGAATGTGTTAATTCAAAGACGGAATTGGAATCGCAAGGCGATGACCGTAGTGAGCGCCGAGCTGGACGAT
>CAVKTQ010000047.1:0-13138 GCA_963659105.1 Firmicutes bacterium CAG:238 | reverse complement strand
CGGACTTGGTTGCCACACAGGCTTTATGAAAAAGAGGACAAAAAATTCGCATTACCGATGCGCGAGAAAAACGGGCGCGGTTCGCCAAGCGGTTTAGCGCGAACGCCCCGTTCCGCACGGCTGCAATTTTGCCTTTTTAGGCGGTTTGTTTTTATACAAGGCGTATGCTTGTCTCGGCGAGGCGAAGCCGAGCCGACTTGTTCAAGACAAGCATACGCCTAAGTGCCATAAAGGATTTATTACTTCAAATGTTATAAAACATATCCATACACTCCTTTTCAGTTTTGGATGTCAACAAATTTATCAAATGTAAATTTACCTCTCAATATATATGGACATTTACAAAAGTTTTTGCGGGGGGGGTATTTTCTAAAAAAATTACAATTATAAAACAAGATAGAAATATATGTCGAGATAACTTATATCCGCTCTATCATTCACACTCTAACAAATTGAAAATTCGATAAAAAAACAGCGTCGATATGGTAAAACTATTAAGAATTAAACAATCCTTTTACAATTTCACCATACGACGCAGAAAACCACTTAATTATATTTTGGCTCTTAATCGGCATTAATATGCTATCTTGTAGAGTTCCAAAATGTCTTTTTCGGTTATTTCTCTCGGATTGCCGCCTGTGCAAACGTCTGCGAATGCGTCTTTGGAAAGTTGTTCAAGTGCGCTTTCGGGGATATTTATCTCACGGAGAGTTTGCGGAATGCCAAGGTCGAGCGAAAGTTGTTTAACTGCGCTTACTGCCGCTTTTGCGCCTTCTTCAACAGACAAACCGTCAATATTTACGCCCATTGCGCGTGCGATATTGCAATACTTTTCTTGTGCAGCAGGCATATTGTATTCCATAACGATAGGCAAAAGAAGTGCGTTTGCAACGCCGTGCGGAATGTCAAATCTTGCGCCGAGCGGGTGTGCCATTGAGTGAACGCAACCAAGTCCGACGTTTGAGAAAGCCATACCTGCAACGTATTGTGCAAGAGCCATATTCTCACGAGCAGTCATATCTTTGCCGTTGGACGTTGCATTGCGAAGGTTCTTCGAGATAAGTTCAATCGCTTTAAGTTCAAACATATCGGAAAGTTCCCAAGCGCCTTTCGTAATATAACCTTCGATTGCGTGCGTAAGTGCGTCCATACCTGTTGCAGCAGTCAAACCTTTGGGCATAGATGCCATAAGTTCTGCGTCGATAATAGCAAGCACGGGAATGTCGTGCGGATCTACGCAAACCATCTTTCTACCCGTTTCTTCGTCAATAATGACGTAGTTGATTGTGACTTCTGCCGCCGTACCTGCGGTTGTCGGAAGTGCGATAATCGGGACGCATTTATGTTTTGTAGGAGCAACGCCTTCGAGCGAAACAACGTCTTCAAATTCGGGGTTGTTTGCAACGATTGCAATACCCTTTGACGTATCGATTGCACTACCGCCACCGATTGCGATAAGGAAATCTGCACCGGATGCTTTGAATGCCGCAAGTCCATTCTTGACGTTTGTCACGGTCGGGTTTGCTTTGAAGTCCGTGAACATCTCATACGGAAAACCTTCGAGAGTTGACGTAACCATATCTGCCACACCGAATTTCACAAGGTCTTTATCTGCAACGATAAACGCCTTTTTGAATCCGCGTGCTTTGATTTCGCCGAGAAGTTCACGTCTTGCGCCTGCACCGAAGTATGAAGTTTCGTTCAAGATAAATCTGTTTGCCATAATTTTATCTCCTTAAAGGTAATTCTATTATTTTTCCCAAACTATATTTAGGCAATACGCCGTTGTTCGGGATATGTTCGCTTATTTTCCCAAGATTCCGTCAAGCGGTGTGAGATGCCACAAATCAACAAGTCCTTGCAATACGTCATCGCCGATTTCGTTGACGACGTGTCCCAATGTGAGCATATAAAGTTGTGCCGTTTTCTCAACCGTTTCAATAAGTCCGAAGGCTTCGTCAATGTCTTTGCCGACACCGTAAATGCCGTGATTCGTCCATACGACAAGACGATATTTTTTCATCTTCTCTGCCGTCGCTTCACCGATTTCGTTCGTTCCGCAAACCATACAAGGCAACACGCCTACGCCGTCCGGGAATACCACGATTGCTTCGGTATTGTTGCGCCACAACTTTTCGGTAAACACTCTGTCGTCGGTTTTTACGACTGCCGACATGCAAATCGTATACGTCGGGTGCGTGTGCATAACGACTCTGTGGTTGGGATCTATTTTCAAACGAGTTGCGTGTGTCATAAGGTGTGCAGGAAGTTCGCTCGTGAATTTTCCGCCGTCCTTATATCCCCACAAAAGTTCTGTCATTTTGCCGTCTGCGCCGATACGGATTATACCGAGATTAGTTTCAGGATCGCCTTCAACGTTCTTGAAATATTTGCCCGTTCCCGTCACGATAAAATATCTGCCGATCAACTCTTTTGCATCAAATCCCGTCGGGATAACTCGCAAAACCTTGTCCGTATCGAGATATTCTTTTACTTGTTCTTCATCGAGCAACACGGAAACGTTTCCGCCGTTTCTTTCGTCCCATCCCTGACGATACATATTGCTCGTAATTTTGCAAAGTTCTTTTACAAACGGTGCTTCAAGTATGTTTTTCATCTTTTGCTAAGCACTCCTTTTTCGTAGTCTTTTATTTCGTCAAACCAATCGTCTTTCATACCCTGTCTGTCGAGATACTCTTTCCAAACTTCGCCGAAAGGATAGGTTTTGAGTTGTTCTTGTCTGTACATAAGTTCGGTAAATTCACCGTTGTCCTGCAACTTCTTGAGCGCGTCGTTTGGCGTAAGCAATGCGTAAAGCAACGCCTTTTGCATATTGCGCTCACCCGTAACCCACGCAGATATACGGTTTATGGACGCATCGAAATAGTCAAGACCGATAAGCACCTTGTCAAGTGCGTCGTTTCTTACAATCTCTTTTGCAATATCTTTGAGTTCGTCTTCAAACAAGACGACGTGGTCGCTGTCCCATCTCACTCCGCGCGTTACGTGAAGTGCAACTTTATCGTAGAAAGCAAGCAACGCAGGAATCTTGTCACTGACATATTCGAGCGGATGATAATGTCCGTTGTCAAGCAAGCAACAAATATCGTTCTTTGCGGCATAGTTCTGATAGAACTCGTTGCTACCCACCGTATAACTTTCAACGCCTATACCAAACACTTTGCTTTCCACCGCAACGACAACCTTTTTCTTGTCATACGGCTCTTTCAAAATCTCGTCAAGGCTCTCTTTAAGACGAAGTCTTGGGGTAAGTCTGTCCGCAGGAACGTCCTTGAATCCGTCGGGAATCCAAATATTCATAAGGCAATGGCTGTTCATTTCCTTTGCGAAATATTCGGAAATGCGGATACACGCCTTGCAATGCTCAATCCAGAATTTGCGCACGTTTTCGTCGGGTGAAGAAAGCGTAAGTCCGCCCTTTACCATCGGATGTGAGAACATCGTGGGATTGAAATCGATTCCGTCAAGTCCTATTTCTTTTGCGAACTCAACCCAAGGTGCAAAATGTTCGGGACGATATGCGTTTCTGTCCACTTTCTCGCCGTTAAGAATTGCATAACTTGCGTGCAAGTTGAGTCTTTTCTTGCCCGGCATAAGTGAAAACGTTTTTTTCAAATCTTCTTTGAGTTCTTCAAAATTTCTTGCACGTCCGGGATAATTGCCTGTTGTTTGAATACCGCCCGACGCAGCACCGCCACCGTCAAGACCTACAACGTCGTCGCCTTGCCAACAATGCACCGAGATTGCAGTATTTTTAAGTTTTTCAATCGCTTGTTCCGTGTCCACGCCAATCTTTGCGTAAACTTCTTTCGCTTCCTGATAACTCATAGTTTTATAACTCCATTTGGCTTTTCAGATTGCCTATCGCCGTTGCTTCTATGGGCATTGCGACGACTTCCTTGTTTGTAAATTCTCTTGTAAATTCATTGACCAATTTGTTGTTTGCGCCACCGCCTACGATATAAATCTTATCGAACGTGCGGTTTTCGCATTTTTCCAAATCGTCAATTGCTTTTTTATATCCCATTGCCATAGACCTGTACGCACTGCGATACAAATCCCCTTCCGTTTTAGGCGCATTGAGATTGCGACTCTCAAACCAGTTCTTGATTTTCTTGTCCATATTTTCGGGCAAAGAAAACTCTTTTGCGTTGACGTCAAACGTACCGTCAAACATGCTTTCGCTTGCAAGGCGCGTCATCTCGTCAAAACTTCTACCGAACACGTTTTTAAGGCACACGTTTATCCACATACCTGTGATGTTCTTCAAAAAGCGGAAATTTCCGACTCCGCCTTCGTTTGCGAAATTGTATCTCAAAGCATCTCTCGATACGTTGGCTTCTTTTATCTTTGCGCCGAGAATTGCCCAAGTTCCGCTTGATATAAGCACGCTGTTATCTTCGTTATCAACGGCATAAAATGCGCTTGCCGTATCGTGCGACGGACAGAGTTTTACTATCGTTTGTCCGCCGACTTCTTTTGCCACATTGTCATTGAGTTTTCCGACGACCGTTCCCGGCATATTGAGCGACGGGAACATTTGAAGCGGTAAACCGAGAGTTTGAATAAGGTCTATATCGAACTTCCTTGTTTTGCAGTTCACAAGTCCTGTCGTAGTTGCGTCCGTATATTCCTTCACTATATTGCCCGTAAGCAAATAACCGAAGTATTCGGGCATCATAAGAAACGTTGAAACGCCGTCCAAACGACCTTCTTTGTTATCCGCATAAAGTTGATACACCGTGTTGAAAGACTGGAACTGTATGCCCGTGCGCATATAGAACGTTTCAAAAGAAATCTTTGAGTTTATCTCTTCGATTGCACTCTCCGTTCTCGAATCTCTATACGCATAGCAAGGCAACACGGATTTGCCGTCTTTTATGAGTACGTAGTCCACGCCCCACGTATCTATTGCAAGGCTTTCAATACTCTCGTATTGCGAAAAAGCCACTTTAAGTCCGTTTTTAATCTCGTTAAACAGCCTTTTCGTATCCCAAACAAGATGTCCGCCTTTGTTGTCCACGTGGTTTTCAAAGCGGTATATTTCTTTGGTTTTTATCTCTCCGTCTTCTTTCCGGCCTACAATATGTCGTCCGCTGGATGCTCCGAGATCTATAGCAAGATAATACTTGTTGTCCATAAGTCTTTGTTTACAGCCGACGGAAAAACCGTCGGCTGCGTCAATTGTTGTAATTATTATTGCGGCATTGCTACTTTTGCGGAAAGCACAAATGTCAACTCGCCGACTTGGGGTATATTGCACTTAATTGTAAGTGCGTAGGTAATATTACCGGGGTTTGTTGCGAAATCGAAAGGTACGGTATATGTAGTTGCGTCAAGAACGTTTGCCTCGTCTTTGGTCACGGTAAGCGTCATACTCTCATAACCGTTTGCAACCCACGTTCCGCTTGCGGTTTCAGTAAAATCTCCGCCTGTGTAATAAGAAATACCCAACTTCCAAGTGCCGTCCGTCATCATTTCGATTTTTGCGGTTTGTCCGCTTTCATTGGCAGATGAGCTCATTGTCAATTGTACGGTTGCTTTTACTTCGTTTGTGAATTCAAAGGTCAACGCTCCCACTTGAGGTACGTTACAGTTCATAGTGACTGCATAGATTACGTTTTGAGGATCTGCAGCATTCAAACTCATATCTATAGTTTTGGCCGCAAAAACGTTTGCTTCGTCTTTGGTCACGGAAAGCGTTATCTTCGAATAGTCCGTAGCGATTGCCCACGTACCGATTGCCGTTTCAGTGAAGTTTGCACCACCGTCATAACTAATCGAAAGCGCCCACGTGTTATCGGTGTACATTTCGAGTTTTGCGTCTGCATTTACGGTATAACCCGTTCCCTCAACACTATCTTTTGCAGTCAAAACAAGTTGCACTTGTTTTTCGGATTGATTCGGCATATCTTCGCCACACTTATCACATTTACCGTCTTTGTTTTCGTCAATGTGTTCCGTGCACGGTTGCGATGTGCCTTGACCGTCTTCGCCTTCAACCGCTATGACAAAGTTCACCGTTCCTGCGCTGGGAAGTTTTACGCCAATCGTAAATTTACCGTCTTTTCTCACGTAGGTTTTATCTTCTCCGCTTGTCGCATCTGCAAGCATTGTGGATTTATCACCGTCTTGCCAAGTAGCGTTGAGAGTAAGCACACCGGTTTCAATCTTCCACGTGCCTGAAAGCCACGGCGAGTACGTCTTGCCGCTGTCTGCGCTGACAATTACGTTGAATACGTTGCCGTAAAGTTTGCCTTCTTCGGGGGTTTCGGGCTTAGTAATATGTTCGAGTGTCATATACGCTTTCCCGATACCAACCCAAAACGATTCGACGTCGGATTGATAAAGCACGCCTTCCTTTTTCTCCGGGGCTTTGTCATCGTTGCATGCAACGAGCGCAATCATTGATACCACGAGGCACAATGCAACCAAAATCAAAACTGATTTTTTTCTCATAACAATTCTCCTACTATTATTTATTTTTTATAAATACGACTGTCGTCGATATTTTTTTATTCTTCAATTTCGTATTTACCGGCTCCGACGGTTTGAGTTTTGTCACCGATTATAATTTCAGCAGTCGTATTCGACGGAATCTCGAACGTATAACGAACCTTGTTTCCGACTATTTCCCAAGCGCTCGAAACCTTTCCATAAATGCTTTGATACTCGCATTTTGCGTAGTTTTCTTTTCCGCCGATTTTAGGTGCAATCACAAAGCGATTCTCACCTTCAACGTTAATGCCGCACATACGGCGCACAAGCCATTCGCACACTGCGCCTTTTGAATAATGATTAAGCGAAGCGCAACCTTTATCGGTTGTGGACGGACCTTCCCAATCTTCCCAAATCGTCGTTGCACCCGTTTTGGGCATAAATAACCAACCGGGACATTGTTCGTTCTCAAGAAGTTTATACGCGTATTCGATATCGATATCCGCAAGCACGTCCAAAATGAACGGCGTTGACAAAAAGCCCGTGCCGATACGCCAACCGTAATTGTCCATAGCCTTGATAAGACGCTTTTTTGCGAATTCGGTTTGTTCTTCATCAAGCAATCCCATATAGAGCGGACGCACGAGTTTTGCCTGTCTGTCAGTATCCAACGAATATTTCGGTTTTGACACGTACTCTTGATAAGCACGCTTTGCGCCTTCGCTGTATTCTTTTATTTTTGCAAGTCGTTTATCGTCTTTTTTGCCGAGAATATCTGCGATTTCAAGCACTCTTTTGAGCGTGAAACAGGTGTACGCAGTGGATTCTTCGGGATGCGGAGCAGCAAAATCGAACCATTGAAACGCCATAACATCGTTAGGCTCAGCCCATTCGCCGTACGATTGTCCGCAGTTAACGAAATATTTGCGGTTTTTGAGCGACATCGGTATGAATTTTGCATACGGACCGCCCCATTTGCCTGCACGGCTTATCATAAACTCGGCATACTTGATAATGCCTTCATAGTTTTCTTTGAGCAGTCTGTCGTCACCGTATTTTTCGTAATAATAAAGCGGAATGTACACACCTGCGCACGCCCAGCCGACCGAACCGTTCATTGTCCACATAAACCAATCTTCGTGAGCATACGGCGCGATTTGCGGAAGTCGTCCGCTCTTCCATTGCCTGTCGAATATATCTCTGACGTGCTTTCTTGCAAACGGAGCATAATTGACCATATAAGACGCCGTGTTGAAAAACACTTCGCTGTCGCCCGTCCAGCCCATACGTTCTCTTGTCGGGCAATCTGACGGAAAATCCGTCGAATTGCTTTTGAGCGACCAAAGCGTGTCGTGATAGAATTTATTTATAAGTTCGTTTGAACACTCAAACTTCGACGTTTCTTCAAACGCACTGTACACTGCAATAGCCTTAAAATCGTCTTTTTCAAAGGGTACGTCGGTGTCGATTTGAGCATACTTAAAACCACCGTAAAAGAACTTCGGCTTATATTCGTTCAATCCGTCTTTGCAAGTGTAGTCTATCTCTTGGAGCGGTGATGGTTTACCCTTGAAAATGCATTGAATGTTTTTGAGAGTAAGTTCGCCGTCTTTTCCGATCAACTCGCCGAGCGTAATATGTATTTTTTGTCCCGCTTTGGCGTTGAGAGAAAAGGCGATATATCCAGACAAATTCTGCTCGAATTCAAGAACGGTTTTTCCGCTTGGCGTTTTTATAACTTTGATAGGCAAAAACGTTTCGTTTTCTTTGACGTCGAAATTGTCGGACGCAGTAAGATTTGCATCGTATTTTACCGCAATCGCCTTACCGCTGTACGTCGGTGTTTTTCTTGCGTCAACGGCTTCTCCGTCCTTTAAGTCCGCAAAGCGAATTGCGCCGTCGTTTGACCAATTCCACGTTTCATCTGTGTAAACAGTTGTTTTAACACCGTTTTTTGTCAATATTTCAAGTTGTGCGATAAACTTCGTCTGCGTTCCGTACGTATTGACTCTACCCTTCGAACCGCTTGAACCGCGATACCATCCGTCGGCAAGTTCAACGGTCAACTCGTTTTCGCCTTTTCTTATCGAATCCGTCACGTCGTACGTTTGATATTGCACTCTCTTTCGATAATCGGCAGCCCCGGGTGCAAACACGAATTCACCGCATTTTTTGTCGTTGAGTCTTGCCTCGTAAAGACCGCAAGCGGATATATACAAACGTGCTTTTTCAACGTCGCTTGCCTCGAATCTTTTCTTAAAGCAATCGACGGGATAGCGCTTTTTCTGGTCGACTTTATAGTCGCCGCTTATCCATTTCGCTTGCCAATCACTCTTTTCAAGCAAACCGATTTCAAAAAAGTTTTCTTCGCTCCACTCGCCTTCTTGCCCGTTTTCGTCCCAAAGTTTGATTTTGAAACGCACTTGCGATCGTGATGCGAGCGGCACGCCGAAATCCGCATGCATACTGTCACTTTCCACTTTTTCGCTCGAAAGCTCTTTCCCGTCAACGACTGCGCTTATATAATATGCCGTTTGCTTTTGTCCGTCGTCGCAGTTCCAGTTTATCCTCGGCGTTACAGTGCCCAGTCCGACAGGATTATGCAAATATTCCGTTTTGATATTTATTGCTTTCATTTCTTATTCTCCAACAGCTTTGTATCAACAGTGCAATTAATGCTGCAACAATCAACGCACAACCGCGATCAATACGCCGATGACTGTTCTTTTCTGTTTTGACACTCTTACGTCTTTTGCCATAATTTCACCGCTCTTTTGAGCCATCCTTGTGCAGCGGTATTGTCTGCCAATCCCCAGCCGTGAGATTGGCCGTCCACGGGCATAAATTCACACTCGCAGCCGCATATTTTCAATGCATCGACAAGCATAAGACTGTTTTCAAAAGGAACGACATTATCGTTTTTGCATTGCCAAATAAACGTTGCAGGATAATCTTTGCCTACCTGTTTTTCAATCGAATACCTTATTTGCAAATCGACATTGTCGCATTTTTCGCCGAGCAAGTTTTTTCGACTGCCTTTATGCGTTTTACCACCCATTGTTATCACGGGGTACGCAAGGAATAACGTCTTCGGTTTTGGCAAGCCGTATCTTTCATATCCGAGCGTTTTTGTTCCCCAACTTGCCGCAATATGTCCGCCTGCCGAAAATCCGCACACCGCATAGTCATTTGTATAGACATTCAGCATTTTCGCATTGTCAAAGACAAACTTCAACATTTTTGCAACATCGTCTTGCGGATTGGGATAATGTGCGTTTTTGCCTACGCTGTACTGCCCTACAAACGCGTTGTATCCCATCTCGTTCAATCTCAATGCAGTACTATACCCTTCCACAAGCGAGCATACGTCTCCGTATCCGCCGCCCGGAAGCACAAGAACAAACGGCTTGTTTTCCCCTATGACGAACGGATAAATACCAACGTCTTTTTCACCGAGTTTGCAATATAACTTTTGTCCTTCATCGATGCGTTTTTTCATCTCGTTGAGTGTATCGACCGTTGTGGCGACATCGATCGGATAGAACAATCTGATATCCTTAATGCGATAAATTTGCATCAGGACGGCAATGCTCCTCGGATTTACGACATACTTTTTGAACGATGCAAATTCTTTGCAGTGTCTTATCGACCACAACCGACTATTTTCCGAAAACGCCTTGTTCATAATCGCTATGCCTTATTTGCAAGTTCTGCCTGTATCTTTTGATAGTATTCTTCGCCTTTTTGCTTTTCGATTTCCCACGCCTTTTCTTCGCGTTCCGCTTTATTTTTCAAGCGTTCTTCGCGTTTTGCAAGTTGCTCGGGGGTGAGTTTTGCAAGTCTTTGAGCCTTCTTTTGTTCGGCTTTTTCAAGTTTTGCGGTTTGTTTTTCTTCAGCAAGGCGTTTCTTCTCTTCCGCTTTTGCTTTCTTATCTGCAACTTGATTGTTGTGTTTTTCAAGTTCTTGCTCGAAGTCAAGACCTTTCTTTTCACACTTGACTTTCAAGTTTTCCACAAACGCTTGCTCGTTTTCGAGAATAAATCTTTCCTCGTCCTGAGCCGCCTTGATTTCGGGAGCAATCCACTCTTCGCCTTTCGCTTCGCACTCGGCTTTTTGACGTTCTCTGATTATTGCAAGTTTTTTGTCGGATGTTTTTTCAACGTTGAAAAATGCAAGCACTATTGCAAGCGCTGCGCCCGTAAACACCTCGAGACCGACAAATGCAAACGTAATTACGTTTTTGACCGCTTCGGGTTGAACCGCCGCTATAGTCTGTCCTGCCTCATCGAGAGAAGGCGCTTTGTATCCCGCTTTTGCAAGCAATGCGTTGAAAATGCCCGTGCATACGCCCACGAGCGCAGTTGCTATTATATTGTAAATAGACATTGCAATTCCGTCGCATCTGATGCCGCTTTTCCACTCGATATGGTCAAGAGAGTCCGCAAACAAAGCCATAAAAACGTATGCGCAAGGCAAGCCGCCTATATTTTTGATAAATTGTCCCACAAGAACGATATAAAGATTTGTCGGGAACATCCAACATATCGCGCTTCCGATTGCGTAAAGTACGAATCCCCACATAGTGACGTTGCGTTTCCCGAATTTCTTTGCAAGCGGCCACACGAGGAATATGCCGATTCCCATAGGCACGCCGCCGATAACGGACACGAGCATCTGGGTAATACCGTCATTGTACGTTCCAAGCACATAGTTGCAGTAATAAACAAGTCCCATGTTTTTGAACACCGTTCCGAATGTCGACAAAAAGAAATAGATAAAAATAATCCAGAGATATTTATCGCTGAAAACTATTTTGAGTTGTTTTGCAAACGACACTTTCGGAGCCCCCGCATCCTCTTGCTCTTCCGTAACTCTTTCCTTTGTGAAATAGTATTCCAAAAGCGTGAGCGGGAGCGCAATGATGCTCAATACGCTCATCACGATTATCCACAGAGATTTGTTTACGCCGAGCGCAGGCATAATCGCCATCGGGAATATAAGCGCAACCAAAATTCCGCTCATCATTATCGTCGCAATTTGGTTGAATACGGACAATCCGCCACGCTGAATTGTGTTTCTCGTCGAAAGCGGAACCATCAGATTGTGGCTCATGTTGTAAATCGTATATGCAAACGAATAGAACAGGTTATACGAAATCATAACCCACGCGATTTGCAATTTTTGGTTGCCGCTCGGCACGACGAACAACAATACGCCCGTCACCGCAATCAAGGGGGCGGACAGTAAAATCCACGGTCTTGCCTTGCCTTGTTTTGTCTTAGTACGGTCGATTATGTATCCCATAATCACGTTTGTGATTGCGTCGATAATTTTGGAAATTATCGGAAAAATCGTCAAAAACAAACCGTCCCACACTCCCGTGAGATTCAAAACGTCGGTATAATAAACGTTCAGATACGTTGCCAAAACCGCATTGAGCAACAACGCTCCGCACGGTCCGAGCAAATAACCGAGCCATTTCTCTTTGCTCGTAACGTTTTGAGAGTGTACTCTCGACTCAAATAATTTTCCGTTTAATAAAACCTTCTCGCTCATATTTTTATTTCTCCTTATCCACTCTATTTGTACGCCCACATTATCGGATTCTATTTTTATTATACAAAATGCAAAACGACATTGCTTGCATATTTGTTGGCAAAATGGTATATTTGTTATGCAAATAGGAGAATTAAATATGGGAAAAATAGATTTGCAATACACTTGTACGGTTATGGGGAATTTAAGCGGAATCCCCATCCGCATCTATAAAAACAGAAAACTCGCTTTTTATCATTCAATCGTAAATCTTCCGATTGATCCGATATGTATAAATCAAGATGCGATTTTGGCAATAGACAACCACATTGGTTATTTTGTCAATTCTTACTTCTCATATTACGGAATCGTAAACAGCGGCAACCAAAAAGTCGTAATCGGTCCGACAAGGCAAATACCTTTGTCTGAACAAGAACTTAAAGAAATCGCATTCAAAGCAGACGTGCCTTCATCGCAGATAGACGATTTCGTTGTTGCGATGAGAAGTATCATACCGATGCCACTTGAAAGCATAATGCAAATTCTATGCGTATTAAATCACGTTCTCAAC
The DNA here is from genome assembly GCA_963659105.1 of Firmicutes bacterium CAG:238. GTDB lineage: Bacteria > Bacillota > Clostridia > Christensenellales > CAG-917 > CAG-475. The sequence continues at coordinate 573 of CAVKTQ010000047.1, read as the reverse complement.
GGTGAAAAAACCGAATTGAAAGACGTTTCGATTTTTGAAGACAAACAGAAGGAAATGGAAACTTTTATTGAACAATCACAAGTTGACGAAACGGTATCTTCACAATTCGACCACCCAAACGATTTGCACAACACTATATCTATTGAAAATACGATTCAGGCAATAGTATCAAGAGGCGATGTTCAGGCCCTGAAAGATTGGGTGACAAATGCCCCTGCCGTACGTGGCGGAACAGTAGCGCAAAACCAATTACGACAACTGAAAAACATTTTCATAGTTACCGCAACTCTTGTTTCCAGAGCAGCAATTTCAGGCGGTATGGACGTCGAAGACTCTATGTTGCTGAGTGATATGTATATTCAAAAGTGCGAATTATTGAAAGATTTATCCGAAATAATAAACTTGCAATATCGAATGGTCGTTGACTACACCGAGCGTGTCGCTAATATTAGAAAAGGTAAATCACCCACTAAACTTGTGCTTGATGTTGCCAACTACGTCCGCCATCATCTGTCCGAGGTTATCACAACCGATGCAATCGCAAACGAATTATATTTAAGCAGAACCTATTTA
>CAVKTQ010000046.1:0-13147 GCA_963659105.1 Firmicutes bacterium CAG:238 | reverse complement strand
TTCGATGACGGTAAAGGTGCAAATCGAGCGTTTGAACGAAACTTTGTAAGCGCCGACGCTCACCGTTTGTTTTTCGCCGTCCTTGCAAAAATCGACGTCGGATTTTAGCATGAGATAGGTTGAATATGTCTTCTCGAAAATTATTTTTCCGCTTGTCTTTTCCTTTTTCAAACCTACAAAGAACACTCGGAAGAAGGGGAAAAACATTTCGATTTTTCCGAGCAAACCGTTATGCTTTGGCGAGCGCACGGCAAGCAAATGTCCGCTTGTGCCGTCTTGCTCGAACGCCTTGTTGAAGCGAAAGCCGAAACATCTTGGCGACTTCAAAAACATGACGAGAGTGAACTCGCCCTCGTGAACGTGTTTGCCGTTTTGTATGTGTGCCTCGATTCTGTGCGGCTTGTATTCTTTGAGGATTTGCCAAACGTATGCGAGAATGCCGAATCTTTGTTTGTTTTTCACTTTTGACGTGTAGCCTATCGGGGTAAAGGAGCCTGCCGCAAAGACGTAGGCGAAAACGCTGCCGTCGCAATCGACGGTTTTATACTTTCCCTCGCTCAAAACTTTTTCGCATACGCCGTAAACGACGGGTTTTGCGCTCGATTCGTAGCCGTCGCAACTCGGACATACGCTCTTGTGTTTTTCGTATCTTTGCGCCTTTGCCTTGTCGTTTAGAGTGCCGACGGGGAAGTAAAACAAATCCAACGGCTTTTTGCACGTTTTTTCGAGTACCGAGCCGAGAGTTCCGTCGCCGCCGCACACGGCAACCGCGTCGAAGTCTTCGATCTTGTTTATATCGTCGTCGGGCAAGGTCTTACGGGTGTACGAATAGCCGTTTCCGAGGCACTTTTCCACCTTTTCAAAGTTGATTTTTTTGCTTGTGCCGGCGTTTTTGTTGATGATAATCAAGCATTGTTTCATTAAATCCCTCGTTGCATTGTATTGACATTTTCTATATTTTGTGCTTTTTGGCGGGATTTTATTGTTTACATAACGATAATTGTTTGGTATAATGATAGAAATTATCGGCGCACGCTCGCATATGCGTGTGCATTTGGAGAACAGTATGGCAAAAAAACTCGGTCAAATCGATTTCAAAGAAGTCTGGACAATCCCCAACATCATCACATACTTCCGCATTTTGTGCGTGCCCGTTTTTGTGACGTTGATGGCATTGGGCGGCGTTCGCGACAGCAAATTGCTTTTCTACATTGCTCTCGGCGTATTTTTCCTCGCGTCGGGCAGCGACATGGTTGACGGCTGGATTGCGAGGAAGTTCAATATGCAAAGCGGCATCGGCATGGTGCTCGACCCCGTTGCGGACAAACTTATGCACGTTTCGGTGCTTGCGTGTTTGTCCTTCTGCACAGGGCTTACGCCGCTCGGCAAGAATTTGGTTGCAAACGGCACGCTCGACAATCCGTGGTTCGTCCACTACGCATTTGTGATTTTGATTTTCGCAAAAGAGTTTATACAAGCGATGATTGCGCTTTACGTCCTCAAAAAGGGCGCGACGGTCAAGGCGAACTGGCTTGGCAAGGTGTCCTCGTTCACGATATCCGTGGGCGTAATACTTGCGTTTTTCCACGACTACGTTCAATACGCCGACTGGGGCATATTGGCTTGGGGTATCGCGATGAGTTACGGCGCGGCGTTCAGTTATCTCCACGAAACAATGAAGCAAGTCAAACTCGTCAAAGAGGGCAAAATGGAAGCCGCTACGGCGGAATCCGTCAAGGCGGAAGACCAAAAAATCGTACAAGAAAAGAAAGACGGCACTTACGAAGGCTGATTTTTCTCGATAAAATACAACGCTTTCCGAGAGACTTTTGGGGTTTCTCGGATTGTTTTAATAAGTTTGAATACAGTCGCGCCTTAGCGGCGCAAGGAGATTAACAATATGCAGGATATGGACAAAACGTACACTCCGGAGTTTGAAAAACGCATATACGATATGTGGATGAAGGGCAAATTTTTCGAAGCCCACACAAACCCCGAAAAAGAACCGTTCACGATTATGATGCCTCCGCCCAACATCACGGGACAACTTCATATGGGACACGCGCTTGATGAAACCATTCAAGACATAATCGTTCGTTTCAAGAGAATGAGCGGCTACGAAACTCTTTGGATGCCGGGGACCGACCACGCCTCTATCGCAACCGAAGTCAAGGTTGTTGAAAAGATGAAAAAAGAGGAAGGGCTCAGCAAAAACGACGTCGGCAGAGAGGGATTTTTGAAGCGCGCTTGGGCGTGGAAAGAGCAGTACGGCGGAAGAATCGTCGAGCAACAAAAGGCGCTCGGCATTTCGTGCGACTGGTCGAAGTCCGCTTTCACTATGGACGAAAACTGCTCCAACGCGGTGTTGGAAGCGTTTGTGCGTTACTACAAAAAAGGCTTGATTTATAGAGGCAACCGCATAATCAACTGGTGTCCTCATTGCCACACGGCGCTCAGCGACGCAGAGGTCGAATACGAAGAGCAGCAATCCAACCTTTGGTATTACAAGTACCCCGTCGTAGGCGAGGACGACGCAATCGTCATTGCGACGACGCGCCCCGAAACCATGCTCGGCGATACGGCGGTTGCAGTCAACCCCAAAGACGAGAAAATGGCGAAATACGTCGGCAAAACCGTCAAACTTCCGCTTACTGACAGAGAAATTCCCGTCGTTGCGGACGATTATTGCGAAATCGGCTTCGGTACGGGCGCGGTTAAAATCACTCCTGCGCACGACCCCAACGACTTCGAACTCGGCTTGCGCCACGACTTGCCCGTGATTCAGGTCATCGGCGAGGACGGTCTTATGAACGAGAACGCCGGCAAGTATAAGGGGATGGACAGACTCACCGCAAGAAAGGCGATTGTCGAGGATTTGATTGCGCTTGACCTTATGGTGAAAATCGAGCCGTACGCGCACAACGTCGGCACTTGCTACCGCTGCGGCGAAACGGTGGAATCTCTCGTATCAAAGCAATGGTTCGTCAAGATGAAGCCGCTTGCGGAGCCTGCAATCAAAGCGGTGCGTTCCAAAAAAACCGAGTTTATCCCAAAGAGATTTGAAAACACATATTTCAACTGGATGGAAAACATCCGCGACTGGTGCATATCTCGTCAACTTTGGTGGGGACACAGAATCCCCGCGTACTACTGCGACGATTGCGGCGAGATGACGGTTTCAAAGACCAACGTGGACGTTTGCCCCAAATGCGGCGGACGTCACATACATCAGGACGAGGACGTTCTCGACACTTGGTTCAGTTCCGCGCTCTGGCCGTTCAGCACTCTCGGATATCCCAAAAAGACGAAGAATTTGAGTTATTTCTATCCCGGCAACGTGCTTGTCACGGGCTATGACATAATCTTCTTCTGGGTTGCGAGAATGATATTCAGCGGCATTGAGTTTATGGGCGAAGTTCCGTTCAGCGAGGTGCTTATACACGGACTCGTGCGCGACGCGCAGGGCAGAAAGATGTCAAAGAGTTTGGGCAACGGCATCGACCCTCTCGAAATCATCGACAAATACGGCGCGGACGCATTGCGTTTCTCGCTCGCAACGGGCATAGCCCCCGGCAGCGACACGAGATTTACCGACGGCAAAATCGAAAGTTGCAGAAACTTCGTCAACAAACTCTGGAATGCGTCGAGATTTGTGATTATGAACATCAAAGACGACGACGATTTGACGTTTCCGTCGAGATTCAACGGCGCGGACAAGTGGATTCTCACTCGCCTCAACGACGTAATCAAGGAAGTCACGATAAACCTCAACAAGTACGAAATCGGGCTTGCCGCGGCAAGACTTTACGATTTTGTGTGGAGCGAATTCTGCGACTGGTACATCGAAATGAGCAAGACTATGCTCTATTCGGACGACAAGAAGCAACACAATCACGCAATCGCAATGCTTGCGTACGTTTTGGGCGAGATACTCAAACTTTTGCATCCGTTCATACCGTTCGTCACCGAGGAGATCTACTCGAAATTCGCGCCGAAGGGCAGCGTATTGATGGTTCAAAGTTGGCCGTCTTACAACAAGCACAGAGTGTTCAGAAAGGAAGAAGCGCAGTTTGAGAGCCTCCGAGAAATCATCGGTTCGATAAGAAACTTGCGCAACGAAATGAACGTCGCGCCGTCAAAGAAGATAAACGCGTACTTCATTGCCAAAGACCAAAAGTTTATCGAGTCGGCAAGCGCGTATATCCAAAAACTTGCGGGCGTGAACGAAGTCAAACTCGTCGAGGACAGAAGCGGACTCGGCGCAAAAGTGAGCGCAATCGTCACGCACGACGCCGAAATTCTCGTTCCGCTGGGCGAACTCATCGACGAGGATAAGGAAAAAGAGCGTATCAATCAAGAGATTGCCGCCACGACGCAAATCATCCAAAAGACGCAAGGACTTTTGGCAAATACGGGATTTGTGTCCAAAGCGCCGCAAAAACTTATCGACAACGAGAAAGACAAACTCGAAAAGGCAACCGAGAAACTTGCAAAACTCAAAGACAAACTCGCTATGTTCGAGTAAGGAGACAAGATGAGAGTAAAAAACAGCAACAACGGCAAAGCCTGCTTCAAGCAGACTTGGAAATACTTTTTTGACAAGGGCGCATATCTTATGCTTATGAGCGTTGCGCCTGCGTTACTATTGCCGTTTTTGCTCTCGCCGTCCTCGACGCTTTACTATCTTTTCGACTATAAGACCATAAATCCGTCGAGTTTTGCGGATATGTACGTCGCAATGCGCGAACTTCCGTTTTCCTTCTGGTATCTCGGGATTATCGGGCTTGCGCTTCTCGTGTTTTTCGTCGCGATTATGTACGGCGTTATCGACACGCATATGCGCATAGGCGTATTCTCGATTGCGCCCGACAGAGTGAAAACAAGGCTCAATTTCAACCTTTTGACCTCGCTTTTGTTCTGTTTTTTGGCGTTCTGCTCGTTTGAGATATTCAACTTGCTTGCGACCGTACTGTACTATCTATGGTGGGTGACGTTCAAGAGCAGGGTGACGTGGCTCGTGTTCTCGTCGGTTACGCTCGTTCTGATGCAGTGTTCGATGATACTCATTATGTCGATAGTCATTTTGTGGCCGCCGTACTGTCTGCACACGGGTCTTTCCAAACAAGCCGCGCTTAGACAAGCGGTCAGAAGTATGTCGGGAAGGCTTGCAATCACGTTTTTCACGATACTTTTGTGCATTCTTCCCGTCGAGATTTGCATGATTGTGACGGGCGCGCTGCAGTGCGGCGTAATCGCTCAGGTGCTTTTGGACGCGATTGCGTATCTGTACGTCGTTCCGTTCTACATCACGCTTATGTACAACCTCTTTTACGATGTCACGGGCATAGAGCGTATGGACTTGGAAAAGAAAAAAACAGATATTTGGTCAAAATAAAATCCGCAAATTCGTTTTGCGAAAAAATGAGGCGTTGCCTCGGAGAGTAATATGGAATTTAAGTATTCGTTATCCCTGTTGTTTTCAAATATGGGTCACGCGGTGAAGATCTTTTTGTGGATCGTCATATCCCTCGTGTTGTCGCTTGCAATCGGCGCGGCGATAATTCTTCCCATATGGAACGCGCTTGCGTCGGTCGGCGACGTGAACTCCTACGTTTTGGCGATAAAGGACAGCATAGCGTCGGTGTGGGACGGCTCGTCCACGATACGCAGCGCAATCGGCGGCGTTTTGCATTCGATTCAGGGCGTGTTCGGAATATGCGCGCAGAATGTCGGAATCACCGTCGGGCTTGTGTTTGCAGTGATTTTCGTTTATGCGTTTTACTGCTTCGTTTTCGGGCTTTCCTACTACACGAACGCGGACATAATCAACAATCTAATGGCGTCGAATATGCGTTACGGATTTGCGAGCAACATGGCGCTCAATTTCAAAAAGTGCTGCAAATATTCGGCGGCAAGGCTCACGATAACCCTTCCCATCGACCTGCTTTTCGCAACGTTGATGCTGTCGATATTGTTCGGGCTTTTCGACAAGATAGCGTTTTTCGTGATGCCGATTCTCATTGTCATAGGCATTTGCATTTGCTCGTTGCGAGCCACGCTTTTGGCAGGGTGGTTGCCGAGGATGATTTTCCATCCAGAAGAGAGCGCGTATGCGAGTTTCACGAGGAGTTTGACTTATGTCAAGAGCAATGTCGGCGGACTTTTCAAATCCTATGCGGTGACGTTCACAATCGTGTATCTTTGCACGACGACGCTTGCCGTTCCGACAGGCGGACTTATGTCGCTCATCTTGCCGTCGCTGTACTACTTTATGCTCAGAGCAATCGAACTTATCGGCTACTACAAGACAAAAGGTTTCAGTTTCTACACCGACGCGACGACGGTTATCAACACGGTGGAGTACGGATTCCGCGCCGAGCAGCAGTCTGACGACTATGACTACGAGGCTCAGGACGGACGGCAGATAACAATCGACGAGTACGTCAAGGACAAATCCGACGAGGAGCAAGACAACAACTGAGCAATCCGCTTCTTGCGCAAAGTCGCAAGCAAAGGATTATATAAAATCGCAAAAGACTTACAACAAACGGACATTTTTAGGAGCGAAGTATGAAGTTTAGGATGAATTTCGGCATAGTCAAAACGGTCATTGTCGCCGTCGTAATATTGGGCGCGCTGGCAATCGGCGGACTTGACATAGCAATGGTTGCAGGCGCAAACGGCGTCATCACTCAACAGCCTGCAGTGGCGTGGGTCTCCCTCGTTGCCGCGCTCATTATAGCGGTTGCCGCCGCGCTCGTGCTTTTCAACAGTTATTACGGATTCAAGGACGACAAAATGATCGTCGTTCTCGGCTTTTTCGTGGACAAAATCAAGTACGACGACATCGTTTGCATCAAGCAAAACAGTCTTACGCACGAGATTTACGTCATCGTCAAAGGGCAAAACGAGCAAGACGGCGAGATGAGTTTCAAGGTGAATATATCAACGGTCAAAACCGACGCTTTCATCCACGAAATGCGCGATCATATCGGCGAAGTCATCGTTGAAGTTTTCACCCCCGAAAAGAAGGACAAGAACAAAAAATAATCTTCGATTTACTGTGTAAATCGCGATAAAATAGCGTATGCGCCGAGCATACGGAAATCGACGCGCGATGTCGCATATACGGAATTTGGAAAAATGATAGAACTTACAAACGGAGCAACCTATTATCTTAACGGCAAACTCGTTAGCGAAGAGCAACTAAAAGCGGCAGGCGTAAAGCCGAGCAAGCAAGGCACGATTGCATATTCGGTGCTGTCCTCGCACAACCTTTCGGGGCGCGATGACAAACTCAACATTCGCTTTGACGCAATGGCTTCTCACGACATAACCTACGTCGGCATAATCCAGTCGGCAAAGGCGAGCGGACTTAGCGAGTTTCCCGTTCCGTACGTTTTGACAAACTGTCACAACTCGCTCTGTGCAGTTGGCGGCACGATAAACGAGGACGACCACGTTTTCGGACTTTCTTGCGCAAAGAAGTACGGCGGCATCTACGTCCCCGCAAACGTTGCCGTCATTCACAGTTATATGCGCGAGATGTTTGCAGGTTGCGGCAAGATGATACTGGGAAGCGACTCGCACACACGCTACGGCGCAATCGGCACTATGGCGATAGGCGAGGGCGGACCCGAACTTGTCAAACAACTTCTGAAACGCACATACGATATAGACTACCCGCGCGTCATAGCGGTATGTCTGAGCGGCAGAGTCCGCAAGGGCGTAGGACCTCAAGACGTTGCGCTTGCCATAATCGGCAAAGTGTTCAAGAGCGGATTCGTCAAAAATTGCGTGCTCGAATTTGTGGGAGACGGCATATCCGATCTACCTATGGAATTTAGAAACGGCATAGACGTTATGACCACCGAAAGCGCGTGCCTTTCTTCCATATGGTGCACCGACGAAAAAACGAGAGAGTATTTGAAAACTTATCATAGAGAGGACGAATTTAAGCGTCTTGCGCCGCAAGACGGCGCTCGTTACGACGGCGGAATTTTGGTGGATTTGAGCAAAGTCGAGCCTATGATTGCGCTTCCGTTCCACCCCTCGAACGTGTATAAACTTGCGGACGTAATCGCAAATCCTTACGACATTTTGTCCGAAGTCGAAAAGGAAGGCAACAAACTTTTGGGCTTGAAAGAGGGCTCGTTCCGCCTTACAGACAAAATAAGAGACGGCAAAATTGTCGTATCGCAAGGCGTAATCGCAGGTTGCGCAGGCGGCACTTACGACAATATTGCGCTTGCCGCAAATATACTTAAAAACAAGAGTGTGGGAAGCGGCGCGTTTTCGCTCAGCGTATACGCAGGCTCTCAACCCACCAATCTTGCGCTTGTCAGAAACGGCTCGATTGCCTCTCTCATCGAAAGCGGAGCGGTCGTCAAACCTTGTTTCTGCGGTCCTTGCTTCGGCGCAGGCGACGTTCCGTGCAACAACGGATTCAGCATTCGCCATACCACAAGAAACTTTGAAAGACGAGAGGGAAGCAAGCCCCAAGACAATCAAATCGCTTCGGTTGCGCTTATGGACGCTCGCTCTATTGCGGCAACGGCGGCAAACGGCGGCGTGTTGACTTCCGCTTTGGATTTCGATTTCGACGAGAACTTCGCTCCCTTCGAATACGATGAAAAAGCGTATGCGTCGAGAGTGTACAACGGCTTCGGCAAAGCGGATTCTTCCGAGCAACTCGTCTATGGTCCCAACATCACCGACATTCCGAGCATTGCGCCGCTCAAAGACAATCTTGCGCTCAAACTTTGCAGCGTCATAAACGACCCCGTCACCACCACTGACGAACTCATACCGTCTGGCGAAACGTCCTCGTACAGAAGCAATCCTTTGCGCCTTGCAGAGTTTGCGCTTTCAAGAAAAGACCCGTCCTACGTCGGCGAAAGCAAAAAAGTGCGCGACGGCGAAAACAACGACGTCAAAGACGCTTTGAAGACGCTCGGCATTTCCGTTGACGACGCGACTGTTTCATCTTGCATATTTGCCGTCAAACCCGGCGACGGCAGCGCGAGAGAGCAAGCGGCAAGTTGCCAACGCTTCCTTTCGGGCGGCGCGAATATCGCAAGAGAGTATGCTACAAAACGTTATCGCTCAAACCTCATCAACTGGGGCATGCTTCCGCTTCTTGACGACAAAACCGAGTATCTAAAAGGGGATATCGTGGTCATCGAGAATGTAAGAGAAGTCATAGCAAGCGGCAAAACGCAGTTTGAGGCGCACCTCGTTCGTGACGGAAAATCGCAAAACGTCACGTTGCGTATGGACGCTCTCACCGACAGCGAAAAGCAAATCGTTCTCGACGGTTGCCTCATCAACTACTATAAGCGCGGTTGACTCGTTCTTTAACAGCGGACATTATACGGCGTAGGAGCGATTAAAGCAAAAAATTATGTCACCGACTCTATGTCATGCGCATAAGATTATGCGAGGTGGCTGTGAAAATCGTCGTCGAAATTGACTTGAACAAAATTGAGCAAAACATCCTTGCGACAAAGCGGCTCGTCGGCGTTCCCGTGATGCTTATGGTCAAAGCGGACGCATACGGACACGGACTCGTCAAGGTCGCAAAACGGGTAGAAAACGTCGTTGACGCTTTCGGCGTGGAAACTCTCGAAGAAGGGCTGAAACTAAGGCGCACAGGCATAAAAAGCGAAATTCTCGCGCTTGCTCTCTGTGAAAACGAGATATTGAGGGCGTATAAGCAGGATTTGACAATCGGTTTGCACAATAAAAATCAGTTTGCAAAAATCGTGAGTTTGACAAAATCAAACCGCATAAATCCCGCAAAACTGAAAACGCACGTCAAAGTTGACAGCGGTATGCACAGACTCGGTTTTTGCATTGACGAACTTCAATACGTCTTGCAAAAGGCAAAATCGCTCGGCATAAACGTTTTTGGCATATATTCGCATTTGCGCGACGAAACTCAATCGCAAAAGGGCGCGTTCGACAAGTTTGTCAATGTTGCAAAGGGATATTATCCCGACATAAAAGCGCACCTTGCGTCGAGCCATTCGCTTTTCAATGCGAATTTGCGCTACGACGGCGTGCGGCTCGGCATAAACGCATATAAGGGCGCGATGAGCGCGTATTCGCAGGTCATCGAATCTCGATATCTGCAAGCGGACGAAAGGGTGAGTTACGGCGATTTTGCTTTGCAAAAAGCGACGAACACGGCGGTCGTTTTCGGCGGATATGCCGATTCGATTGCAAGGGAACATCCCTCGTCGGTGTGGATTCGCAGCAAAAAATGCGCAGTCATAGGCAACGTGTGTATGGACTGTTTTGTCGTGGATACGGGCGATTTGGCGGCAAAAGTCGGCGAAAAAGTTCTGCTTTTCGACGGCGACAAAGCATGCGAGGTCGCAAACGAGCGAAACACGATAGAATACTGTCTTATGACGTCGCAAAAGGGCAGAATAAAGAGAGTATATCTCAACTAATTGATACACAAAAATATCAACGTAATACGGCTGAAAAATGAACAAAATCGAAGCACGAAAATTTGCAAAAGCGCAAATCTCCAAGATGAGTTCGGCGCAAAAGGAATGGGCAAGCGGCGCAATCGCCGACGCACTTTCCGGACTTTTCGAGTTTACGCACGCGCCGAAAGTTTTCGTTTATTTAGGCACGGACGGCGAGCCGAACACCGAGGAAATCGTAGGGCTTGCGCTTATGCTCGAAAAAGTGGTTTGCGTGCCGAGAGTTTGCGGCGATGAAATGCACGCAATCGCAATCTCGCCGTTCACCAACTTCAAAACAAACAAATGGGGCATACTCGAACCCGTCGGCTCGCACTCGGTTGACGACCCGACCGTCGCGGTTGTGCCAATGGTTGCGTTCGACGGCTTGAAAAGGGCAGGACACGGCAAAGGCTATTACGACCGCTATCTTGCCTCTCACGATTGTTTCGCCATAGGTCTTGCGTTCGATTGTCAGCAGGTCGAGGGGCTTCAAACGGATTCTTTCGACGTTCCGCTCGACGTTCTCGTCACCGAGAAGCGAATCATAGACGCAAGCGGCGAAAGAGCCAACCCGTACGGCGCGGATATGCCGTAAAAACGGGAAATCATTGTTGGATTATCGCTTAAAACAATAAAATCGCAATGAAAAACGGTAAAACCGTACAACGATAGACAAAGCGGACAAAACGATTGTCGCACAAGGATAAAGATATGAGTTTTATCTACTCGAAACAAAATAATTATATTCTATGAATATAAACGGTGAAATATGAGAGTTGTTGCAGGAAAGTACAGAGGCAAAAATCTCGCCTCTCCAAAGGACGACAGAGTTCGTCCCACAACCACCAGAATAAAGGAAACGCTTTTCAACGTCTTGCAAGGGTACAGTCGGGACGCAGTCGTGCTCGATTTGTTTGCAGGAAGCGGCGCACTCGGCATCGAGTGCATTTCGCGCGGCGCAAAGGAGGTTGTGTTTGTTGACAACAGCAAGGACAGCATAGAACTCGTGCGCAAAAATTTGCAAGGAATAGACGGCAATTTCAAGGTGGTCAATTCCGATTTTTCTGGAGTGCTTCGCAACGCATACGTCACGGGCAAAAAGTTCGATATGATATTTGTCGATCCGCCGTATGCGAGCGGACTGGGCGAGATTGCGCTCGGCTTGATATTCGACCTTAATTTGCTTGCCGACGGCGGCGTCGTAGTGTTCGAGCACGGCGCGGAAAAGATTTACGAAGTGAGCGACAAACGCTATAAACAGCGCACCAAAAAAATGGGTACGGTGGTTGCCGAGTTTATCTCTCGCAAATCCGTCGCGCTCATGGCAGGCAGTTTCGACCCGTTCACAAAAGGACACGAGGCAGTGCTTGACGAGGCTCTTTGCGAGTTTGACGAAGTGTGGGTTGCCTGTCTTGTCAATCCCGACAAAAAATACACTTTCAATTCGGCGCAACGACTTGCGCTTTGCGAGTGCGTATGCGCTCAAAAGAAGGGCGCAAAAGCGATATATTCCGAAAAATACGCCGTCGAAGTCGCTTCCGACGTCGGCGCAAGCGTGCTTATAAGAGGCATAAGAGGAGACGAGGACAGAGCGTACGAGGACGATATGGCAAAGTTCAACCGCGAGCACGGCTTTGAAACGCTTTTCATCGAGCCGCACGTCTTTTCAAACGTAAGTTCGACAAAAGCAAGGGAACAAATCGCAAAGGGAGATTACTCCTCGTTGCCGTCGTGCTGCGTTCCGCTTCTTATGTCAAAAGAGTTTGCAAGCCTTAAATAGCGCAAAGCAAGGTCTTTTTTCGGTTGAAAATGTATGATAAAATAAGACAAAACAATGGCAAAAGGAATAGTTTTTTTTGCCATAAAAATACAAAAACAAAAACAAATTATTACACAAAAGGGGTGCGTTATGGAAACCATCGATATGCTTATCAACGAAATCGAGAGCGAAGTGTTAAAAGCCAAGAAAGCGGCATTCAGCAACACTGATATCGTCATCAACAAGGGCGTTTTGCTCGACCTTATCTCGCGTTTCAGAGCGAGTTATCCGCTCGTGTTGAGAGAGGCGACGCAAATCAAAAAAGAGCGTGACGAAATCATCGAAAAAGCCGAAAAGTACGCAAACGAAACTATGGACAAGGCGGAAGAACAAGCAAAACGTCTGATGAGCGAAACCGAAGTTTATGCTCGCGCAAAAGCCGAAGCCGAGTCAATGCAGCAGGAAGCGGAAGAAAACTATCACAAGATGGACTACGAAGCGCGCTCGCTTGCGTTCAACATTCTCGACAGCGCGGAAAAAGCGATGAAAGACAGCCTCGGAATCATCAACGACAGAAAGCGTAAGCTTGTTGAAGAATAAGCAAAAATCATTGCTCAAACGGCGTTGCGGCAAAGTCAATCGCCCACATCGTCATTCAGAGCGAAGCGTGGGAATCCCCTAAATAGAAACGAAAATCTTTGGGGCGATTGACAAAAACCGCACTTGTTCTCGCAATCACTAACCGCGCAAGCGGTTAAATGAACACTTATTCGAAGTGTACTTATAAACGGAATGTGTAATTTCGAAGACGGAACACGAGCCGCAAGGCGGCGAGAAAAGCGAGCGTCGAAGCTTGACGATTAGTACGAGAATGCGTGGCATTCTGTTGCGAAGCCGCCACGCAGTCGAA
>CAVKTQ010000045.1:0-13345 GCA_963659105.1 Firmicutes bacterium CAG:238 | reverse complement strand
GCGTATGGCAGAGCCTTGCGACATAGTAAATGCAATCGTCGACTATCTCACGCCCGTGCAGGATTTTGCAAATAAGCGCGTGCTTATCACATCGGGCGGTACGGAAGAGAAAATCGACGGCGTGCGAGTCATCGCAAATCATTCGAGCGGAAAGATGGGCAAAGCGCTTGCAGAAGCGGTTGCCGACAGAGGCGGAAGCGTAGTTTTCGTGTACGGAAACGTCAAGGTTGACGTGCCTAAATGCGTCGAAAAGGCAATTCGCGTCACATCGACGCAAGAAATGCTCGACGCTTGCAATGCGGAGTTCGGCTTTTGCGACGTTGCGATAATGGCTGCCGCACCTGCCGATTACAGGGTGAAAAACGCCTTCTCGCAAAAGGTCAAGAGCGACGCGCTCACTCTCGAACTCGTCAAAAATCCCGACATCGCAAAAACGCTCGGCGAAAAGAAGGGCGAAAGAAAACTCGTCGTATTTTCCGCCGAAACCGAAAATCTGATTGAAAACGCCAAAGGCAAACTCAAAAAGAAACACGCCGACCTCGTGGTCGCAAACGACGTTACCGTCGAGGGCGCGGGATTTGACGTGGATACCAACGTCGCAACGATAATCGACAACGACGGCAACGAGTTTGAAAGCGGAAAAGTGAGCAAGAGAGAACTTGCCGACGTCATTCTCGACAAGGTGAACGCTCTATGATTTTGGAAGTCATCGTCAACATCTCTAATAGCGACGTGGACAGGACTTTCGATTATATCGGCGACGACGTGCCGATAGGCAGCAGAGTCGTTGTCGAGTTCGGAAAAAAGAGGCTTATTGGCTTTGTCATAGGCAAAAAGGATAAGTCGGAATTTCAAGACCTTAAAAAAGCGCAATATCTCGATTCGCCCATAAGTCCCGAACAGTTGGGACTTATGAACTTTATGCGCAAGACGTACAATCTGCGCTATATCGACGTTTTACGCTTGTTCGTTCCTCAGCAACTTCGCGAGGAAAAAGACCCCGAATATACGAGAAAATTTCTCACCGCCGACGATTCGAGAACGCTTGCGGAATTGAAAGAAACGGTCGGAAAGAGGGCGGAAAAGCAACAAGAGGCTCTCGACTACATCGCTTCGAACGGCGGGCAGTTTTTGAGTTTTTTGAACGCGAAATTCGGCGTGAGCGCAATAAACGGATTGCGTGAAAAAGGCGTCGTGACCGAAAGCGACGTACACGAGCGTTCAACGCCGCTCAAAACTCTTGAAAGAGAGAAAAAGCACGTCGTGCTTACAAGCAAGCAGTCGAGCGCGGTGGAAACGCTTTGCGGCGCAAAAGGAACGTACCTTTTGCACGGCGTTACGGGAAGCGGAAAAACCGAAGTGTACGAGTGTGTGATAGAGCGTATGATCGCAAAGGGCAAAACCGCGATTATGCTTGTCCCCGAAATCTCGCTTACGCCGCAAATGCTCGGATTGTTCAGAGCAAGATTCGGCGACGACGTTGCCATACTTCACAGCGGACTCAACGCAAGCGAACGCTACGACGAGTGGAAAAGGCTCAAAACGGGTAAAGCGCACATCGCAATCGGCGCAAGATCCGCAATCTTCGCCCCCCTCGAAAACATCGGCGCAATCATTATCGACGAGGAACACGACACGAGTTATTTGTCGGAATCAAACCCTCGCTACGACACGAAAACCATTGCCGAATACCGTGCAAAAGCAAACGATTGCGTGCTTGTTCTCGGCTCGGCTACGCCCGATATGGAAACCTATCTCAAATCGAGCGAGGGCGTGTACGGGCTTATATCTCTTCCCGAAAGAATATCCAAACACAAACTTCCCGAAATGGAAATCGTGGATATGACGGCGGAGTTCAGACAAGGCAATCGCAGTCTGTTTTCTCTTGCTCTGCAAGAGGCTCTCAAAGAAACAGTCGCCAAGGGCGAGCAGGCTATGCTCTTTCTCAATCGCAGAGGCTTTGCTTCCTTTATACGCTGCAAAGAATGCGGATATATCGCAAAGTGCGAGGATTGCGACATCTCGCTGACCTATCATAAGGAAGACAATGAACTCAAATGCCACTACTGCGGTCGCAGATACCACGCTTTGACCAAATGCCCCAACTGCGGCAGTCACGAGATAAAACAGGGCAGAGTCGGCACGGAAAAGGTTGTGGAAGAACTGAAAAATCTCATTCCCGACGTCAGAGTTCTGCGTATGGACAACGACACGACCGTGAGAAAGGACAGTTATTTCAAGATTCTTTCCGCATTCGGCAACAAGGAAGCGGACGTGCTTGTCGGTACGCAAATGATTGCAAAAGGTCACGACTTCGGCAACGTCACGCTCGTGGGAATTCTCGAAGCGGACGCCGCGCTGTATTTCAGCGATTATCGCTCGAGCGAGCGCACCTTCCAACTCATAACTCAGGTTGCGGGCAGAGCGGGCAGAGCGGAAAAAGAGGGTAGAGTCATTCTTCAAACCTATGCGCCCAAACATTACGTTTTCCGCTTCGGCAGATCGTACGACTACATAGGCTTCTGGAAAAAGGAAATCAACACGAGAATGGTGACGAAATTTCCGCCGTTTACGAAAGTCGTTCGAGTGCTTTTGTCGTCGGTGAACGAGCAAGACGTTGTGGACGCTGCGAGAAACGTGTATAAATCCGTGCAAAATTTGCAATCGCAAAGCGGAAAATTCGTGTACTTGGGCGCAAGCAAATCGCCCGTAACGCGTATGAACGGTCTTTGCCGCTATCAGGTGATGATGAGGATAGAGCCGCAACAATTTGAAAATATCATCGGCGAAATATACAAAATCGCCGACCAAAACAAATCGAAAAAATGCAACGTGTTTGTCGAAATCAATCCGCAAAGTTTGATTTGAACACGGAAGGATATAAATATGGCAAAAAGATTTATCGTCAAAGTGCCCGACCCCATTTTGACGAAAAAATGCAGGGAAGTGGACAAGTTTGACGAAAGACTTTGGACTTTGCTCGACGATATGAAAGACACCGTAAAAGCCGCAAACGGAGCAGGTCTTGCCGCGCCGCAAGTGGCGGTTTTGAAGCGCGTGTGCGTTGTGGACACCGAAGACGGATTTTTTGAACTCATAAACCCCGTCATCACCTCGCAAAGCGGCGAACAAACGGGGCTTGAAGGCTGTTTGTCCGTGCCCAAAAAGTACGGCGAAGTGACCCGTCCCATGAAGGTGAAAGTCACCGCTCTCGACAGATTCGGCAAGGAACAAAAATACAAAGTCGAAGGCTTTACTGCAAGAGCGTTTTGTCACGAAATCGACCACTTGGACGGAATCGTGTATACGTCTAAGTGCAAACAACTTCTCGACGAGCAAGACTGAAAAGCCTTACGCAAAAGGCGCGATAAACGTCAAATAAAGAGGCAAAAAAAGAAATAAGATATGAAAATCGTGTTTATGGGCAGTCCCGACTTTTCGGCGACGGTGCTTGAAAAACTTAATTCGGTGTATCCGGTGTCGGCGGTCGTGACAGGTCTCGACAAACCCGTCGGGCGCGGATATCAACTCAAACCCTCTGCGCTCAAAGTCAAAGCACAAGAACTGTCGATACCCGTTTTGCAGTACGAAAAAGTGTCGAGAGAGGGCATAGACGACATCGAAAATCTCAATCCCGACATTGTCGTTACGGCGGCGTTCGGTCAGATTTTGAGCGAAAGATTTTTGGCGATTCCGAAATTCGGCGTACTCAACGTACACGCTTCGCTTTTGCCGAAATACAGAGGTTCGTCGCCCATTCAATGGTCGATTATCAACGGCGACGACGAGAGCGGCATAACTATTATGCGCACGGTAAAGGCGGTGGACGCAGGCGATATCTTGCTTGAAAAAGCAACGCCCATCGGCAAAGACGAAACGGCAGGCGAGTTGTTCGACAGGCTTGCGATTCTCGGCGGCGAGGCGATTTGCGAGGCAATATCCCTTGTCGAAAGCGGAAAAGCAATGTTCGTGCCGCAAGACGAAAGCAAAGCGACCCATTGCTCGATGATAAGCAAAGAGGACGGCAACATCGACTTTTCAAAAACCGCTCGACAAATAGATTGCTTTGTGAGAGGTATGTCGCCGTGGCCGTCGGCGTTTACGCACGTTTTGGGCAAAACGCTCAAAGTGTTCAAAGTTGAAAAAACCGATTGCGACATTGACGATATCGACTCTTTCGAAGCCGGGCAAGTCGTGAAATCTTCTGCGAAAGAGGGATTGTTCGTAAAGGTCGCAGACGGCGTTGTCAGACTTTCAGAGATTCAACTCGAAGGCGGAAAGCGTATGAGCGACAACGCGTTTTTGCTTGGTAGAAACGTCGAAATCGGCACGAAATTCGAGTGAAACGGCGCATTAGATTGCGTATAACGAATAAAACGAAAACTTCATTGAGGAACGAATGAGAAAACATATCGACAGCGCATACAAAATACTATCAAAAGTGTTTCAAGAGGGGACGTACAGCAATATGGCGTTCCTCGGCGAGCGTGTGAGCGATATGTCGACGAGGCTCGTGTACGGCACGCTCGAAGAAAACGTGAAAATCGAGTACATCCTCAATCAACTTGTCGAGAAAAAACCGCAAAAATCCGTGCTTACGCTCTTGAAAATCGGAACGTATGCGCTTTGCAACCTAACTGACGTGCCGAAATTTGCAATCGTCAGCGAATGCGTGGAAGTTGCAAAATCAAACGGTAAGGGCGGCGCGAGCGGTTTTGTAAACGCCGTTCTCAAAAAAGTGGCGGACGGAAGATTTTCGCTTCCGAGCGAAAACGACGATTGCTATTTGTCGGTGACCTACTCGAAACCGAAATGGTTTTGCGATAAACTCGCCATGCAATACGGCAAGGAAAAGGCAATCGAGATCATATCCGCAAAAAGCGATACGCTCGAACATATCCGCGTAAACAGCCGTATGGCGTCGCCTAGCGACGTGGAATTTTTGCTCAAAAAGAACAAAGTCGATTTCAAAAAGAGCGACGTCGGCGGCTATATCGTCAAAGCGACGGATTGCGTGAAGCATATGTTCGACAAAGGGCTTGTGACGTTTCAATCGCCGTCGAGCATGCTTGCCGTGCAGGCTTTGAACGTTACGGACGGGGCGCAAGTTCTCGATATATGTTCGGCACCCGGGGGGAAAGCGGTGTATATGAGCGAGATTTGTCCGCACGGCAAAATCACTGCGTGCGACCTTTATCAGCACAGAGTCGCGCTCATTCAAAAGTACAAAAACCGCATGCATACGCCCAACGTAAAGGCGATTCAAGCAGACGCTTGCGTTTTGTCAGAGGATTGGAAGGATTCTTTCGATTTCGTGCTTTGCGACGCTCCGTGTTCGTGTCTGGGCACGTTCAAAAAGCACCCCGACGTGTTCTTGAACAAGGACGAAAAGTGCGTCAAGGAACTTGCCGATACGCAAAGAAAAATCCTCGAAAACGCCGCAAAATATCTCAAAGTCGGCGGCAAAACGGTTTATTCCACCTGCACGCTGTTCAAGGAAGAAAACGAGGACGTAGTAAACGATTTTCTTGCAAAAAACGACGGTTTTGCGCTTGAGAAAATACACGAATTCGACCGAATAGACGGCGGAAAATACAAGGATAACGACGGCACGATTCAAATCTTGCCGCACGAGGAATACGACGGATTCTTTATTGCAAAGATTAAGAGGGTAAAATGAGCGAAAGTACGCAAAAAACCGTTATGCTCGGACTTTGTAGAGAGGAAATTGCCTCTCTTATTCCCGATTGTCCGAAATATACATCTTCGCAAATTTACTCGTTTTTGCAGGACGGAAAAGGCTTCGACGAAATGTCTTCGCTCAAAAAAGATTTGAGAGAACGCCTAAAAGAGAATTTCGTTGCCAATCCCGTGAGTATTCTCGAAGTGTTTACGGGCAAGTCGGGCACGAAAAAGTATCTGTTCAGGCTTTTGGACGACAATCTCATCGAGGGCGTATATATGCCGCACGATTACGGCGATACGCTATGC
Organism: Firmicutes bacterium CAG:238; assembly: GCA_963659105.1. Taxonomy (GTDB): domain Bacteria; phylum Bacillota; class Clostridia; order Christensenellales; family CAG-917; genus CAG-475. The sequence continues at coordinate 7,354 of CAVKTQ010000045.1, read as the reverse complement.
CTATCAACGCAAATAGGTTGCCGTATGGGCTGCACGTTCTGCGCTTCGACCCTCGACGGACTCGTTAGGAATCTCACGCCTGCCGAAATGCTCGGTCAAGTCGTTTGCGTAAACCGCGATAACGGCGGCAGCGCAAAGTCGAGAGCGGTGACCAATCTCGTGCTTATGGGAAGCGGCGAACCTTTCGACAACTATGACAACGTGCTTGAATTTCTCGACAAAGTGAGCGATTCAAGCGGAATAAACATCAGCGAGCGCAATATATCCTTGTCCACTTCGGGGCTTTGCGACAAAATCCGAAAGTTTGCCGAGAGCGGACACAAAGTCACGCTTTCCATAAGTCTGCACGCGCCGTTTGACGATTTGAGAAGCGCGCTTATGCCCGTAAACAGAGCGTATTCCGTCACGCAACTCGTGGACAGCGCAAGATACTATTTCGACAAGACGGGGCGCAGAGTCATATTCGAATACACGCTCATAAAGGGCGAAAACGACTCGGACGCTTGCGCAAGAGAACTCGCAAGGCTCTTGAAAGGTTTTCCCTCGCACGTCAACCTAATAAGGCTCAACGAGGTCAAAGAGCGCAATCACATTGCGCCGAGCGTTGACGCAACGGAGGAGTTTTTGCATAAACTCGAAAAACTCGGCGTGTCGGCAACCATACGCAGAAGTTTGGGCAACGACATAGAGGGCGCGTGCGGTCAACTGCGCAGAAGATACCTCGAAAACGTCGAAAAATAATCGAAAAAAAATGCGATATATCGCATAAAAACGCTATAAATCGTAACTAAAATAAGTCTAAAAACGAATCTCGAAAATGCGGATTTATTCCGAAAATAAAACAGAATCAAAAGCATAAAGGCAGAATGAAAACGTACAAAGGCAGAGTTATAAAAGCGGTCGCTTCAAAGTTTTTCGTTGACACCGACGAGGGCGTCAAGGTTTGTTTCGCGCGCAAAAGGCTGAAAAACGACGGCTTGATTTATGTCGGCGACTACGTTGAAATCGCAAAAGAGAGAGATTTCGTCATCGAAAACGTTGAGCCGCGCAAAAATCGCCTTATCCGTCCTTATGTTTCGAACGTGGACGTGTGCTTTATCGTGATTGCGCCCGAACCCGAACCCGATTTTCTGCTCGTCGACAAAATCATAGTAAACTGTCTCGTCGAGGGAATCGAACCCGTGCTTGTCAAGAACAAGTGTGACATGAAAACAATCGATACGAGCGAATACGACGGCGTTGTAAAGCAAATCGAGTGCAGTGCGCAAACGGGAGAAAACGTCAAAAAAATCGTGGATTGCGCACAGGGTAAGACCGCTTGCTTTGCCGGTCAATCGGCGGTGGGCAAGAGTTCGCTTCTCAACAATATTCTCGATTGCGATTTGCTCGAAGTGGGCGAACTTGCAAAAAAGATAAAGCGCGGCAAGAATACGACGAGAAAAACCGAGATTTTCCGTATCGGCGAATCGACTTATTTCGTGGACACTTGCGGCTTTTCTATGCTCGAAACGGTGGACGTTGCGCCCGAAAATCTCAGACTCTATTTCGACGATTTGGAAGCGTTTAGAAAAGAGTGCCGTTTCAATATGTGTACGCATATGGACGAACCCGATTGCGCCGTAAAAGCGCACGTCGGCAAGGAAATAGGCGAGGGCAGATACGAAAGGTATAAGACGATTTATCAAGAACTCGTCGAGAGGAAAGAGAAACAATACGATTGATTTTGTCCTTGCGAACAGTGATATTACGGCACTGCCGCAGTTAAGAAGGATTTGAATCTTTCGTTCGGGTGTGGGTGTCGCACTTAAGCGTCATTCCGAGCGACAGCGTGGGAATCTAGCCGTAGGCGCAGTTCGCTACGCTTGATTTTCACGGTCACTGCGTTCCCTCAGAATGACGAGTGTGCCTGCGGCGCAAACGATATCCGCTTTGCGGATGATATCCTCGCTATGTTCGGGTGATATCCTCGCTCTGCTCGGTTGATATCAAAACTCTGTTTTGATGATATCCGCTTTGCGCGGGTTAGGAATATCGGAATAGTAAATTAGACTATCTAAATAAAAAAAAAGAGGTAACGTTATGTTGGTTGCACCGTCAATGCTCGCCGCCGATTTCGGCAATATGGCAACGCAAGTCAAGAATATCGAAAAATGGGGCGCGGATATCGTTCACGCAGACGTTATGGACGGCGTTTACGTCCCGAACATCACTTTCGGTATGCCGATGGTAAAAGCGTTCAAGCAAAACTCGAATTTGCCCGTTGACGCTCATCTTATGATAACTAAGCCCGAAAAGTACGTCGGCAAGTTCTGCGACGCAGGGGCGGACATCGTGACGTTTCACCCCGACGCGTCCGACGACGTGCAAGGCGCGCTCGATATCATAAAATCAAAGGGTAAAAAGTGCGGTTTGGTGGTCAATGCCGACGTCGATTTCGACATTGTAAAGCCCTATCTCGATCAAATCGATATGCTCGTAATTATGACTGTTCAGGCAGGTTTCGGCGGTCAGAGTTTTATGCCGCAATGCCTTGCAAAAGCAAAACTCGGCGCAATAGAGCGCAAAAAGCACGGATATAAATACCTCATCGAAGTTGACGGCGGCGTGAGCGAAAATAACATTGCGCTTCTAAAAGAAGCAGGCGTTGACGTTGCTGTTGCCGGAAGTTCGGTTTTTAGGTCGGAAGATCCGCAAAAAACCATACAGGCGCTTCATATCTGACATAAGTTTATTGCGACACTCGTATAACAGAGGGGAAATTGCCGCTGCAAATACCCAAGAAATAGTTATGCCGAATATAGTTTGAAAACGAATCTTTTGCGGTTCGTTTTTCTTTTGTAACGTCTTGCGCTTTCAATTCATACCTTGTAAAAAACGAGGTGAAGTATGAACAAAATCATTTGCGTAAATCCGCCCAAATTTGTCAAGACAATCCTTAAACTCTTTGTGAAAAAAGACAAAGAGAAGAAGTGAATATAAAAAGTTAATCCTTTCGCAACAGCGAAAAATAAAGTTTTTTACAACAAAAAAACGCCTTCCTTTCGGAAGGCTAACGTTGATTGCTACATTATTCAGAAGGAATTACGCACGGTCAACTTTGCCGGAACGAAGACAATGCGTGCAAACGTAAGTTTCTTCAACTCCGCCGGTCGGTGTATTGACTTTGACTTTTTGAACGTTGGGCGCCCAACTGCGTCTTGTCTTTCTGTTGCTGTGGCTGACTGCGTTGCCGCTCATTCTGCCTTTTCCGCATACACTACAAACTCTGGACATATACTGTACCTCCTAATTTGAACGATTGATATTCTAACAAATATAAATGGGTTTTGCAACTGATTTGCATAAAATTTGTCATTTAGTTGCAAAAAATTATCTTATATAGTAATATTTTAAAAAAGGAATTGATATGTCGCTTTCAACTTCAAACAAGTTTGGCAAAATTTCCGTGAGCGATGAGGCTATGCAGATTATAGCAAGTCACTCGGCTCAGGATTGTTACGGCGTGGTGGATTTGGTTTCACGCCGTTTTAGCGATAATATAAGCCAACTTCTCGGAAAAAATCAACTCGGCAAAGGCGCGCTCGTTCAGACTGTGGACGACCTTATATATGTCGAGTTGTTTGTCATATTGAAACTTGGAGTGAATATAGAAGCAGTCAAAAAGTCCCTTGCGGATGCGGTCAAGTTCTCGCTTGAAACGTTCACGGGTATGCGCGTTAAGCGCGTTCACGTCAACGTGGTGGGCATTCGCGTGTGATAGGTATATAAAAAGATGATAAGAATTGACGGATTAAAATTCAAAGATATGCTGCAAGGCGGCGCAAAGGCTCTTGAAATGAACAGGGCTATCGTTGACGAACTCAACGTATTTCCCGTTCCCGACGGCGATACCGGCACCAATATGTCGCTCACGCTTGCGTCGGCAGTGAGAGAGGCAAACGCTTGCGGTTCTTTGCTCATAGACGAAATCGCGCTCGCATTTTCAAAAGGCGCGCTCAAAGGCGCAAGGGGCAATTCGGGCGTTATATCTTCTCAAATTTTCAGAGGATTTGCGGTGGCTCTCGAAGGCAAAGCCGACCTCTCGCCCAAAACTTTTGCCGAATGTCTGAAAAAGGGTACGGAAATTGCGTACAGCGCAGTCACGAAGCCCAAGGAAGGCACCATTTTGACAGTCGTCAGAGCAATGGCGGAAGAAGCGCAAAGTGCGTCGAAAGGCAAAAAAATCGAATTTGAATCCTTCCTTAAACGAGTTATAGAAGCAGGCGAGGAAATTCTGCAAAAGACCCCCGATATGCTTCCCGTCCTCAAAAAAGCAGGCGTCGTGGACGCAGGCGGAAGAGGACTTGTCACGGTGTTTGACGGCATGTATCGCACGCTTGTAGGCGAGGAACTCGTGCTTATCAGCGGCGGAAAAGTCGCTACGGCGGAAAGCGCGCCGCTTGTCTCTTTGAGCGAACAGTTCGATCCGCTCGAAAACGACTATGAACACATAACCTTCCAATATTGCACGGAATATTTCATCACGCACCTCAAAAACGAGGTTACGACCGCCGCAATCAACAAATACAGAGATTATCTTATGACAATCGGCGATTGCGTGCTTGTCATCGGCGACACCGACCTCGTGAAAACACACGTTCACACCAATCATCCCGACAGAGCGTTGAAAGCGGCTTTGGGACTTGGCGAACTCGACGGCGTGAAAATCGAGAATATGCTCGAACAAAACCGCAAAATCCACGCAAACGACAAGCCCGAGGAGGAAGAACCTCTCAAAGAATACGCTATGATTTCCATCTGTTCGGGCGAGGGTATGGCAAACATTTTCAAGGATTTGATGGTGGATATCGTGGTCGAGGGCGGTCAGACGATGAATCCGAGCGTTGACGACATTCTCAAAGCGGTCAACGACGCAAAAGCAAAAAACGTGTTTGTGCTTCCCAACAACTCGAATATCATCCTCGCAGCAAATCAGGCAAAGGAACTCGCAAAAGCCGAAGTGTACGTCATTCCGACGACAAATATGCCGGAGGGTATTTCCGCTTCGCTCGCCTTCGACTCCGATTCCACACCCGAAGATAATTATGAAAATATGTGCGTTGCGATGCGAGAAGTGACTTGCGCAGAGATTACGCACGCCGTTCGTTCGACTCGTATGAACAGATATTCCGTCAAAGAGGGCGATATAATCGGCATTTGCGAAAAGAAAATCGTCGCAAAAAGCCAAAGCATCGAAGAAACGACCCTTGATACGATAAGAAAAATCGCAAAGGACAAGGATATGCTCACTCTCTATTACGGCAAAGACATATCCGACGACGAAGCAAACGCGCTTGTCCAAAAGGTTTCCGAGGAATTCGACTGGCTCGAAACCGCTTGCTATGCGGGCGGACAACCGCACTATTTCTACATAATTTCCGCAGAATAAAATGCTTACGTTGCGAGATGTAAAAGGCGTCGGTGACGCAACGATAAAAAAACTAAACGACCTTGACATACATTCCGTATTCGAGGTCTTTTCTTTTTTGCCGCGCAAGTATATCGACCTCAAAAGTCCTATAAAAGTTCTCGAGGCGCAGGCAGGGCAACTTGCATTGTTCGAAGGCAGAGTGGAGAGCGTGTCGAGCGTGACTCGCTCGAAAACGAAGTCCTTTTTCGTCATATTCAGCGACAATCTTGCAAACAACAAAATATATTTTAAGGCGATGTTTTACAACATGCCTTTTTTGCACGACGGATTTTCAGTCGGACAGTCGTACAGAATGCTCGCAAGGCTATCAAACGATCAAGGCTCGCTTACGGTTTTGAATCCGTCTCTTGAAAAAACAGAGAAGATTTCAAAACTCGACGGCATTTACACGCTCTATCCGCTTGGCGCAGCGATGGGGCAGAACGCTTTTAAGAACATCGTTTACTCTGCGCTCGACAGCGTGAAGGGCGCGACGTATGTGGGCAATCTTGCAAAAATCAACAGAGATTTCGCGCTGTGTTTCGAGGCGGCGCACAGACCTACAAGCATAAATATTGCCGAAAGGGCGATAGATTCTCTTGCGTCGCTCGACCTTGCAATCGTGCTGTCGATATACAAAAAAATGCGCAATAATGCTCAAAAAACAAGAAAAGTATTTTATAATTTCGACAATTTTAGAATAGTTGACTACAAAAATGTGCTTTCTTTTGCTCCGACATCCTCACAAGAAGAGGCATTTGAAGATATTATGTCCGATATGCGTTCAAGCAAATATATGTCGAGAATAATAAGCGGCGACGTTGGAAGCGGAAAAACCGCGGTTGCGTTCTTTGCGATGTGCGCGGCGGCAAAGGGCGGAAAACAAGCCGCGCTTATGGCACCCACCGAAATTCTTGCAACTCAACACGCAAAGAAGTTTGCAAATGTGGCAAAGGCAACGGGCATACGATTTGCGTTGCTTACGAGTTCCTGCACGCAGAGCGAGAGAAAGAACGTGCTTGCAGGGCTTAAAAACGGTTATTATCAATGCGTTATCGGCACAAATTCGCTTGTATCCGATGACGTGGAATACAAAAATCTCGCTTTGGCGGTTATAGACGAACAGCATAGATTCGGCGTAAACGACAGGGCAAAGTTGGAAAGAAAGGGCGCATGCGACGTGTTGAGCCTCACCGCAACGCCGATTCCTCGCTCGATGGCGCTTACTTTTTACGAGGATATTGCAATTTCACGCATAGAAAAGCGCGCGGAAGCGCAAACGAACGTGATAACGTCGGTATATGAAGATTTGCAATCATCCGTAGAGTTTATCGTGCAAAAACTCAAAGAGGGAAAACAAGCGTTTATCGTTTGTCCGTCCATATTCGACGCAGAGGGCAACAACCTTATGTCGATTGAGAGTTTTATGCGTGATTTCGGCAATCTATTTGAGGATTTTGCAGTTTCCGTCATTCACGGAAAACTAAAAAACGAGGAAAAAGAGCGTGCTATGAACGAGTTTTCGCATGGCAACACGAGGCTTTTGGTCGCAACGAGCGTCATCGAAGTCGGAATCGATACCAAGGCAACCGATATACTCATTTTGAATGCGGACAGATTCGGGCTTTCCTCTTTGCACCAACTTCGAGGCAGAGTGGGCAGGGACGGAAGCGAGGCGCATTGCATATTGTATTCCTCAAACAAGGGCGAAAAGGCAATCGAGAGGCTTCGAACTCTTGAAAAATCCAATGACGGTCAATATCTTGCCGAAGTTGACTTCCAGATGCGCGGCGCAGGCGACTTTTTGGGCGTAAAGCAGAGCGGTCGCTCGCTTACGCCGATGTTTTCGCTCGAAATCGACGCGCAAATTTTGTCGAACGCAAAGGAATACGCCGACAAATACCT
>CAVKTQ010000044.1:0-13612 GCA_963659105.1 Firmicutes bacterium CAG:238 | reverse complement strand
ATATAAATTGGTAGATATGTTATGCCCGATTCTTCTTTATAATCGGAAGTGTGGATTACATAAGGTGTTGCGGTTTGTTCTGCATATTTTACGCAGAACTTTTGCAAGGAATTGAGAGTGTAATGTTTGCTTGATTTTACTTCTATCGGCGATATGTTGTGTCTGTTGGTGACTTTGCTTTTTGCAATCAAAAAATCTATCTCCATTCTCGATGCAGAGCCGTTTTGTGATGTGCTTGAATAGAAATACAATTTGTGTCCCGACGCAACTAGCATTTGCGCAACGATGTTTTCAACAAGCATGCCTTTGTTCACTTCCAACTTGTCAAAAAGCAATTTTTTGTATATTTCTTCTTCGACAATGCCTTTTTCGTCGAAAGCGTGGCTTATAAGAAGTCCCGTGTCCGCCATATAGCATTTGAGTGTTGTTCTGTCCATATTCAGTTTCAACCCTATGTTAGGCTCGGCGGAATTGTAACAGTTGTTGACTATCATTGCATCATCAAGCCAGAACAAAGCGTCTTCGTATTCACGGAAGCGCGCTTCTTTTTTTATGGACGAAAGTTTAAACTTTTTCTCGTGTTTTTGCAGTTGCGATGGTATCTCGTCAAATATGCTTTGAACCTTAACCTCGTATCCTTCGGCGTGTTTGCCGATGTCATTTCTATACAAGGTCAAGATATCTCTTTTTACGGCATCTACCTCATTGAAATCCTTGGTGTTTACATATTTTTCAACCGCTTGAGGCATTCCGCCCACAATCATATATTGACGGAAATAATCCATTGCTTTTCTGTGGAGCGCCTGTCCCATTGGTTTTCTGTCGTAATAATTTTTGCGGATTAAATCCATAAGCGTGTCGTTTCCCATCGCCCACAAAAACTCTTCAAAATCCATAGGGTACATTTTCATGTGTCTCTCTTCGGATGGAATGACAATATTTTTGACATTCTTTTTTATGGAAACGAGCGAGCCTGTTTCGATATAATCGAATCTACCGTCCTCAACGAGATATTTTATAGCGGCGCGCGCTCGCGGAAACATTTGAACCTCGTCGAAAATAATCAACGATTCTCGCGGATATAGTTTGGTGTTGAAATATGCGCTCAAATACACAAAGAATGTGTCCAAATCGTTCAGATATGCGTCGAATAAATTCTTGACGTCGTTTCCGACTTTGTTAAAATCAATGACCATATACGATTTGTAATATTTTTGTGCAAATTTTTCTGTAATATAACTTTTGCCGACACGTCTTGCGCCGTCGATTAAAAGAGCGGTTTGCCCATTTGAAGATTGCTTCCATTCCACTAATTTATCAAAGATTTTGCGTTTCATACACACTCCCGTATCACGTTTTCGCAATTTTTACAACGGCATATTATCACGTTTTTGTGATTTTTACAATAAAAATATACCACATAATCAATGATTTTTCAAGACATAATATGTAAATTTTTGCTTTATTTTGTTTTTTAGTTTTGTATGTTTATTAAATATGTTCAGTGTGCTTCGAGAATATTTATAACATTGTTTAGCATAGCGTGATTGCCAAATCAAAAGGTCCGAATCTTTGCGAATTTACACAAACTTTACATTTACCTTACCAAACGTGGATGGCAATGCGATTTTGAAGAAGGTATACTTGGATTGCAAACTTAAATCAAGGAGCAACTTATGAAAAAATCAATCTTAATTGCCATAGCAATCGCACTCGTTTTGGTCACGGCGGTATCGCTGGTTGCGTGCAATGCGGGCTTTAATCCCGACAAGGACATAACCGTTATTGCAAGAGAGCAGAGCAGCGGCACTCGCGAGGCGTTCGACAAGGTTGTCACCGACGGCACGCACTACCTCAATGAAAAGGACGAAAACGGAAAAACCGTGTTCCGCACGACATCGAAAGCAAACGTACAGAGCAAGACGGGCACGGTTCTGTCGGCGGTGCAATCGGACAAACAGGCAATCGGCTACGTTTCGCTCGGCTCGGTGAACGATTCGGTCAAAGTGGTAAAGGTTGCAGGCGTTGTGCCGAGCAAACAAACCGTGCTTGACGGAACGTACAAAATTCAACGTCCGTTCGTGTTTATGACTACAAACAAAACCGAACTTTCCGCAAGGGTTGCAGACTTTATGAAATATCTCAAGAGCGACGCACTCGAAGACATTTGCGACAGCGAAGACGTGGGAACGATTTTCCTCTCCGACGGCGCAAAGAGAGCAAACGAGGGCAAGCAAGCGATAGCGGTCGGAACTTATGAAAAGCAGTCGACGCTTCCTTCGGGCGACAAAATCGTCGTGCGCGGCTCGACCTCTATGGAAAAACTCATCAATGCGGCGGCAAAAACATATGCAAACCTTTACGGCGTGAACGCAAGCGATGTGTTCGACATCCAACTCGAAGGCTCATCGGTAGGGCGCAAGGCGGTTGAGGACGACAACGGCGGCAATGTGATCGGTCTTTCTTCTGCGGCGGTGGATAAGGATGGAATCGACAGTTTCAACGTCTGCCTCGACGCCGTTGCGGTCATAGTCAACAAAGACAACGCGAGCGTAGAAGATTTGACGCTTGCCGAACTCTACAAAATCTATACGGGCGAAATCACCAAATTCAGTCAACTCGGCTAATTATGAGCGCAAACAGAATCAAAGACAAAATAGGCAAAAGCGTATTCACATCGGCGGCGGTTGTCTGCACAATCTCCGTCGTTGCGATTTTCGCGTTTCTGATTGCAAAAAGCGTGCCTGCGCTCAAAGAGATAGGCTTTTTCGACTTCCTTTTCGGCGACAAGTGGATGCCCGACAAAGACGACGTATACGGCGGCTCGGCTGCCGGGAGTTACGGCATATTCACGATGATTGTCGGCACGCTCTCCGCAACGGCGGGCGCACTGATAATCGGCGGAACGCTCGGATATTTCACGGCGATTTTCCTTGCGTTTTACTGCCCGAAATTCCTCAAAAACCCCCTCTCGTCCGTCATTAATCTTCTTGCAGGCATACCGTCCGTCGTATACGGATTTTTCGGAATCGTATTTTTGCTTCCCCTTCTTTCAAGCATTGCGCCGAACAACGGCAGCGGACTTTTGGCAACGTCGCTCATACTCGGCATAATGATTCTTCCGACCGTCGTATCTTTGTCGCGCACAAGTCTCGAAGCAGTGCCGAAAAGTTATTACGAAGGCTCGCTCGCAACGGGCGCGACGCACAGCGAAACGGTGTTTCACATTATGTCGCCTGCGGCTCGTTCGGGCATAACCGCCTCTTTGGTTTTGGGCATAGGTCGCGCGCTGGGTGAAACTATGGCTGTCGTCATGGTTGCTGGGAACTCGGTGACTTATCCGGACGGACTGTTCTCGTCCTTCCGCGTGCTTACGGCAAACATCGTTCTCGAAATGGGGTATGCAGGCGAGTTGCAAGAGGGCGCGTTGATTGCGACGGGCGCGGTGCTTTTGGTGTTTATTCTCGTTGTAAACGTCGTGTTCGATCTCGTGTCGAAGCGGGTTGTGAAAAACGTTGCCACAAAAAGGATAAAAAAACGAGAAAATCGCAAAAACAATAGTTTAACAACAGTTTTTAGGCAGATAAAGTACGGTTACAGTGCTTTTATGCACAAAATTCATTCGACAGACATTGCAAAAGTTTTTGCAATCGGCTCGGGGATTGTCGCAACGGCGGTGCTTGTGCTTGTCATAGGATTTATATTCGTCAAAGGCTTTCCCGAACTCATACGAAAACCTGAACTCATCTACGGCAAGTACGAATTCGGCGGCAAAGTCACCATACTCCCCGCAATCGTCACGACGCTTTATACTGTTGTTTTGAGCCTTTTGATTTCCGTTCCGATAGGAATAATGACGGCGATTTTTCTCAACGAATACACCAAAAAGCGCAACTTTTTCATCAAGATAATCCGCACTGCCATAAACGTGCTTTCGGGCGTTCCGTCCATAGTTTACGGTCTGTTCGGTATGATAACGTTCAAGCAGTGGTTCACGGGGACGAGCAGCATAATCGCAGGCGTTTGCACTGTGAGCATAATGCTTCTGCCGACAATCGTATGTTCGACGGAGGAGAGTTTGAAGTCCGTGCCCGATATGCTTCGAGAGGGGAGTTTTGCAATGGGCGCAGGAAAGTTGCGCACCATATTCAAAGTGGTGCTTCCCTCGGCAATGCCGGGCATAATCTCGGCGGTCATTCTGACGATGGGCAGAGTGATAAGCGAATCTGCGCCTTTCCTTTATACGATGGGTTCGGTCATAGGCGGAATTCCCAAGGGCGTGACGGACAGCGGCGCAACGCTTGCGGTTGCGCTATATCAACTTTCGGGCGAGGGGTGGTATATGAACGAGGCGTACGCAACGGCTGTCGTGCTTATCGTCATAGTGCTTGCGCTCAACTTGCTTGCCGAACTCATAGGCGGTAAACTGTCGAGAAAACTCGGCGGTACGACAAACGCAAATCAAGGCTTATTCTCAAAAATAAGAGGTAAAATAGATGGCAAAAAAACAGCAAAAAACGCTTGAATTCGGACAGAATATTTCCGTTGAAAACGCAAACTTGCATTACGGAGATTTTCAAGCGCTCAAAAACGTGAATATAGAAATTCCGAAGCGGCAAGTCACGGCGTTCATAGGTCCGTCGGGGTGCGGAAAGTCCACTTTTCTCAAATGCTTCAACCGTATGAACGACCTCGTGGACGGTTGCAAAATCGAAGGGAAATTTCTCGTGGGCGACGTGGATATTTACGGCAAAATCGACGTTAACGAACTGCGCCGCAACGTGGGTATGGTGTTTCAAAAGCCCAATCCGTTTCCTATGAGCGTGTACGACAACGTGGCGTACGGGCCGAGAACGATAGGTATTCACAAGAAGGCGCAACTCGACGAGATTGTGGAACAATCCCTCAAAGACGCGTCGATGTGGGAGGAACTCAAAGACCGTCTCGACAAATCCGCACTCGGACTTTCGGGCGGACAACAGCAACGACTTTGCATAGCGCGCGCCCTTGCCGTCAAACCGAAAATTCTGCTTATGGACGAGCCGACAAGCGCGCTCGATCCCATATCTACGGGCAAAATCGAGGAACTTTGCGACGAACTTGCAAAATCGACGACAATCGTCATTGTCACGCACAATATGCAACAGGCAACGAGAATCGCGGACAAGACGGCGTTTTTCCTACTCGGCGAACTTGTGGAATACGGCGACACCGAACAAATCTTTTCATCGCCTTGCGACAAGCGCACAGAAAACTACATCACGGGAAGATTCGGTTGATATCGCAAAGAAAGGGCGCCGTCTCCACTATGAAAAAACATAATGCCAATCAGAAACTATATGCGAAAAATCGCTTGATATAAGGAGGAATTACAGATAAACTATGAGTATAAGAAACAAATACGAACAGGAACTAAATCTTGTGTTCAACAAACTCGTGGCGATGTGTCACGACACGCAAATCGCAATCGAAAAGTCCATAAAAGCACTCAAACATCTTGACAAAGACCTTGCAAAAGAAGTCATCGAAGAGGACAAAAACATCGACGACGAACAAAGAGAAATCGAGCAGGATTGCCTCAAAATTCTGCTTATGGAGCACCCCGTCGCAAGCGATTTTCGAGACGTGTCGGCGGCTTTGAAAATGATAACAGACCTCGAGCGCATAGCCGACCAAGCCGCAGATATTTCCGAGATAAGTTTGCAATTCAAGGACGATAAATTTATCAAAGAACCCGAGCATATCGAACTTATGTCCAAACTTGCAATCGGTATGGTCAAGGACGGCGTGTCGAGTTATATCAACAGAGATTTGGACACTGCAAGAGGGCTCGACAAGCGCGACGACAGGGTGGACGAGTTGTTTGAAATCGTCAAATCCGACCTTGTGGAACTCATAAAAAAGAACCCCGAAAACGCCGAACAGGCAATACTTTTTATGATGATAGCAAAGTACCTCGAACGCATAGGCGACCACGCCGTAAACATAGGCGAATGGGCGGAATATGCGGTGACGGGATATCACAGCCAAAGTTGAGCAAAATACACAACGGACGCTTTACGGTGAGAAAATGGAAAATAAACGCCTTATTTATGCAGTTGACGACGAACAATCCATACGCGATGTATATGCCTATGCGCTTAAAAACGCAGGTTTCGAAATCGAGTGCTTTTCAAACGGAGAGGACTTTTTGAGCGCGCTTTTTGCAAAAAAATGCGACCTCGCGATTTTGGACATAATGCTCGACGGTTTTGACGGATACGAGATTCTCAAAGCGTTGAAGAGCAACTCGCAAACGAGCGGCATTCCCGTGATTATGGTTTCGGCAAAATCCACCGAAATCGACAAGGTGCGAGGGCTCGATTTGGGCGCGGACGATTACCTTGCAAAGCCGTTCGGCGTGTTGGAACTGATTGCCAGAATCAACGCAAAACTTCGCAAATCGCAAAAGAGCGCGATTGCATACAAGGATATTTGTATCGACGATTCGACTCATTGCGTGAATATCTCGGGCGAGAAAAAGAAACTCACTTTGAAGCAATACGAACTTTTGAAACTGCTCGTTCAAAACTCTCAAAACGTGCTTTCGCGCAATACGCTTCTCGACAGCGTATGGGGCGACAACTACGGCGAAACGAGAACGCTCGATATTCATATTGCGGATTTGAGAAAACTGCTTGCCGATTCGACGGCTCAAATCGAAACCGTGCGAGGCGTGGGGTATGTACTGAAATGAAAAACAAACTTGTTTTATTCAACGTCATCATTTTGACCGTTGCAATCTTGGCGATATTCTTTTCGGGGCTGTCGGTGGCGCGCGACGAACGCTTGGACGAGGCAAAAAAAGAAATCGTGGACGTCGCAAATATTTATGCCGCAAACTACAATGACAACATAACCCGAAACGTGCCGTCGCATATTCGCCTGACAATAGTCGACGCAACCGGCATTGCGATAAAGGACAGCCAAAGCGCGGACGCAATCGGCGTTCAACACCTCGACAGAGAGGAAATCCAAAACGCGCTCAAAGGCTCGCCCCAAGTTGTCACGAGATACAGCGATACGCTCAAAAAGGATATGGTGTATTACGCCGTAAAAGCGGACGTCGGCGACAGTTACGTTTTCGTGCGAGTTGCGATTGCGGTCGAGAGCGTAAAGGGTTACGTCGAAAAAAGCATAGTCGTCATGGTGTGCGTGCTTATAGGTGTGCTTGTGGTGTCGTATTTTGCGAGCGTTGCGGCTTCAAACGGAATCCTCAAACCGCTCAAAGACGTAAAAACCAATCTCGAAGCGGTCAAAAACGGCTCGTACGTTCCGTCCATTCCCTCGTCAAACGACAAGGAAATCAACGCAATTCTCGTCGAGATAAACGACGTGAGCGAAAAACTTCGCGATTCTATGCGCAGAGAGTCGGACGACAAGCAAAAACTCGACTATATCCTCGACAATATATCCGACGGAATCGTCGTTTTGAACAAAGAGGGAAATATAGTTTCTATGAACAAGAACGCCTGCGCAGTGTTTGACCTTAAAGACGGCGTCGGCAAAAATCATACGATACTCACCGCCGACAAGGATTTTTCGTCAAACGTTGAAAATTGTCTCGTAAACGGCGTAAATTGCGATTTCGAATATGCCGTCGGCGGAAAATTTTATATGGTTTCCGCGCGTGCGCTCGAAAACGAGACGGCAGTGTTGGTTTTGAGCGACATCACTGCTATTAAAACAAGCGAGAAAACAAGAAGCGAGTTCTTTGCCAACGCCTCGCACGAGCTTAAAACGCCGCTCACCGCAATCAAGGGATTCAACGATATCATCGGACTGCAAACAAGCGAGCATGAAACAAAGGCTCTGTCCGATAAAATCGACAAGGAAGTCACAAGAATAATCGCTCTGCTCAAAGATATGCTCGATTTGAGCGAACTCGAATCGCAAAAAGGCGTAAATCCCGAGGACGTGAGCCTCGCGCAAATCGCACAAAGCGTAAAAGAAAGTCTTGCGCCGATTGCCGCCGAAAAGAACGTAAAAATATCCGTTGACGGCGACGCAATCGTCAAAATGGAAAGGGAACACGCAATAGAACTTGTCAAAAATCTTGTGGAAAACGGCGTGAAGTACAACCGTAGCGGCGGATTCGTGAAAGTGACAGTCTCGCCCGACGCGTCGCATACTACGCTCACCGTTGCAGACGACGGCATCGGCATCGAAGAGAAGCACCAACAGCGTATATTCGAAAGATTCTATCGAGTCAACAAATCTCGCTCTCGCGAAACGGGCGGCACGGGACTCGGTCTTGCAATCGTGAAGCATATCTGCACGCTCTACAACGCCGATTTGTCCCTCACCTCTAAACTCGGCGTCGGCACGACGGTTACGGTCACATTCAGACATAATTTATAAACTATATGAATATTATAAAAGAGAAAATGTAAAAGAATAGAAAATGTAAAAGAATGTGGTGATTTGTCAAACCAAGTGCAACACTTTGTTTAATTCTTGTTCAAACAAATCTGCCGGTGTTTGGTAGCTTATATTCCGTGCTGCACTTTTGCAAGGAATTGAGAGCGCAGTTCTTTGTTTGCATCGATTAATGTTAAAAAAGTGGATGAATATGCTTGACAATGAAATTTTGGTATGCTAACATTTGGTCTCAAATGAGCGGATGCTCGAAAATAAAAACCTTTTTTGGCAAAATCGCCGTGAGACGATGACGCAAAACCAAGGGACTTTGATATGAAGTTCGCCCGGTTGCAAATGCACGAAAGTGCTTGTTGCAACCGGGTTTTTTGTTTTCCTGCCGCTTTTTGAAATCACAAAGGAATTATATTTTGGAGGTCAAACAAATGACACAATCAAATTATGACAAACGCAGATTTACAGTTGCGATCGTCGCTTTGCTTGTTGCGCTCGTACTTCTTCTTGCCATCGGCGGATATTCTCTTGCAAAGTACGTTACAAGCGGAAGCAGCAACGGTGAAGCGGCAGTTGCAAAATGGGGCTATACGGTAAGCACCGATACGAGCAACCTCTTCGGCAAAAACTACAAGGCTAACGTTGTTTCTACGAATACCGACGCAGCGCAACTCGAAGTGAAGGCGGCAGACGATCAGAATGTTGTCGCTCCCGGAACTACGGGTTCTATGACTTTCACGGTCAACGGCACGGCTGAAGTCGCATCCAAACTCAACATCGTGGTCAGTGACGTTCAGGACGTTGTGTTGACATACGGAGATAACGCTTACAAGCCCGTCAAATGGACTTTGAACGACGGCACAACCGACGTTGTTTCAAACGGAACTCTCGAGGCAGTCGCTGCAGAGCTCAATAAGGTTCAGAACGTCGAAGTCAATCCCGGTGAAACCGTCGGCAAGAATTATACTTTGACTTGGGCGTGGGCTTTTGAAGGCGGCAACGACGAGGCGGACACCGCGCTCGGACTTCTTGCTTCGGGCAAGACCGACGTCAAGGTCGGTGGAGTGGCTGTCGATGCAGACGCAAGCAAACTTACCGTCAAATTTACGCTCAACGTATCTGTCCAGCAAATCGAAAGATAACAACCAATCAAATACGTCGTCGGATTGCGTCTGTCATGCGGCGGACGCAATCCGTGCGTAAATCGTGGCGATAATAGGTCGCAAAGTTAATCCAAATCAATCGGATTGCACGTCAATTCAATGACGTAATAAACGTTGTCGCGCTTTTGACGACGGCATTGTCGTTTAATGGCTTGGATGTCAAAACGACGTTCTGGCGACGCGGCGAAACATATTTCTTCTATGTCACCGCTACGGCGCGGCACGGAATGAATTTTTGAAAACGAAAACTACGCAGGCGACGCTATGCGCCTGCATGAAATACAAACACAACGGAGATAACGGCGCAATCTGCGTCGGATCGTATAAGCGAATGATGAAAAAAACGGAAAAATCGACACTCGATATAATAAAGAGCGTTTGCGCCGCTCTCGGAAGAATCGTTTTGATTCTTCTTATCGCAGTGCTTGCTTTTACCGCATGCGCGCTTGCGTATGACAGATTCATCAAAAAATCGGACGTTCCCTCCCTGTTCGGTTATTCGCTGTTGGTGATTGCAACGTCGTCCATGTCGGGAACTCTCGACGCGGGCGACGCGGTGATCATCAAAAAAGAGGATTCCTACGTCTTGAACGACGTAGTGACATATTTCCCTCAAGGCGAGAGCGTGTCGGTGACTCACCGCATTGTTCGCACCGAAGGGGATAGGTTTTACACAAAAGGCGACGCAAACAATTCCGAAGATCCGGATCCCGTGTATGCGGGGCAGATTGTCGGCAAAGTGATGATAATGATTCCTCAAGCAGGGTTTGTAATCGAGTGGCTCAGAACATCGACGGGCATCGTTTTTGTGGTTGCGGTAACTTTTATTCTCATCGCAATCGGGATCGTGGCGAGCAAAACGCAGAATTTCGGGGTGCTGTATGACGCGCAACTATAAACTTGCGATATTGGCACTCGTACTGGCGATTGCGGTCACGCTTTCTTTTGGAGCGGTGACTTTTGCGAAGTACCGCGATGATTTCAACCAAAACGGCAACGACGCATATGTGGCTTCAACGGTCGCAAGACTCGGTTTTAAGGAGATATACCGCACAGACAGCGAGGGCAACAAAGAAAGAGTCGCCTTTGACAGAAACGAGGAAACCGTTACGGTGAAGGATGTCGAGCCGCAAGATATAATCGACTATTATTTTGTGATATCGGATGCGGACGGCACGTCGAAAAACGAAGTTCTTTTGCAAGTTACGCTTGCAATCACTGTCAGGCTCGAAATGATTTTTACCGATTCGAACAGCGTCGGAAACGAGTATTTCGAGGGCTGGAAGGCATACTCCGACGAAGACGGCGTAAAAAACGGCGGATATCTGCAAATTTTGCGAGGAAACGACAAGCAGAACGAAAGTCAGGTGCGTCCTTCTTCGAGCGATAGCGGCGAGGTGGATTATACGGGATACACGCTCTGCATCGAACAAAACGGGGACGAAATCGTAAACAAAACGGGATTTTATCTCCAACCGTACAATCAGGCAGTGTCCGAGAATGTATATCATGTGTCCTTCACGTTGCCGAAACAAAATTCGGATACGGAAAATTACGCGGGCGCAAGATTATACTTCGATATAAATATGACTTGCGAACAAGCGCAGAAATATTAAACTTGCAGGCGCAAAATAACAAAGGAGGCGAGCGATGCAAAAAATCAGATATCGGCAACTGTTTATCCTCATTTGCGCGCTCGTTCTCATCTTGGTTTTTGCGGGCGTTACGGTGTCTAAATATGTGTTTGACGACGAAAAGCACATCGTCGGAGTGTATACGGATTTTGTTTTGTCGCACGACGGAGACGGACAGACGGCGGTCATAAGAGACGGCGCAGACGGAAAAGTCGGATATATTTCGGTGAACGTGGGAAATTTTACCGACGAGAAGATTTCAAAGCGCAACGTGCGTTTTGTGCTTAGAGTGCCGACGGCTGCGGAAATCGAAAAAGGGAGCGTTCAAGACGCTTGGGGAAATAGTTTTGCCCTTGATAAAGACAGCGACAAATATACGGTTACAATCGTTGACGAGCAGGGCAACGAGTACACCGACGAACAACTCAAGACGCTTGCGTTTTTGAGCGCAAACGAGAAAAATCGAAAGACGTTTCTCCTCAAAATCGCAAGAAAAACCGACGCAGGCGAATTCGGTTCAGACAGCATCGAGAAACTCTCGATAATCATCGAAACGAGCGAGCCGTACAAAGATACGAAAGTTTTTACGATAAACGCCACGGAAACAAGACTTTCCGCAGGCGTTGCGAGCGCAACGTATCAAGGATACGTCGAAAAAACGGTCAATCTCAAATCCGCAATCGACTTTGTCAAAAACTCCGACGTCGTCGCAGGTGCGAAGTACAAGGCAACGATAAAAATCTCGCTTGACGACAACGTTGTGTTCGACGCATATCGCTTTAACGAAATGTACGGACAAAAGTGCGAAACGGGCAAGAGAGAATACACGTTTACAATCGACCCCGGCGCAGACGTATACATGTACTTTTACGTCACGGGCGCATGTTCGGTGAAGATAACGGGAGTGGTTGACGACGTTGAGGAAACGCTCGAAAAAATTTCGGGCATAAGCGATGACGGAACGGTATTTTCGCAGATGTAAGATATGACAAAAAAGGCAAACGACATAATTTTAATATTGGCAGTTGCGGCAGTGTTGGCGTTGATTTGTGCGCTTACGCTGTCTTTCGCTACTCCGAAAACATATTCCGCGACGGTGGACAAAGTGAACATCGGCATTTCTGCCGACAAATACACGTCGGTGTACGTCAGCGGCGACAACGTGACAAAAACGGAAAACGGATATGTAGCCAAACCCGGTGCGAAAGTGACCGTCAGCGTGGTAAACGAAGATAAAATATTTTCTTCAGTCACTATCGGCGGAACGAAATACACCTCGCAAATCAACGAGGTGACAGTCCCGGACAGCGAAAGTTTCGACATCAGCGTTGAAACGAGAGAACCGTACGCAGAGGATAAGGGCGCATATTTCGGCAACCCCTATCTCGTTTCGCAGGAAGCAGATTTGCTCGCTTTGTCGAGAATCTTCAAAGGCAACGCAAGTTTAGACGATTATGCTCTTTTCGGCGAAAGCGCGCAGAACGTTTCCAAACTTGCGCACGGTTACTTCCGTCTGACTACAAACCTTTTTGTAAATAATGAAAGTTTTTCGGGACTCGGCTCGCGTCGTTCGGGCGGATATCCGTTTCAGGGATGTTTCGATTTCGGCGGATACTCGATTACGCTCGGCATAACGAGAACAAGTTTCGTCGAGGATGAGTTTGTCTCAATAGACGAAGACGACGTATCCGTTGCGGACTACGGCTTCTTTGCATACATTTACGGCGACGGCAATTCGCCTTGTATTGTGCGCAACGCACAGGTGGGCGGATTCATCGCAATCAACACGGTCAATTCGGCAACCGCAGAAGGAGAAGGCGCAAGAGTCAATGCAGGCGGACTTGCAGGCACATCGGGCAAAAACGTGTTGCTTGACGGCGTGGTTTCGCAGGTGTCGGTGTCCGCATATACGGCGAATGCGTCGCTGTCGGTTGGCGGAGTGTTCGGATTTTGCGCGTCAAACGTCGAGCATTGGAGCGACGTTTCGTACGAAGGGTTGTACAGCAACGTTTCGGGCGTTACTCTCGGAAAATCCGCAAAAGTGATGGCAGGCGGATTTGCAGGCGTGGTGCAGAATGCGAGAATAAACGACTTTGTAGTCGACGTCGAGGACACCAACGTCATTGCAAACTCTCTTAACAAAGAATCGGGATCGAGCATTGTCGGAGGTTTTGCAGGCTCATTGATTTTGGCGAAGTCTTCCCTCGAAGAGGTGGGAGATCCCGTCACAATTTCGGTGAAGGACACGACTTTGAAACTGAACGGTAAGTTTGCCGTCGAAGCGGTCGTCAACAACTCGGACGCAACGAACAAAGCCAGCATAGACCCAGACGACATCGGCGACGCCAACGCAGGCGCTGTTGCAGGCGGCGTTTTCGGCACGATATACAGAGATTCGACAAT
>CAVKTQ010000043.1:2651-13889 GCA_963659105.1 Firmicutes bacterium CAG:238 | reverse complement strand
AACGAGAACAGCTACACTTCTCAGATGGTTCGTACGATCAAGTACTTCTCCGAACTTAAATAAAAACTGCGCTATTTAGCGAATAACTTTGTCAGGCACGGCTTGCCTCAAAATCGTGTACGTCAGTACGCTGGGTTTTGATTCAAGCCGTGCCTTTCGCGTTCTTCATCTAAATATCGCAGTTTTTAAATTTAAGTTGTATTTTATAATTTTTAATATAAAAAGGAATAAAACCGTCGTCCGCGATTTATATCGCGGACTTTTAACGAACACTTATTCGAAGCCTACTTATAAACGGAATGTGTAATTTCGCAGACGGAATTGGAGTCGCAAGGCGGTATTTCGCTTCGCTGGATTCCCACGCTTACGCTCGGAATGACAACGACTCATTCGGTTTCGTAGCCGCCCAAACGTTGCTCGTAGACAGGCGGAGCCGTAATTTATGGAACGACGAAGAATCGTTGTGAGCATCAACTTTCGTCGTTGCAACTGCCGAGCCGCCTCAAAGTTGCAACCCCTTACGTCACAAACAAATGCTCTGATTTGTTTGTGACAGGACGTTTGCGCCAAAATATTTGTCAAGCCATCTTGAAAAGATGGGTGACAAGTGTTTTGCATTCGGCGCAAATAAATATTCATTATTTTCTTGTGCATTTGTATATTTGGTGCTAAAATACTATTAATTAACACTCAATATATGCGGTTTTTCCGCATTCGGAGGAAAAAATGAACATTTTTACTAAGATGGGTTGCCGTATCTATCAGCAATCAATGCGTTTGGCAATGTATTTGTTGCCGTGGAACCAATGCAAAAAGACCTTGTCCGGTCCGGGCAGTATCTCTCAACTCCCCAAATTTTTGAAAGACAACGGTTTTAAGAGCATTCTTATCGTCACCGACGGATTCCTCTTTTCAAGCGGAAAGGCAGATCCCATTATGGCTGCGTGCGAAGCGGAGGGCATGAAGAGTTGCTGCTACCACGACGTCGTTCCGAATCCGACCATTCAAAACATCGAAGACGGTCTCAAGATGTATCACGAAAACAACTGCGACGCGATTGTCGCACTCGGCGGCGGCAGCGCAATGGACTGTGCAAAGGGTATCGGCGCAAGAGTTGCTTGCCCCAAAAAGAGCGTTCCGCAAATGAAGGGCGTGCTTAAGATTATGATCACGGGTCACAAACTTCCTCCGCTCGTCGCAATTCCGACGACATCGGGCACGGGCAGCGAAGCGACGCTTGCCGCAGTTATCTCCAACCCCGAAACGCACGAAAAATACCCCATCAACGACCCGTTCCTCATCCCGAGATACGTCGTTATGGACCCCGAACTCACAAAATCCCTTCCGCCTCACCTTACATCTACGACGGGTATGGACGCTCTCACTCACGCAGTTGAAGCGTACATCGGCGGCGAGAATACGAAACAAACCAAGAAAGAGGCTATCGAGGCAGTGCAACTCATTCACAAATACCTCAAACAAGCCTATGACCACGGCGACGATCTCGAAGCAAGAGTGGAAATGCAAAAGGCAGCATATCTTGCGGGCAAAGCGTTCACTCGCGCGTACGTCGGCTATGTCCACGCAGTCGCGCACACGCTCGGCGGCGAGTACGGCGTACCTCACGGTCTTGCAAACGCGGTCATCCTTCCGCACGTTTTGAAAGCATACGGCAAATCCGCGCACAAGAAACTCGCACAACTTGCCGATTGCATCGATCTCGGCGGCACTACCAACGAAGAAAAAGCAAATTTGTTCATCAAATGGATTGAAGATATGAACGCTTCGATGAACATTCCCACCAAGATTTTGTCACGCGACGGCGGCAAACTTATCGAAGAAGAGCGTTTGCCCCGTATGATTGCGCACGCATATGCGGAAGCCAATCCTCTTTATCCCTGTCCGCAAGTTTGGGGTAAGAAAGAAATCGAGGCTATCTACCGCGAAATCATGTAAAAATCGAAATCGTTTTTCCAAAACGATTTTGAGGGTTTGACATCAAACCCCGTTTGGCGAAATCCGAGTTGTCGGCGTTTTGGCAAACGGGGTTTTCTGTGCGCTTTTTCAAAAAGTCGGTATATCGCGCAAAAGGAACGGATTTTTGTGCAAAAAATTATAGTCTATGCTGTTTGGAAAATACATCAACAAATATTATGCCAAATACTCGTGGTTGTTCATTATAGGGCTTGTCGGGCTCGTCGCCGTTGACGTGTTCCAACTTTTCATACCCGAATATCTCGGAAAACTCGTGGATATGTTCGACGGCGGAACAATCAATCATGGCGCGCTCAAAGAGATTATTCTCGGCGTTATGGTGGTTGCGCTCGTTATGTTTTTCGGGCGTATTATGTGGCGACTTTCCATATTCAACGCCTCGCAGAGGATAGAGGCGGATTTGCGCCACAATATGTTTCTCAAAAGCGAACGACTTTCTCAACGCTACTATCACGAAAACAAAGTCGGCTCGGTTATGGCGTGGTTCACCACCGACCTCGAAACGATTGAGGAATTTTTCGGTTGGGGTTCGGTTATGCTTGTGGACGCGATGTTCCTTTCGGTGCTTGCGCTCTACAAAATGTTCTCGCTCGACTGGGCGCTTTCCTGCATTCTTTTGATACCTCTCGCGCTGATTATCGTATGGGGTATGCTCGTGGAAAAGTTTATGGCGCTCAAATGGGAACAACGCCAAAACGAATTTGACAAACTCTACGACTTTTCGCAAGAGAGTTTCACGGGAATACGCGTCATAAAGGCGTTTGTCAAGGAGACGCAACAACTCCACGCCTTTGCAAAAATCGCAAAACGCAACAAGGACGCAAACATCGAACTCGTCAAGGTGTCCGTCATATTCGACGCAATAATAGAAATTATTATATCGGCGATTATGGCTCTCATTTTGGGGCTGGGCGGCTATTTTGTGTACAAATACGTCACCGGTTCGCCCGTTTCGATATTCGGTCACACGGTAGATATGACGGCAGGCGGACTTATTACCTTTGTCGGATATTTCGACACTCTTGTGTGGCCTATGATTGCGCTCGGACAAGTGGTGACCATGCGTTCGCGCTCGAAAGCGTCCCTCAAGCGTATAACCGATTTCCTCGACCAGGAAGAGGAAATTCGCAACCCTCAAAACGCCGTCGTTCTCGAAGACGTAAAGGGCGAAATCAAGTTCGACGGATTTTCTTTCGCATATCCGAACAGCGATTCGAATGTGCTTAAAAACATAAGCGTCGAAATCAAAGCAGGGGAAAGCGTGGGAATCGTCGGCAAGATAGGAAGCGGCAAAACCACGCTTGTCAACACCCTTTTGCACCTCTACAACGTTGAAAAGGGCAAGGTTTTCATTGACGGTCACGACATTATGGATTGCGACATCGACAGCCTCAGAAACGCTATCGGCTACGTTCCGCAAGACAACTTCCTTTTCAGCGACAAGGTGAAAAACAACATCGCGTTCTCCTGCGAGAATTTCGATATGGACAGGGTGTATGACGCGGCGAAATTTGCCGACGTTCACTCCAACATAGAAGAATTTACGCAAGGATACGAAACCGTGTCCGGCGAGAGAGGCGTGACCCTTTCGGGCGGACAAAAACAGCGTATATCCATCGCGCGCGCGTACATGAAAGACGCGCCGATTATGATTTTGGACGACTCGGTGTCCGCAGTCGACGTGAAGACGGAAGAAACTATCCTTGCAAACATTCAAAGTCGGCGCAAAGGCAAGACTACGCTCGTCATCGCGTCGCGCGTGTCCACGGTGTCCCACCTCGACAAGATTCTCGTGCTTGACAAGGGCGAAGTCGAAGCGTTCGATACGCCGCAACGCCTAGAGGAAATCTCTCCGACCTACAAGAAAATGGTGTACTTGCAAAAACTCGAGAGAGAAGTGGAAGGAGGTGAGGCGTAATGCAATCGGAAGTCGAAAAACTCAAAGGCGACGTCCACATCCCTTCAAAAGAAATGTATAAGCGCATATGGCATTATCTCAAGCCCGAAACGGTAAGATTTGTCGGCGCAATGCTTCTCATCCTCGTCAACGTGGTGCTTGACATCATTTTGCCGCTTTTCGTGAGCAGAATCACCAACAACCTCAAATCCGACGGCATAAATCTCGATTTTATCATCGGTATGGCGGTTGCTTATCTCGCAATAGGCGTGTTCAACCAAGCGTTTCTCGTCTGGGAATCCATGATTTTGCAAAAGGCAGGGCAAAACATCATCTACACGCTTCGCACCGAAGTTTTCGAGCATATAGAAAAGTTGTCGCAGAATCAGTTTGACGAAATGCCCGTCGGCTCTCTCGTCACGCGCGTCGCTTCCTATACGGCGTCGATGTCCGACCTGTTCACAAACGTCATCGTCAACGTAATCCGCAACGTGCTTACGGTCGTGGGCGTGTACGGCATTATGCTGTACATATCCTGGCAACTCTCCCTTGTGATGCTTGCGTTTATCGTCGTGGTGTTTGTCACCTCGTTCGTGTTCAGAAAAATCGTAAGAAAGGTCTTCACAAAGGAAAGACAATATATATCCGATCTCAACACATTCCTCAACGAAAATCTGTCGGGTATGAAAATCATACAGATTTTCAACCGCCAAAAGAAGAAAGACGACGAGTTTTTGCAAAAGAACGAAAATTTGCGCAAATCCAGATACGCCGTCGTGCTTGCCTTCGGCATATACCGTCCGTTCATAACGCTTTTGTATATCAGTTCCATTGCGGTGACGTTTTGGCTGGGTATGGAATTCGGGCTCGACGCAGGCATGATAGTTGCGTTCTATCTGTATCTTTCGAGGTTCTTCAACCCCATACAAAACCTCGCCGACCAACTCAACAACTTGCAAAAGGCGACCACCGCTTCCGAAAGGTTGTTCAATTTGCTGGACGTAAAACCCGAAATCCGCGACAGAGAAGACGCCGTGACGGTTGACAAATTCGAGGGCAAAATCGAGTTTAGGAACGTGTGGTTTGCGTACAAGGACGAGGATTGGATCCTCAAAGACGTGTCTTTCACCATAAATCCGAAGGAAACGTGCGCGTTTGTCGGCGCGACGGGCGCCGGGAAAACCACAATTCTTTCCCTCATCGTGCGCAATTACGAGATTCAAAAAGGTCAGATTCTTATTGACGACAGAGATATAAGCACAATCGATATCCATTCTTTGCGCAAAGGAATAGGACAGATGCTACAAGACGTGTTCCTGTTCAGCGGCACGGTTAGAAGCAACATCACTCTCAACGACGAGTCGTTCACCGATGCGGAAATCGAGGCGGCGTGCAAGTACGTCAACGCCGACGCTTTCATATTTGCGCAGGAGCACGGGCTCGACGAGGAAGTCATCGAACGCGGCGAAAACTTCTCGCAAGGTCAACGCCAACTTCTCTCGTTCGCAAGAACGGTGCTTCACAAACCGCAGATTCTCATTCTCGACGAGGCAACCGCAAATATCGACACCGAAACCGAAGTCGTAATCCAAAAATCCCTCGAAAATATCCGCAATATCGGCACTATGCTCGTCGTCGCGCACAGGCTCTCGACAATCCAGCACGCCAACCAAATTATCGTGCTTCAAAACGGCAGAATCATCGAGAAAGGCACGCACCAACAGTTGCTCAGAAACAAGGGATACTATCACAAACTCTATGAATTGCAGTTTGAAAATCGCGATTGATTTGCAATACAAATGTCAAAGATATAATACATTTTGTTGCGCAACCGTCAATTTGTTGACTTTTTCGTCATAAGTGTTAAAATGGGTTTGTATATTTTATACAAATAAACATCGGAGGGCATTATGTATCACATAATAGTCAATCCTCAGGGCGGAAAGGGCAAGAGTATGAAAGCGCTTGCAACCGTCGAGGAAATCTTTAAGAATAACAACGCGACATACGTCGTTCACAAAACCGAATACGCAGGACACGCAACGGAGATTGCCAAAGAATTGTCCCAAACGCTGGATACGAACATCGTGGTTATGGGCGGCGACGGCTCGTTCCACGAAGTGCTTTGCGGCATAGACAACTTCGACAACGTCACGCTCGGTCTCGTCGCTTGCGGCAGCGGAAACGATTTTATCAAGAAATCGGGCCATTCCGCCAACGTCAAGGAAGCGACGCAAACCATCCTCAACGGCAAAGTCGGTTATGTTGACTATATGGAACTCGGCAAGTATCGTTGCCTCAATGTGGGCGGCGGCGGTATGGACGTCGACGTGTTGCTCAAATACGCAAACTGCAAAACGTTGAAGGGCAAAGCGGCGTATTATTATTCGCTTTTCTACACGCTTCTGCACACGAGATTCCACCACCTTCGCATAACGGCGGACGGCGTAACAAAAGACACGAGCGTGTTTATGATAGGCATTGGCAACGGCGGCTTTATCGGCGGCGGCATTCCCATTTGCCCGAATGCGATTGTCGACGACGGGCTCTTGAACGTCGGCTATGTCAGCGAAATGAAAAAGAGCAAAATCATTTTCCGCCTCTTCAAATTTCTCAAAGGCAAACACGTCGGCACGGACTGGGGTGGCGAATACACAGCAAAGAAGGTCACAATCGAAGCGCTCGACGACAGCCGCTTCGAACTGGATGGCGAAATCATTGAGGATACAAAACTCGATATCGAGGTTGTTCACAACAAACTCAAAATGTTCAGATAATCTCAAAACGAGCGTTTTATCAATCAAAACTTGCATATAAAACATCAAATCGAATGAAAAATAAAAAACGGTCCTGCAATTTTTGCAAGACCGTTTTTGCAATAGCGAGCAATAAAAATCAATCCTTTTTGTTTTGCGATACGATGTATTTGAATAGACGCTTCACGTCTTTGCTCGACAAGAATGGATAGAATTGATTCATATTCACGTCGTCAAGTTCGTTTGCAATGTATTTGTCAACAAGTTTAGACAAACATTCTTCGGACACGAAGGGCGCAAGCGCGGCAAGAGAATGTTTATACTTTTTGCTCGGGTCAAGCGCAATTTTCAAAAACAAAGCGTTGCAATCGCTCTCGCTCAAAAACGGCATAATCGCGCACAAATCGAGTCCGTCATACTTTTCGGGATCGTTTAGTATGTCTTCGACAATTTCGCGAACGTCGTCATCGTCGAGGAAGGGGATGATTTGCATAAGTCTACTGCTGTTTTTAGACTTTTCGCAATTTATTCCCGAAAATAGATTCCCGAGCGAAACGTCAACCGAGTGCATTCCTTTCTTTGCGATTTTGCCCGCTTTTTTCAATGCGCTTTTCACATCGTCCCACGATATGCTCTTTTCCTTGTTGCTTTCGCACTCGTCCTCTTCTTCGGATTCCTCGTCGCTTTCGCGTTCGTCGTCCTCGTCGGATTCTTCGTCGCTTTCTTCTTTTAGTTCGTCGATTTGTTCTAACAAATCTTCAAACTTGTCCTTTTCATCCTCGTCGGTGAACAAAAAATCATCCTTGTCTTGTCTTGTGGCGATTGCGTCTTCAAACGCAATCGGTTCGTATACTGTTTTGCCGTCTCGTACTTTCTTTTTGAGTATCATATTCAGACCTCCGTTTTTAAGAATTTTTGCTCGGCAGGCGTCAGCCTCGGTTTTAGATTTTCGATTTCGGTTTCAAGCGCGCCGCTTTTTATCGCTTTGAGAATCATAATTCGTTCCGCTTGCGAAAACCGATAAAAGTTTTCGGGAATATCGATTTTCATTTTGCCTTCGATTATGCTTTTTACTACGAACAACCTCTCGTGCCCTGCAAATATGTCGTCCGGATCGACAGTTGCGGTTTTGTTCAGACACAAAAGATCCTCGATAGTTATTCCGAAAATCTCGGACATATTCAACAAATCGTCGATTGAAGGAACGCCCGTACCGTTTTCCCATTTGGACACGAGTTGACGCGTCACAAACAATTTGTTTGCGAGTTCCTCTTGTGTTAGGTTCAGTTCCTTGCGTTTGGACGCTATGTTATTGCCGACGGCGATGAAATCGATCATTTCGCGCCTCCTTACGATTGCATTATATATCGCATTCCGAAATCTGTCACGCAACTCAGCGTTGCGTTTGCCGAATTTTGAAATTTGCAAAATGTCATAATTCTCTGCGACTTCAAAATTTATATAGTAATGGCATAACTATACAATGAATATAACAGTCAGTATGACATATATCTTATGATAATGATTGCCAAAACAACATATAATTCTAAAATAATATTGCCAAAAACACATACAAATGCAAAAATATAAATGTCATTATGACATATTGCGTGATTTAATATGTCGCCTAAGCATGATAAGCATATGATTTATTGATATTATTATTTGAACCATTTTTGACAAATAAGCCAATTAAATTGATGTATAAAGTCAATTTGCAAGTCAATTAGCAAGATAGATAAATCAATTGATAATATCAATTTATATATGAATTGTCACAAAACGCATTCTTGAATATGAATGCCGTTGGTGGTATAATCTACATATTAAAATACGGGAGACAATAGTTGGCGATTTTGAATTGCTCTGCATTGCGAAACTCTGCCTTGACAAACTGACAAACGTACAAGAACTTTGAGCAGATGATAATTTTGCCTAAAACGACGTTGCAAACGATGAGAATAATCGGCGCAAGAAATGAACTTTGTGTTTTTATTAGGGACTATGCGCAGGAATTTAGTATAGGCGATGTCGAAAAAGTCTCGAATCTTGCAAAAAAAAGTTTGGTGGTTGCATGCAATGCGACATTTTTGTCTCATGGAAGTCTTTATAATCGAGGTGAACAAGCATAGAATGGGGCGTACATTTTGCAAATGAAAATTTGCAAACGCGGTTGGATTGAGCCATTGCCAATCGAAAAATATATCCGGATCAAACAAAAAACTCGCAAAGCGAGTTTGGAGTTTCGCACAACGTGCGAACCGAATAATCGGCGATCTGAAAAAATTTTATTTGAACTAATGGTGTTATTCAAATGGTAGTCAATCATTTGATTAAGCCTATTATAACACACGATAAGGAGATGTCAAGGTATGGACAAAAAATATTATATCGGCTTCGATATAGGCACAGACTCGATAGGTTGGGCAACTACTGACCCCGAATATAATTTATTGAAAACTCGCGGTCAAGATTTCTGGGGCGTGTATCTTTTCGACGAAGCGAAAACTTCCGAAACACGGCGTGCAAACAGGACTTCTCGCAGACGTACGGCGCGCAGACGCCAAAGAATCAAACTATTGCAAGAATTGTTTGCGCAAGAGATTGCAAAAGAGGATTTTTGCTTTTTCGAGAGGCTGAACAACAGCAAATACAACGTCAAAGACAAAAACGACGGCGTTGCGTATAGGGATTGCTTGTTCCACGACGAGGCGTTCGGCGATAAAGAATATTTCAAGAATTATCCGACGATTTATCGTTTGAGAGCGGCGTTTTTGGACGCGCAAAGAGCAAAAGAGATAAAAGACATACGCCTTTTGTATCTTGCCGTCGCGCATATAATCAAAAACAGAGGACATTTCTTATTTGAAGGGCAACAATTCAGCGTGGGGAACAAAGACGTGGTTCTCGCCGCGTTTTCCGAGATAAACGAGATATTGACAAATATCGACGAAAACGCAAAGACGTTGTCGTTTGAAAATATCGACGAGGCGTTGAAAGTGCTCTGCGGCTGCAAATTAACCAAAAGCGACAAAGAAAGGCGGCTTAAACTTCTGCTTGAAGCCGAAAACGATAAAACTTGCAACGCGATAATAAAAGCGATTGTCGGATTGCAGGTTAACGTCAAAAATTTGTTCGGCGAAGAAGAACCTCAAATAAAGAGTTTCTGTTTCGACGACGCAGGCTTTGAAACGGAAAAGTTGAAAGACGCTTTCGGCGAGGACGAATATGCGTTGATTTGCGAGACAAAAGCAATTTATGACTGGGCAGTTTTGTCGCAGATATTGAAAAATCACAAGTATTTGTCCGAAGCGATGTGCGAAAAATACGATATGCACGCCGCCGATTTGGAATTGCTCAAAACATATGTAAAAGGGAATTTCGGCAAAGAAAAATACGATGAGGTGTTTAGCCGAAAACCGAAAATCAACTGGGATGCATTGTCTAAACTTTTAGGTGATAATGAGTATTTGTCGCGAGTAACGTGTGCCAAGTACGATGAGTATAACGAAGCTTTGAATTCGCTCAAAGCATACGTCATAGAAAATTTTGGCAAAGAAAAATACAACGATATCTTCAACCAAAAACCGCAAAATAACTATGCCGCATACGTCGGTAAGGATAGAAATCGCTCGTTTTGCCACGTTTCAAAAGACGATTTCTACAAGTATTTGAGGTCGTTCGTTACGGATGAGGAAATTTTGAAACGTATGGACGAAGGCACGTTCCTTCAAAAACAACGCTCAAATGCAAACGGGGTCATACCGTATCAAGTTCAACTTGCAGAGTTGGAGAGAATCCTGAATAACGCAAGCGACAATTTCCCGTTCTTAAACGACGTAAGCGACGGTATGAGTGTAAAAGAAAAGATATGTTCGCTTTTGACGTTTAGAATACCATATTACGTCGGACCTCTCAACACTGCGCATATGGATAAAGGTTTTGCGTGGGTGAAAAAATACGACGGCGCGGAAAACGTCAAAGTTACGCCTTGGAATTTCGACAAAGTTGTCGATAAACAAGCGTCCGAAGACGAATTTATCAATCGAATGACGAGCAAATGTACATATCTCGTCGGCGAGGACGTGCTTCCCAAGCAGTCGCTTTTGTACAGCGAATTTGCATTCTTAAACGAACTCAACAACGTTACGTTCAAAGGGCGCAGACTTGACAAGCAGGCAAGAGAGGTTATCGTCGACTATGCAAAAAACAACAACAGAAAGATAACGTTGAAAGTTATCGCGGACGTGCTGGCAAAGGCAGGGCTTATAGAACAAAACGAAAAAGCGAAAGAGAATTTCGCGGGAATCGACGGCGAAATCAAGAGTGGCTTTTCCACATTGAGATTTTTCAAGCGGTTGTTCGGCGATAATTTCGATCGAGAGCAGTGCGAAACGATCGTAAGGTGGTTTACCGTAATGGGAAACAAGACCGACGCAGCCGAGCGCGCAAGACGTGAATTTAAGTTTGACGAAGCGACAACGAAGCAGTTGAAAGGATTGAATTGCAGCGGTTGGGGAAGACTGTCAAAGGAGTTTTTGGATGGAAACGAGATAACGACCGTCGACGACAACGGCGAAATATTGACGA
>CAVKTQ010000043.1:0-2641 GCA_963659105.1 Firmicutes bacterium CAG:238 | reverse complement strand
TTATTCAGGCGATGCGCGAAACTGGTTGCAATTTGATGGAATTGATGTCCTCGAAGTTCGGCTTCGAATCCTCCGTAAACAAATTCAACGATCAATACGCAGACGACAAAAAGGTTACTTACAAAACGATAGAGGATTTGTATTGCTCGCCGTCGGTTAAGCGTGCGATTTGGCGTACGGTTTGCCTTGCAAAAGAAATCGAAAAGGTGCAACGTTGCGCACCTTCTCGAATTTTCATCGAGATGGCAAGAGGCGATGACAAGAACAAAAAGCGCACGAAGTCGAGAAAAGAGCAGTTGCTCGAATTGTATAAGGCGTGCAAGGCTGACATTTTGCAATGGGTTACGCAAGAGTTTATCGACAAGTTGGAAAACGTCGAGGACACCAAATTGCTCAGCGATAAATTGTATTTGTATTATATCCAAATGGGAAGATGCGCATATACGGGCAGACCTATAAGCATCGAAGAAGCGTTCAACACAAACGTCTGTGACATAGACCATATATATCCGCAATCGAAGATAAAGGATGATAGCATAATAAACAACAAGGTGTTGTGCTACAAAACGGCAAACGCGGCAAAAGGCGACGGCTATCCCATTGCGCATGAAATACGCGAGAAAATGTTGCCGATTTGGACGGTTTGGCACAACAAAAAGTTCATAAGTGACGAAAAGTTCAAGAGATTGACTAGATCCACGCCGCTCAGCGGAGATGAACTTGCGGATTTTATCAATCGTCAACTTGTCGAAACACGGCAGAGCACAAAGGAGGTTGCTAAAATACTGAAACGAATGTACCCGAATGCCGACGTCGTGTATTCGAAGGCAAGAAACGTGGTCGATTTCAAGAACAAAATCAACAAAAATCGCCCTGTACTCGTCAAAGTCAGAGAAATCAACGATTTACATCACGCGAAAGACGCTTATTTGAACATCGTTGTCGGAAACGTGTACTATACGAAATTCAATCGCGACGCCGCTATTTTCTTAAAAAACAACAATGCGGACAGTTACAATATGGACCGTTTGTTTGAAGAGAATATCAAGAATGCGTGGGATCTGTCCTACAAGCAAAAAGTCGTGTCCGTTGCCAACAGAAATATATGCAAAGTGGTTCGTTTTACGTCGGAAGGGGAAGGCAAACTTTTTGACGCAACTCTAAAAACAAAGGGTGCAAACGACAAACTTATTCCGCTTAAACGGAATTGTCCGCTCGAAAATACCGCCGACTACGGCGGATACGACAACGCCACAACCGCATACTTCTCACTCGTGCGGAGCGTCGGTAAGAAAGGAAAAGTGCAATTGTCTATCGAAGCAATTCCCGTTTATATCGATTTGCTCGGAAAGGATAAGGTGCTCGACTATTTGAAAAACACTGTCGGGATAGAACAACCGCAAATATTGATAGAGAAAATCAAAATCAATTCTTTGTTGAAACTCAACGGAGCTTATGTGTGGCTGAGAGGGAAAACGAACGATTCGTTGACGATTTGCAACGCAAATCAAATGGTTTTGGATTCCGAGATGACGGCGTACGTCAAACGTATCGTGTCGTACAACGAGAAGCGGAAAGAGATTAAAGACGCAAAAGTTGACGAAACTTATGACAAGATAAGCAAAACAAGCAATCTAACGCTGTATAACGCACTTTTGGACAAACTGACGTCTCATCCGTATATTAACTTTTCCGTACTGCAAAAACAAGCCGAGTTCCTCAAAGAAAAACGGGATGTATTCTGCGAATTGTCGGTTGAAAATCAGTGTGCGTTGTTGTTGGAAATTTTGCATCTAATGCAATGCAACAGCACGACGTCCAATCTCTCGTTGTTGGGCGGCAATTCAACTGTCGGAAAATTGACCTGCAACAAAAAGTTGTCGGAAACCGGCGAGTGTTTGCTCATTACACAATCGCCGACGGGATATTATAAGAATATCGTGAATCTAACGGCATATTATCGACAATGAGTTGGCGCACGGTGGTAGTTTCTACACATAGCAAACTCGAATACAAAATGGGTTATCTCGTGTGTAGAAACGAACAAACTCAAAAAGTACATATTTCGGAAATATCCACGTTGATAATCGAGTCGACGGCTGTTTCGCTTACGTCCGCGCTCGTTTGCGAACTTATCAAAAACAAAGTAAACGTGGTGTTTTGCGACGAACAACACAATCCGCACTCGCAACTTTTGCCGCTAAGGGGAAGTCACGACGCAAGCAAAAAGATCAAAACGCAAATAGAGTGGGACGACGCGATACGTGCGGATGTGTGGACAGAAATCGTCGCGAACAAAATATACCAACAAGCCAAGCATTTGAAAGACGTCGAATCGGATCAGGCAAATTTATTGACGTCGTATATCGAGCAACTTCAACCTTGCGACGCCACGAATCGAGAAGGCCATTCCGCAAAAGTGTATTTCAATGCGTTGTTTGGTTTGTCTTTTTCAAGAAACAAGCAAAGTTTTATAAATAGTGCGTTAGATTACGGATATTCGATCGTTTTGTCGGCGTTTAACCGCGCTGTCGTCGCCGACGGATATAGTACGCAAATAGGTTTGTTTCATCGCAACGAATTCAATCCGTTCAACTTTGCGTGCGATTTGATGGAACCGTTTAGAGTGCTGGTTGACAGA
>CAVKTQ010000042.1:5528-14212 GCA_963659105.1 Firmicutes bacterium CAG:238 | reverse complement strand
GAATATCGTCTCCGCTTGTACGCAACCAACGGAAGCCTCATCGCAACCACCAACGACGGCTACGTCGACATCACCGGCGCAAAGAACGGCATTGCGGCAGTCGCAAGAGCAAGCAAGGGTTGCTCGATCGTGAGAAACGACAACCTTTGGTAAGCAACAAAAAGCCATTCAAAAAGGACGCAATTTGCGTCCTTTTCCTTTACCTTTTTGCTTTTGATACTTTGCTTTAACTGATTTTGCTTGACTTATCTTGTTTTTATTTATTTGCGTGTTGCGAGCGTAAAAACGCAAGTTTGTTTTTGAGCGCGACAAAACATTCGTCGGGATTCGTCAAGTCCTTCACCGCTTCTTCCATCGGGCAACTTCCTGTGCCTTGTCTGTTGACAATCATATCGACGAGAGTGCCGTATTCGACGTGAATTCCGTGTGATTTAAGATAATCGAAAGCGGCCTTTGACATAACGTTTGCGTACACGGCGACGATTCCGCTTTTGACGAACATCGAAGCGACCGCTTTGCCGACAATTGTGTCGGCGGCGCAAAAAACTCTCAAATCGACGTTGTCGTCGATATAACCGACCATTGGCAAAATCCCGCGCTTGTCGGACAAGAGCAGAATTTCGTCCTTACAGAGTGCGAGAGTATGCCCTGCGAGATTGTTTTTGGCATTTTGCAAATCTTTTGCGTTATACATATCGAAAATTGCCTCAAATTGAAGTGTGCATTATTTGTCCGTTGCCGACAACAAACCGCCGACAACGAGCAAATGATATTTTGTGAGTTCTCGGTCGATAAGTCAACCGATTATATGTCAGTCGTTTGATTCGTCTTTGCTTTTGAGTATGAGCGAGCGAAGCGCGATGACGATTGCCGGCACGAGCAACGCTTGGGCGATAAGTCCGACGAAACCGCTTTGAATTTGCGACCATACAAGCGCAGGCGTAAGTACGGTTACGTTTTGAAGCGCAACCACGCAGAGCATAAACACGCCCCTGCCGCAAACTTCCGCAATCAAGACTGCGGGGAATGCCGCAAGCGCGTTCTTTGCGATGTATTTGGAGAACAAGCCCGAAACGCCGCCGAACACTGTCAACTCGACGACCATAAACGGAAGTCTTGCGAGCATGGGCATAGGCGAAGAAAACGCGGACGTAATGAGGAAACTCGCAACGGGCGAAAACATACCGATTACGATTCCGTACTTTGCGCCGAGAACGCAACCTGCGATAAGCACGGGCAAATACATCGGAAGCCAGGTCATACCGCCTGCCGCGCCGACGATGATGTGAACGAATTGCGGAAGCGCGACCGCAAGCGCGATAAGCGCAACGCCTATTGCGGATTTGACGGTTATTTTTGCCGAAAGACTCAAATTTTTGCTGTTAAGAATATTGTCAATCATAATCGCACCTCTTTATTGTTTGTCGAACGTTTGCGAAACGGTTTGAAGCAGATCTCTGATTTTGAGATGTTGCGGACAGATTTTTTCGCATTTGCCGCACTTTATGCAGTCGGACGCCTTGCCGTGACCTTTGGTATAAACCTCGTTGTAGTACCAGTCCGAGTTCCAGTCCTTGTACACGTTCTTTGCGTTGAGGCAAGAAAACAAATCGGGAATAAGGATATGTTTTGGGCAACCGTCCGTGCAGTATCTGCATGCGGTGCAAGGCACAAGGTGCATGGATCTAAACACGTCGCACACTTTTTTGACCGCCTCTTGCTCGGTTTCGTCAAGGGGAACAAAATCTTTCATAAAGGAAAGATTGTCTTTCATTTGTTCCATATTGCTCATACCCGAAAGCACCATAAACACGTTGTCGAATCCTGCGGCGAAGCGGATTGCGTAACTTGCGGGGCTACCGCCGTGCAAATCGTCGAGAATCTTCTTTGCGCCTAACGGCAGATTGACGAGGTTTCCGCCCTTTACAGGTTCCATAACCACGACGGGCTTGTTGTGCTTTACGCAGACCTCGTAGCATTTGCGGCTTTGAACGGCAACGTCGTCGAAATCGACGTAGTTGAGTTGGATTTGCACGAATTCGACGTCGGGATACTCGTTGAGAATCTCGTCGAGAACGTCCGCTTTGTCGTGGAAAGACAGACCGACGTGTTTAATTTTGCTCTCTTTTTTGAGTTCGAACGCGGTTTCATACGCTCTGCAACGCTTAAATTTTTCAAAAATCTCTTTGGATTGCGCATGCATAAGGTAGAAATCGAAATACTCAACGCCGAGTATTTTAAGTTGGCTCTCGAAGAACGGGCGAATGTCCTCTTGCTTTGAAAAGAAAGACGTCGTAAGTTTGTCGGCGAGCAAATATTCGCTTCTGTCGTGACGTTTTACGAGGCAGTTTGCAAGCGCGATTTCGCTTTTTCCGCTGAGATAGCCGTGCGCGGTGTCGAAATAGTTGAAACCGTTGTCGATGAAGCAGTCAACCATTTGCGAAGTTTGCGCTTCGTCAACTTCTTCGCCTATCATAGGCAAGCGCATACAACCGAAGCCGAAATTCTTTTTGACGTTATCGAAAAATTTCATATTCACCTCTCAACGTTTTATTGTCACGTCGAATTGCAAATATAGCGGATTAAAAAAATCGGTTGCAATTTGCAAAAGCCGTGCTACAATGTACTTACATACTAAAACTTAAAGTCAACTTTAAGTCAAGCAAAATTTTTAATCTTTTGCAAAAAATATAACGAAACGAAAGGAAAAACGACTATGCCCTACACAATCGGCGAAATGGCAAAACAACTCGACCTTGCGCCCTCGACGCTCAGATACTACGACAAAGAAGGACTTTTGCCATTCGTCGAACGCACGAACGGCGGCATACGCTCGTTCAAAGAGGACGACGTTGCGTGGCTCAAAACCATAGAGTGCCTCAAAAAAACGGGTATGTCCATAAAGGACATAAAGCAATTCATCGACTGGTGTATCGAGGGCGATTCCACCATCGACAAACGCCTCGAACTCATCAAAAAGCAAAAAGACGAGGTAAATTCTCAAATCGAGAAACTCAAAAGCACTTTGGATATGCTCGACTACAAGCAATGGTATTACGAAACGGCAAAGGCGGCGGGAACGTGCGCCGTGCATACGAGTATTAAACAGTCAGAAGTCCCCGAAAAATTCTTGAAATATCACAAGAAATCCGACTGATTTTCGGCAAAATTCACAAAAAAATCAGCAGAACTATATAAAAATACAATAAAACCATACAAAAAAACGCCTCTTTTGAAATGCACCTCCAAAAGTTTTACATTTATGTCCAACTTTTGGGTTCACATCATTTTGCGGCGTTTTTAATTGAATATTTTTGCATTGCCGCTTTCATTGCCTGCAAACGACAATTACATCGTATCAAATTTCGGTGTCGTCGTTGTTGCTTTCGCAAGCGGAAGGCACGCTGTCTTGCTCGACAGGCTCGGATTTTATATCCTTTATGGCAAGAGTTTTAAGCACGCCGCTCACGCACCTAAAAACCGCAATTGCCAATATGACGAATGCGCCCGTCAATAGCGACTTGTCAGTGCCGCTCTGCACAAAATCGAATATCGCGCCAATGAGGAAGATGCCCGTGGCGGCATAGTTGAAGCCTTGCGCCAAGTTGAGTTGTCGCACCGATTGCTTTACGCTCTGCACGTCTTTGTTGACGGTTTTGAGCGATATCACCGTGCCGACAAGCGAGAAAATGACGGCGCACAAACATATCACGCCAAGCAAAATCGCAAGGATTCCGAAAAGTCCCGTCGCAAATGCGTGAGCAACGTCGGCGGTTGCGCCCTCGATCGTACCGTCGCCCTTGGCGGTGTCAACGTTTACCAATATAACCCCCGTTACAAAACACGCAACGGCAAGCGCAAAGTACGACAACGTGCTGATCAAATCCAACACGCCCGACGCTATAATCTTCGGTCTCGACTTCGAATATTTCATATTTACCTCTTTGCTTCCAACTGTCATTACATATATTATACCACCCTATTCACGCATTGTAAACATATAAAAAGTTTGGTCATAATCAGGCGGTATGCTACGCAACGAAGAGTTCGTGTCGTAGTTGCCAACGGCATTTTTTGAATGCCGTTAAATCTCTTCTTCTCTTTACTATTTTTTGAAGAAGATGTAAGTCGTTGCAAGCAACGAACATCTCTTTGCTCCGCAGGTCTCCTGCCGTCGTAAGCAATCCTGCAATGCTTCGCATTTTTGCTTTTTCTTATGCTCGCAAACTCGTGCAAGCACGGTTGCGTGAGAAGAAGATGTAAGTCGTTGCTCTGCAACGAACATCTCTTTGCTCCGCAGGTCTCCTGCCATCGTTAGCAATCCTGCAATGCTACGCATTTTTGCTTTTTCTTATGCTCGCAAACTCGTGCAAGCACGGTTGCGAGCATAAGAAAAAAGCAACCCTACGGGTTTCGCAGGATTGCCTTTCGGTGGCGGAGAAGAAGAGATTCGAACTCTTGAACCGCTTTTGACGGTTACGCGATTTCCAGTCGCGCGCCCTCGACCAAACTAGGCGACTTCTCCATAAGTTATTGTGGGAAGTCGGGGTTTGGTACGTAGTACCATTAAACGCGACTTCTCCATAAGTTATTGTGGGAAGTCGGGGTTTGGTACGTAGTACCATTAAACGCGACTTCTCCATAAGTTATTGTGGGAAGTCGGGGTTTGGTACGTAGTACCATTAAACGCGACTTCTCCATAAGTTATTGTGGGAAGTCGGGGTTTGGTACGTAGTACCAGTAAACGCGACTTCTCCGTTCTTTGTTTTTAATATTTACAAGTGGGTGGCAGTTGGAAGCGAATGGAAAACAAAACCATTTCCTCCAACTGTTCACGGGGTACTGTTACCCTCAAAACCCAACGTGACGATTATATATCAACAAAGCGATTTTGACAAGTGGTTGAGCGATTTTATTTCACATTTCTTTGATTTTGTTGCGGACGGCGATTTCGTCGTGCTAGCGTTTTGAGGGGCGCGCGCAAACGCGAATATATGTCGCTCTATATTCGATAATGAATTTTGAAATAAATATTTACAAATTCCCATTTGTATGATATTATCTTAACATCAAATTTGTAGGAGTAAATATGGGCAATCTACTTGGCGCAACCGCCGACCCTGACCCTCTCAGTACCATTTTATCATCGATTTTTATAGTTGTTCTCATCTTGTTTTCGGGATTTTTCTCGGCAACGGAAACCGCGTTCAGTTCGGTCAACAGGACAAAACTCAAATTGAAGGCGCAAGACGGCAACAAAGCCGCGCAGAATGCGATGTATCTTCTTGACAAATTCGACAAACTGCTCTCGACGATACTTGTCGGAAACAACCTTGTCAACATCACTTTGTCAATCCTTTTCAACAACATATTTGAAAATGTCATAACCGACGCGGCGGTCAGCGGCGTTGTGTCGGTCGCCGTATCGACAATCATCGTCCTGACTTTCGGTGAAATCACGCCGAAAATGGTCGCAAAGGAGAACTCCGAGCGCATATGTCTTGCGTTTGGCTATCCTATCCGCGCGATAATGGTGCTTCTCTACCCGATCACAATCATATTTGCAGGCTTGAAATTTTTGCTTAAAAAGATATTCAAATCCCACGACGACGACAAGATAACCGAAGAGGAACTGCTCTCTATGGTGGAAGAGGCGCAAGAAGACGGCTCGCTCGACTCGCAAGAGAGAGAACTCATATCCAGCGCGATCGAGTTTGACGACTGCGAAGTTGCCGACATCCTCGTGCCAAGAGTCAACGTAATAGCCGTGCCGACAAATATGGCAATGGAAAAAATCAAATCCATATTTTTAGAATACAACTATTCGCGCCTGCCGGTATACAAGGATTCGATCGATCAAATCGTCGGCATGATTCACAACATAGACTTCTTCACCGCCCTCGAAAAAGGCGACAAGAGCATAAAGAACTACATCACGCCCGTTGCGGTCGCCACCGAGCATATGAAGATATCCGCATTGCTCAAAAGTATGCAACGTCAAAAAGTGCATATGGCGGTTGTCGTTGACGAGTACGGCGGCACGCTCGGCATAGTCACCCTCGAAGACATCCTCGAAGAACTTGTCGGCGAGATTTGGGACGAACACGACGAGGTGGTCAACTACTTCACCAAAGTGGACGATGAAAACTATCTCGTTGACGGTCGTGCGGAACTCGACGATTTCTTCAAGGAGTTTAACGTGGACGAGGACGAAACGGAAAACTTCGATTCGCAAACGGTCAGCGGCTGGGTCATCGAGCAGTTCGGCGAGATTCCCAAAAAATCGCAATCTTTCGATTTTAAGAATCTGACCGTCGTCGTAAACAAACTCACCGCACGCAAAATCATCGAAATAAAAGTGCATATCAATCCCATGACCGACGATGAAAGTGAGCAAGACCAAAAGTTCAAACTGTTCGACAAACACGAAAAGGACGAAGACAAGGAGTGATTTTCGGTTACAACTTGCATTTTCAACGCAAAAGGCAACTCGACGAGTTGCCTTTTATGTTGCTTTTGGCGTTTTACTTACCGCCTTAATATATCATCTCATAAATACATACAGTCTAAAATCCACCGCTCGTTTAACACCGTGTACGATTTTCATCGTAACATCGTTTCCGCTTAGAAAAACAAACCGTATTTTGCGAGATTGCCATTTATCTCTTCTTTTCTTCCCTGCGCTTGTCATTGATTATCGCAAGAGCCTTTTCGTCGATGAGGGAAATTCCTTCGCTCTTTGCGATTTCAACCATTTGAGTGAGCGCGGCTTTCAAGAAAACTCTGGGGATTTTCGTGAGTTTTGCGCACGCGTCGTCGGTGAACTTCACCGCAGGGTCGATACGCGAGGCGGCGTACTTGACGGAATTGATGTCCCCTTCCTTTGCCTGAATCTTTTCGGGATAGGGCTTTTTGAAGCGAGAACACCAGAAGTTCGTGCTGTCGCGATAGCCGTAGTCTACGGGAACGGGCGGATAATTGCGCTTGGTCACGCCGTTGATGATGGAATCGTAATACTCCTCTTTCATCCATATTTTGTCTATTTTGAGGATAAAATGCGCGCCGAACTTGCTTGTAATACCGTTGAAATTGCGATACGGCGGCTCATAGCCTTCGAGGCAACCGGCTTTGTCGAGATATGCGTCTTCGAGCGAACTGTCCCAAGTGCATTCGAACACTTGAAACGCCTCTTGCACAATTTGAGGACGGTCGGAGCCGAGCGTGCTCGATTTCAAGGTAAAAATGCAATCTTTCATTTTCTGTTCGGTCGTGTCGCCCGGAAAACCGAGCCTTACGGCTTCTTTGAAGAATTTTTTGTCGTCCGTAATGAAATTGAGCGTGACCTTCCCCGTGCGCAAGATATTTTGCGCGGTATTGGAGGAATTCCTCACTTCCAAAATCATCGCATAATAGTCTTTTCCTGCAATGTAGTACGGAAAGCAAAGGGAGTACGAACCGATGTTGGTTTGACCGCTTTCCGACACGGTGGAAGCAAGCACGACGGGCATCGGAAAAAACGCCGACGTCTGATAAAAGTTGTCAACGATGCGCAAATCTTTGAATTCGCTCATATAATTTCACCTCTTTTTATTATCGTTTTGGCAAGATATTTCTTGCTATATTTTCAATTTGATGCGGTTAGAATCCGCAAATCACTTCAAACTTCTCACAGTGTAGCCTTCTTTGGCAAGCACGCGAAGTTGAAGGTTGAGTTGGTCGATAAACTCCTTGTTGGACGTTGTTTTGACAATCATGCCGATAAGATTTTCGGTGGCTTCGGCGTTGTCGGCGTTCGACAAAATCTTGCGAATACCCCAAGTGCCTTCGAGTTCGCTGGGAGTAAGGAGCAACTCTTCCTTTCTCGTGCCGCTCTTTGCAAGGTCGATTGCTGGGAAAATTCTCTTTTCGCTGAGCCTGCGGTCAAGGTGGATTTCCATATTGCCGGTGCCCTTGAATTCTTCAAAAATAACGTCGTCCATACGGCTGCCGGTGTCGATAAGCGCGGTTGCAATGATGGTGAGCGAGCCGCCGTTTTCGATGTTTCTTGCCGAGCCGAAGAAGCGTTTCGGGCTATGGAGCGCGCCGGGATCGATACCGCCCGAAAGCGTTCTGCCCGTCGGGGGAATTGTAAGGTTGTACGCGCGCGCGAGCCTTGTGAGCGAGTCGAGCAAAATCACGACGTCTTTGCCCATTTCCACGAGGCGTTTTGCTCTGTCCAAAAGCATTTCCGCGGTTTTGGTGTGGTGTTCGGGAAGTTCGTCAAAAGTTGAATAGACAACTTCGCCCTTTATGGAGCGTTGCATATCGGTGACTTCTTCGGGACGTTCGTCGATGAGCAGAACTTTGAGTTCGATTTCGGGATAATTTTTCGCAATTGAACTTGCAATCATTTTCAAGAGCGTGGTTTTGCCCGCTTTCGGCGGCGAAACGATAATACCTCTTTGTCCTTTGCCGATTGGCGAAACAAGGTCGATGCAGCGCGTCGCATATTCTCTTGGTGAAACTTCGAGGCGGATGCGCTCGTTGGGATAGATTGGCACGAGGTCGTCAAAGTTCGGACGTTTTCCGACTTTGTCCGCATCTATGCCGTTTATCGTCGTAACGCTCACGACAGCGGACGGTCTGCCCTCTTGCACCTTTTTGCAAAGAGAAGTCACATAGTCGCCTCTACGCAAACCGTATTG
>CAVKTQ010000042.1:0-5518 GCA_963659105.1 Firmicutes bacterium CAG:238 | reverse complement strand
TCGCCGTTTTTCACGCGCAAAAAGCCGTATCCGTCGGGATTGATTTCGAGATATCCCTCTCTGATTTGCTCGTTGTCATCGTTCTCGGTGCGCTCTGCAAGGACATTTTCACGCACGTTCATCGCTTGATTTTGAGAACGATATGAGTTCTGTCTTTGGTTGAAATTTTGATTTTTGTTTTGTTGATATTGATTTTGATTGCGGAAAGTCGGTTGGAATTTAGGCTTTTCAAAACCTTTGGGAAGCGGCGTATCGTTGTTGCGTTCGACAGTCGGCGCAGGCGATGCGGTGAGAACTTCGACGTATTGGCGCTCGGGTTTGCTTTCACTTTGCGTCTGAGCCGAATCCGTCGTTTCTGCGGACTTTTTGGGTCTGCCTCTGCGCGGCGCTTCGGGGGGCGTCATTTCGCCGTTTGTGATTTTGTACACCAAATCGACGAGGTCGGCTTTGTTGAGTTTCGTGGGTGCGCTCACCCCTACGTCTTTTGCGAGGGCGCGCATCTCGAAAATGCTCTTTGCCTCCAACTCTTGTTTCGAGAATTTTTGCATGTATTTCTCCTATATACGAGCAAAGCTCGTAAAAAAATATATTACGATATAAAACTGTCAGGATTGAAAGTGTATTTTTCCGTTGCCGACAAAAGTCGGCAACGGCTTAAAATCGAGTGAAATTATTTTGAAAGTTTGTCAAGAACCAAAACTTTTGTTTCTTCGCCGTCAAAGTCCGCCCTGTCGAACTCTACCGTCGTCGAATCGGCATAAACGATGTTTTCGTCGTCGAAAAGCGACAGAAATTCGTTGACTTTGTCGATGTCGAATTCGCAGTCTTTGGTCTTGTAGTGCATAGGAATCACAACGTCGGGCATAATGCGATCGACATATTCCTTTGCCTCTTTTGCGTCAATCGTGTAGTTGCCGCCAACGGGAATCATAAGGATGTTTACAGGCATAAGGGATTCAACCAAAATGGCGTTGCATTCCTCTCCGATATCGCCCATATGGCACACGTCCACGCCGTCCATACGATATTTGAAAATGAGGTTGTCTCCTCTCAAACTTCCCTTCTTGTCGTCGTGATAGGAGCGGCTTGCAAGGATGTGAACGCCGCCGATTTCGTACGCGCCGGCTCTGTTGAGAACGGTGGGATCGCCGCCGACTTTCGACACGCAACAATGATCGTTGTGAGCGTGAGACACCGTCACGACGTCCGCTTCGACGTCGGGCATTTCATATCCGACGTAAGAATGATAAGGGTCGGTTACAATCCTCGTTCCGGTGCTTTCTTCAAGCAGAAACGACGAGTGACCAAGCCAAGTGATTTTCATTTTTTACTCCT
This sequence comes from Firmicutes bacterium CAG:238, assembly GCA_963659105.1. GTDB lineage: Bacteria > Bacillota > Clostridia > Christensenellales > CAG-917 > CAG-475. The sequence continues at coordinate 4,183 of CAVKTQ010000042.1, read as the reverse complement.
TTCTATTCGTCAACCGTTGAGCCTTTCCACGAGTTCGCGAATCTTTTGCGACGGATCGAGCAAGTTGGAAACGGACTCGTTGACGTTTGCCGCGGCAATTATATACGAGATGTACTTCGACAAATCGGCTTCGACAAACCATTCGCATTCCTTAAGTTCGGGAATACGATAGGTAAGGTTTGTTGACACAACCGCGTCGAAAATGCCGTCTTCGTACGCATTGTTGAATTTTTCAACGCCTTCGGTAAAGAGCGAGAACGTCGCGGCGAGGAAAACTCTTTTTGCGCCCTTCTCCTTTATCTCTTTTGCAAGTTTGAGAATGGAGTCGCCCGTTGCGATCATATCGTCTGCGACAAACACGTTCATACCCTCGACGTTTGCGCCGATGTATTCGTGCGCGACGATGGGATTGCGACCGTTGATGATGGTGGAATAATCCCTTCTCTTGTAGAACATACCGAGGTCAAGTCCGAGCACGGACGCATAAAACACGTTTCTCGTCATTGCGCCTTCGTCGGGCGAGATGACCATAAGGCTGTCCTTTTGAAGTTTGACGTCGGGAAAACGTCTTGTGAGGCATTTGAGAATCTGATAGTGCGCAAAATAGTTGTCAAATCCCATAAGGGGAACGGAATTTTGCACTCTCGGGTCGTGAGCGTCAAAGGTAATGATGTCCGTCACGCCCATACTTTGAAGTTCCTGAAGCATTTGAGCGCAGTCGAGAGATTCTCTTGCGCTTCTTCTATGCTGACGTCCGCCGTAGAGCATCGGCATTACAACCGTGATTCGAGCGGGCTTGCCCGTACAGGCACATATTATGCGTTTGAGGTTCTGATAATGCTCGTCGGGAGTGAGCGGAATGTCTTTTCCGAAAAACGGATAGGTTACGCCGTGGTTGCCCGGATCGCATATAATGTACAAATCTTTGCCGCGAACGGTTTCGTAAATTATTCCCTTCGCGTCGCCGTTGGTGAAACGCGGGCAATCGGATTTGAGGATAAAAGTGTCCTTGTGCAGTTTTTTCCCGAGATGCGATTCGTTAAACAGTGTGATAAGTCTTTTGTCGATGAGTTGTGCAAGTTCTTCCGCGCCTGGCGTTGCGATGAGCGCGATAGGCGCGCTGGGGGTCTCTGTAAAAACTGAAAAATCCGGTGTCATTTGTGCCTCCGTAGGTTGTAAAAATAGTATATCAAATATTTTTCTCTTTGACAATCATTATTTGACAATAAGCAAATATTTTACGTTAGATATCGAGAATTTCCGCCAAAATCGAATTCATAACCGCCATTCCCCCTCTGCCAAGGCAAACGAAGCCGTCTTTTCGCTGGAAAAATCTTTCGAGATTTTGCGGAACGTTCGGCATACGCTCGGCTTTTACGCCCCTTTTCGTGCGCAAAGCAAGCATAATTTCTTCTGCATATACGGATTTTTCGTCGAGACTTTCTTCGTATTCTCGGCACATTTCCGCATAAGATTTTGCGCTTTCAACGGCGTTTTTATACTTGTCGAGATTTTTGAAATTTGCGAATCGCACTTGAGTTTCGAGGGGATTTTTACCGTCCGAAGTCTTCAAAAACGAGTGCGCTCCCGCGCCAAATCCGAGATACTCCTCTCTTGTCCAGTAGCCGAAATTGTGATAGGAAATTTTGCCGTCCTTTGCAAAATTAGATACTTCGTATCTATCGAAGCCGCACTTTTGCGCCGTATCGTAGGCGACGTCAAACAAATCCTGCGTTTCGTCGTCGCTCGGAACGGATATTTTGCCCTGCTTTATCGATTTTTCGAGCGACGTGCCTTCTTCCACGCTCAACTCGTACATCGAAAGGTGCTTTACGAGCGGCGCAAGCGTTTCGACTTCCTCTATTATTCTGTCCGACGCGTCAAACGGAAGCCCGACAATCAAATCCGCCGACACGTTGTCGAAATAACGGTTTGCAAGTTTGATTTTCTCGATTGCGGTTTTCGAGTCGTGAAGTCTGCCTATCGCTCTCAAATTGTCGTCGAAAAGGCTCTGTACGCCTATGCTGATTCTGTTTATACCCTCTTTTCGATACGTTTTTAATTTTTCCTCATCCAAACTTTCGGGATTGCACTCTATGCTGAACTCTTTTACACCCGACAAATCGAAGTTTTTTTCAAGGTTTTCGAAAAGATTTTCGATTTGACTCACATCAAGCAAACTCGGCGTTCCACCCCCTATATAAACGGTGTCGATTTTTGCCCCCGAAAACGATTTTGCGGCAAGGTCGATTTCTCTGTTTAATGCGGTTAGATAGTCGAAAATCGCTTGTTTGTCGTGACAAGCGTAAGAGTTGAAATCGCAATATCTGCATTTGGATTTACAGAACGGAACGTGGATGTAAATTTGCATTTTTTCGTTTGAAAACCCCGAAAAAAATTTGCGTTTTTCGGGGTTGAATTTTATTTGTTGGGATCGACTTTGAGTATGGAAATAAACGCCTCGCTCGGCACTTCCACGCTTCCCACTTTGCGCATGCGTTTTTTGCCCTCTTTTTGCTTTTCGAGCAACTTTTTCTTTCTCGTTATGTCGCCGCCGTAGCACTTTGCAAGAACGTCCTTGCGCATTGCTTTGACGGTTTCTCTCGCAATGATTTTGCCGCCGACGGTGGCTTGAATGGGTATCTCGAAAAGTTGGCGAGGAATGACGTCTTTTAGTTTTTCGGCAATGCCTCTTCCCCTTGCGTATGCGTTGTCTTTATGCACTATTATGGAAAGTGCGTCGCACATATCGCCGTTTATCATCATATCGAGGCGCACGAGGTCGCTCTTTTCGTAGCCGTCCATTTCGTAGTCGAGGGACGCATAGCCGCGCGTTCTCGATTTGAGGCTGTCGAAAAAGTCGTAAATGATTTCGTTGAGCGGCATATGATAGATGAGTTGAACGCGCGTGGGGTCGATGTAACTCATATCCACAAACACGCCTCTCTTGCCCTGACAAAGTTCCATAATAGGGCCGACGTATTCGGGCGGCGTGTAGAGCGTGGCTTTGACTATCGGTTCTTCTATGCACGCAATCTCGCTGGGATTCGGCAATGCGGTGGGATTGTCGATGGTGAGTTTGTCGCCGTTGGTCTTCGTGACGATGTACGAAACGCTCGGCGCGGTGGTTATCAAATCGAGGTCGAACTCTCTTTCGAGGCGCTCCTCGATGATTTCCATATGCAAAAGTCCGAGAAAGCCGCAACGGAAGCCGAATCCGAGCGCGGTGGAAACCTCGGGGTCGAAACTGAGCGAAGCGTCGTTGAGTTGCAATTTCAAAAGAGCCTCTTTCAAATCGTCGTATCTTGCGCCGTCCGCAGGGAAAACGCCCGTGTAAACCATCGGCGTAGCCTTTTTGTAACCGGGAAGCGCCTCTTTTGCGGGATTTTGAGCATTGGTTATCGTATCGCCCACCGCCGTGTCGCCCACGTTTTTGATGCTTGCCGCAATATATCCGACTTCTCCCGAACTCAACACGTCGCAAGGGCGCATACCGGGTGAAAAATAGCCCACTTCGACAACTTCGAACGTCTTGCCCGACGACATCATTTTTATCGTATCGCCGACTTTGACGGTGCCGTCCACAATGCGCACCATAGAGATTGCGCCGCGATAATTGTCGTAAAAACTGTCAAAAATCAACGCTTTGAGCGGAGCGTCGTCATTCCCCGTCGGCGCAGGCAGTTTTTGGATGATTTGCTCGATTAGATTGTCGATTCCTATGCCCTCTTTTGCCGATACGAGCGGACAACCGTCGGTGTCGAGCCCTATGATGTCCTCAACTTCGAGTTTCACCGCGTCGACGTCTGCGGACGCAAGGTCGATTTTGTTGATGACGGGCAATATTTCGAGGTCGTTTTCAAGAGCGAGATAGACGTTCGACAGCGTTTGAGCCTCCACGCCCTGCGTTGCGTCCACAACAAGCAATGCGCCTTCGCAAGCGGCGAGAGAGCGTGAAACTTCATAGGTGAAGTCAACGTGACCGGGAGTGTCGATAAGGTTGAAGACGTATTCCTCGCCATTGTACTGATAATACAGCCTGCACGTTTGCAGTTTTATGGTGATGCCTCTCTCTTTTTCGATTTCCATATTGTCGAGAAGTTGCTCGGACATTTCGCGCGCGGAAACCGTACCCGTCCTTTCGATGAGGCGGTCGGCAAGCGTACTCTTGCCGTGATCGATG
>CAVKTQ010000041.1:0-14387 GCA_963659105.1 Firmicutes bacterium CAG:238 | reverse complement strand
TAGGTTGAACCTACGTCGCATCCGCCAAAATATTTCATAATTCTTTTCTCCTTTTTACCAGCGATTCGTATCGTCGAAATCAACGATAGTGGGGTCGAGAGGTTCTTCTCTCAACACGGTTTGCATATAGCGATTGACGTCGTTGCGCATATCTTTTCTCGAAGCCTTTGTGGGATTCATAAGCGCGTGGTATACCCAAACGATATGGATGCCGCGTTTTCTGCCCTCGTCTTCGATGAGTCCGTGATAGCCTGCCATGGACTTGCAACCGATATGCTCGTACATAATGACCATATCAGCGTTGTATTCCTCGCAGAACTGCCAAAGTTGCTCGACGCCGACTTCGTAACCGCCGTTAGAGTGGTTGCGCATAATCATGTTCATATTGTATTCGCCCAGGTCGAGCATCGCTTGCTCGTGATCCTCGTAGTTGATGGGCTTTGTGAGCGTAAAGGAAAGCATATCGCAAAGCGTCACGATGCCCCAGCAGTTCGCGAGCCATTGATTGAACGCGGTGTAGTATTGAGCGTGAACGCCCCATACAATTGCGCGGTGACGGATTTCTTTTGCCGCCAAAACTTTGTTTTCATAGCCTTTCTTTGCAAGGTCGGTGATTTCTTGGTCGAGTTTGAGGAAAGACGCGTCGCGCCCGGAAATGACCATATACTCTGCGTCGCGGTAAAGCATAATGTTGTTGCCGCAGATTTGAGGATAGGGCGTTTTGTTCATTTCAAGCCATGTGTCGAACAGAGCGTTTTGAGCGTTGTAGGTCTTGCAGTTCTTTGCAAAAGCGTCCCAGTCCCACTTTTCGCCCGTGTGCTTTTCGATAAACTTGATTGCCGCAACCACTTGATCGCGAGAGTAGGGAAGCACGGATTCCTGTTGGTGGCGCATAGGCGCAGCCATCGTGAAAGAGGGGAGATCGTCGTGTCTGTCCTCGATTTGGTTGCCCATGAGCGAGCCGTCGCAAGTGGTGTTGCAGTGGATTGCGCACACGCCGCAGACGGGGAAGTCCTCGTCGATTGCGCAACCGAGTTCGGCGCAGGGCATCGGGCATACGTCGGAGGGGATTTGGAATTCTTCGGAAACTTCGATGTAGTGAAGAACGCCGTCTTGCGCGATTGTGGAACCCGTGTAGATTGCAGGCACTTCCTTTGACAAGAATTTGAGGTTGGGGAAGCCCATTGCGACCACCATCATACCGTTTTCGTCCATAATGACGACCTTTTTGTTGAGTTCGTCGTATTTGCCGTGCTTGTTGCCGATACGCTTGTCGCACTTAAAGAGCGTGTCCATAGTTTGCGTAAGGTGTCCGACGATGCTGTCGTATTGCTTGTGACCTATGCGAAGTTGCGGACCGCGAACGCCTTCGAGGTGACGGTCGATATAGTCGAAAGCCGCCATATAGTTGCCAAACCATCTGTATGTGAACATTGCCTTGAGCGTGGTGGGTTTCATAATGAATTTGCCCATAACGAGAAGGTTTTTGAGCCAGCAACCGAAGTCGTACATCGTGTCTTTGAAGCCGCGCCATTCTCTGCGAGTGGACGTCTTTTTGCCGGCTTTGTAGAATTTGCCGAGTTTTTCGGAATTAAGTTTTGCGCCCATACTCAGTGTTCTCCTTTTTCATTCTGAATTTTTTTGATTTCCATAGCCTCTACGAACGCTTGGATTCTCGTGCGGAGTTGTCCCGATTGACCCACATTGTAAGGACGGTCGATGGAAAGCACCTGATGACCGTACTCGTTTTGCAAAACCGCGTGCATAAAGGGTCTGCCGTAGCCCCAGTAGTCGCAGAATTTGATTTGTTCGATGATGATGCCGTCCGCTTTGTATTCTTTTGCGATTTTGTCGATGTATGCGTGACGCTCGTTCACCTTTTCGGTGTTGAGGAAGCGCGGACATTGACCCGATTGCATATAGTATCTGCACACTTGCGTGAGCGCGTCCTCGTCGTCTGTGAGCACAATCTCTTGTCTGCCGGGCAAAGAGCCGAAGCAGTATCTGTCGGCAACAACGACAAGACCCGTGTCCTCTGCAAGTTTGATGAAACTCGGATCGTCGATTTCGCTTCCCACCATTGCCACGCGCGCACGATACGTTCCGACGGGGTCGGGAACTCTGGTTTTGAGTTCTTCCGCCGTCTCCTCGAGTTTTTCGATGAGAAGGTCTTTGGGACAGCAGTACGTCGCAAGACAGAAAATCGCGAATTCGTAACCCGTGATGCGGGGGGATTCTTCCTTTCTGTATTCGCCGATTTCGGTGATAAGACGGGAAATTTTGTTTTGTTCCTCAACCGCTTTGCGAATCGCTTCGTCGCTCACGTCGATGCCGAGATGCTCGTGAAGGGGCTTCAAGCAATGCTCTTGCATTTGCAAGACGTAGTGTTTGAGGGTCACCTCGTCGCTTTTCATGGGAACGTCGCAGTAGGACGCGAAAAATCCTTCGTGCGGACAGCAGCCGAGATGCTCGATGTTTTCGGCAAGACGGTTCATCATTGCGCACGCTTCGGGCGCGATGATTGCGTCAAGGAAGGAAAATCCGCCTTCGAGCGCACGCTCGAGGATTGCGCGGCACGCTTCGCAGAAAATGGGGCTGAGATAGTAGTTGCCCATTTCCGTGCTCGTTGTTCTCGGGGCGCGCAGTCTCACCGAAAAGATTCCCGGCAAGTTGAGCAGAGGTTCGGGAATCTGATAGCAAACGTGTCCGATTGCCTTTCTTCCCGCATCTTGCGCCTGTTGGATGAGTTCGTTGTTGGAGTTTTCCAGCAAGTTCTCAAAGTAGATGAGGTGTTTTAGATCTCTCACAATATATCTCCTATAAAATATGTATTTCTTTCAAAACTTTTCTTGCGCCGACGCAAAGCGGCGAGTCGGACGGCAAAGAAAACACGTTTTCGCCCTTTGCGTCCATATCCGCAAGCGCAAAGTCGGCAGGAATGTACGCAAACGTTTCGAGTCCTTCGACTTCGGGTTTTTGCGCGAGCGCTTCTTCGCCGAGACGATTTTGCACCACGCCGATTTTGTCGTACATCACAAGGTCTGTCGCGACTTTTGCAATGGTCGCAACCACGTCGCGACCCTTTTTCGACTGGTCGGTGACAAGCAAAAGACGGGTCACTTTTTCCATAACCCTGCGGTTTATCTGCTCTATGCCTGCCTCGCCGTCAATCACCACAAAATCGTAGTGCTTGGCGATGAGCGCGATGATGTCTTTGAGATATGCGTTTATCTTGCAATAGCAACCTGCGCTTTCGGGACGACCTATTGCGATAAAGGAAAATCCGTTTTGCGTGCAAATGGCTTCGTCAACCGAATATTCCGCGTTTCCGAGAATTTCGAGAGGGGATATTTTGCCGTTTTGGGTTTGCTCGGCGGTCTCCTTGCGCACGTCGTCGATTGTCTTTGTCGGCTCAACACCCAAAGCGGTGGACAAACCTATGGCAGGGTCCGCGTCTATTGCGAGTATTTTTTTGTTTGGAAAATTTTCAACGAGAAGTTTTACGATTACGGCAGAAAGAGAGGTCTTTCCGACACCCCCTTTTCCGGCAACGGCAATGATTTTCGTCTGTCCGTCCATCGTTCAACCTCGAAAAAAGAATATGACAATCGCTTTGCGAGCGTATGTGCGAGCGCAACGTTTTAATAGAACGCGCGTGCGTGCTTGCGCACTTGCGTGCGCGCAATACAATAGAGAATTTTAACAGTTCGTCAACGAAAAATCAACCTATTTCGACACAAAACGCGCAAAATCGCGCAGTAAAACTTTTCAAAGCACACAAGTCGGCGACAATAAAGGGTAAAACGGCAAAAACAAGCGAAAACGAAGCGGTCGCAACCGCCTCGTTTCCGCTTTTTTTTGCTTGCTTTTGCTCGGCGCAATCGTATTTTCAAGCGCAACACAAAAAAATCGTCGAGCGACAAAATTAGAGCGTCACACGATTCTCATTGCCGTGATGTTTGCGCCGGTGAGGTTTACGCTTTCGCCCGACGCATTGTAAACGGAAAGCGTCGTTCCGTCTGCGGTCGCATTGTACAAAATGGTTTTCGACACGTTTGCGGCGTTTGCCGTGGTTGCGTAGTCGGTGATTATCTCGTTTGCGTCGGCTGCGCCGTTCACATACAGTTGAACGGACAGATTGCCGTCCGAGCCTCTTTCGCCCGTCGCGCCGTAGGTGACGAGATAGGTGCCTTGCGGCAACGTTATCGCATTCGAGACAAGCGACATAGTGGTTGTCGGGGTGGTGACGGAATTTGCAAGAGGAATAATCGCGTCGGAAGCGACCGTTTGCGTTCCGCCGTAGGCATAGATTGCGTCTTGAAGCGCGCTCGTTCCCGCTTCGCCTTGCGGTCCTTGCGGACCCGTTGCGCCCGTCACGCCTTGAATACCCTGAGGTCCCTGTGCGCCTTGCGGACCCATCGGACCCATAGGACCTTGCGGTCCTTGCGGACCTATCGGACCTCTGATATATTCCGGCGAGTTTTGCGAGCAAGTCGTTCTTGCCGAGCAGCAGGGATTGAAAAAGTTGAAAAACATAAGCGTCCTCCTTAAAATTTTATGTAAAAGCAACAAAGATAGCATACAACTGTTTTACAAATCGCTTTTGCAAGGCTTTTTGCACGGTTTGAGAGGCGTATTTTTCCGTATACCATATGCAAACAAAAAAAATTGTGATACAATGTAACCAAGCGCAAACGTATTCGTATATTTTGTGTAAACATTGCGCACGCAAGTGCAAAGGAAGTACGGTATGAAAGAAAGATTCAAAAAGTATCTCGAAGAACATTTCAAAAAAATCGCGCCTACGCAAGCGGCTATGGAATACCGCAAAGCGATGTTGCGCCAACTTCTCGACAGAGAGCAAGAGTTGCGCATAAAGGGCGTCACCGACGACAACCTTATCTTCGATATGGCTGTGTCCGAACTCGGCGATTTCGATCAGACTTTGGCGAATTTCGAGCAAAGGCAAATCAAGAGCGGCGAAGTCAAACGCAAAGTCAGCGCGGCAAGCATTTGCGCGTCGGCAATCGTTGCGCTTTTGACAATCGTCTATCTCATCGTCGGCGCGGTTGCGAAAATCTGGCATCCGGCATGGCTCATAATGGTGGGCGGCGTGTTTGCCGGCGCAAGCGTACTGCTCGTTTACGGCGCGGTCAGATTTGCGGCAAAAAAGAAGTATGTTCCCGTCAGAATATTTGTTGCGATATGCGAAGTTTTGTTCACGGTTTTCGTGTTCTTGCTCTTGCAACTGGTGTTCAAACTCAACGGCGCATGGATGAGTTTCCTTGCAATGGTTGCGCTTCTGCTCGGCGTTGACACGGCAATCGCATTCGGCACAAACAGCAAAACAAAGTGGTTTGAATTGCCTGTATTCATCGAGATTGCGGCGGTTATGCTCTACGTCATTTTGGGCATCACCGTTCAAGGCATCTGGCATCCGGGCTGGCTCATGTGCCTTGCAGGCGTGGCGTGCGCACTCGTGCAACTTGTTGTCGTCATCGTCAAGAAAGCAAAGGCTAAAAACAAGAAAGAAAGAGCCGTCATCGAGGATAAGAACGAGAAAGAAGATCAAAAATACTGGACTGAATGGGACGATTAACATATCGTTTTTGACAGATAAAACGTCGATTTTGGCGATTAGGAGAGATTTATGTCAACGACAATAAAGGCTGAAATGTGGGATAGAATGCAGTTTCTGTTCCGCAATTATTACGACAGAATGGTGCACGCGAAACTCACATACGAGGGCAGTTTCGATATGAACATACTCAAAAACGTCATGCTGTATATGATTGAAAAGGCGCCCGTGCTTCATTCGAGTTTCAACACCACCGTAATCGAGCCGTACTGGAAAGAGGAAAAATACACCATCGACGACATCGTGTCTTACGAAAAAGTCGAGGACGCCGACAAAGCCGCGGACGAATGGCTTTTGGGCGTCATTCCTTACGACAATAACGTTCAGGTCAAACTCGCCGTGTTCGAAGACGACAAGCACTCCGTTCTTGCGTGGCGCAACAACCATATGTGCATGGACGGCGGCGACCTCAAATACTTCCTCGCGACGCTTTGCGAAAACTACACCAATCTCAAAGCCGGCAACTATTCCGCGCTCCATATGAAGAGCGGTTCGAGAAGTTTCGACCAAGTGTATTCCAAACTCGAAGGCGACGACCTCAAGCACGCAAAAGGTCTTTACAAAAACATCTCCAAAGCGCAGGACAAAGTCGCGTTCCCGTGGAGCGAAAGCGTACCCGAAGACAGCAACCAAATCGTAAAGAGAGTTGTCGACGAAAAGGACTTTGAACAACTGCGCGCCCTGTCCAAGAAGATGGGAATCACCGTCAACGACGCGATTATGGCAATGGTGTTCCGTTCCCTTTACGAACTGTGCGGTCTCAAAGACGACGACAGCCTCACCGTATCCTGCGCAATCGACCTCAGAAAACATATCGTCGAGGGCGGCTTGCAAGGCGGTCTTACCAACCACACGGCGTGGATGGCTGTTCGCACCCTCGCAAAAGGCGACACCATGCAAGACACCGTCGTCAACATAATCCGTTCGACAAAAGGCTACAAGCGCGACAAATTTATGGGGCTCTATTCCTTGCCGCTTTTGAAACTTGCATACACCATCTTCCCCCAAGACATCGCAGAGTTTGCAATCAAGGCAGGATACGACAATCCGCTCATCGCAGTCAGCAACATGGGCTTGCTCAACGCCGAAAAACTCACGCCGGACGGCTTGAAACTCGTTGACGGATTCATTTCGGGTGCAGTGAAGTACAAACCCTTCTTCCTTATGTCCGCAACCACGCTCCTCAACAGAATCACGCTTTCGACCGCAATCAGGGGCAATCAAAAAGACATCGACATTGCCAATCATTATTTTGATTTGGTGATGAAGAATCTCAAAGAGTTCAACGCAATCGAACTCTGAGCTGCCAAGCAGCGTCTAACTTTGTTAGATGTTCGATTGCTTGAAATAGGATTGAATGTAGAAAATAGCCGCTCGTTTGAGCGGCTATTTTCTACATTCAATCTGATACAATTCCATTCTAAAACGTCAAATCTCGCGGACGTAGGGCGCACACTTGACTTTCGGCATTGGCTCGTCAATGTCGAAGTGCGAGGCAAACGATTTGAATATCGGCGTCACAATCACGCATTTGTCAAAAAGTTTCGAGAACAAATTTATCATCGTACCGTTGAAAAGCGTCATTACGAGCGTTCCCCAGTTTATACCCACAAATTTTTTGAACGCCACAAGGGTCATAGTCGTGCCGAGCGCAAGCATAAAGAAGTCGAAACAGGTCTTGAAAACGCCTCGTTTGAGCGCGTATTTGTGGCTGACGCACTTGACAAACATATCGTACACTTGCGGAAACAGGTATGTCTTGAAAAACAGCGCGACCGAAAATGAAGTCATCAAAATGCCGAAGACAAACATCACGATTCTTGCCCACAAACCCATGCTCCCGGGCGGCGTTATCGTCGGATTGAACAGCGGAATGAGCCTAAAAACGTCCAAAACCGCGCCGTATATGAGACAGGTGACAAACGCGGACAGATAGGAAAGACGGAACTTTTTCATAACTATGCAAAACAGCACAAAAAGTATGCCTTGCAAAACGTACTCCGCTTGTCCGAACGTGAGATCGGGCAGGATAAGGCTCAAAATGTAGGCAGGGGCGACAATCATCGATATGCCGAAGTCCACGCTCGTGAGCATAGCGACGGAAAACGCAAGCAGAACTATTGCCGCAAGATAGACGACCTCGCTTTGAAGTTTCAATTTTTTCATAGTACCTCGAAAGTATTTTTTGCCATAAAAAAACACAGCGCATAGCGTTGTGTGGCGAAAAGATGACGTCCGTCCGGAAAAGTCCACATAGTTTTTCATAGAGTTTATATCACACTTTGCACAATATGTCAACAACGAAATTTTTGTCGACAATACTCGCAAGGCGTCGATTTTGCTTGTTGCACAAGTGTAAGATATGTGCTAAAATATCTTTATTATAAATATCATCTTAAAGGGGTGCAACATTATGACATTTGCGCAATTTTTGTTCGTGGCAATCGACAAGTTGTTCGACGGCTCGCAAAACAACAGGAAAATGCTTCGCTTCAAGGACGTGAAGTTCGAGATAGAAACGGATATCGCCTACGGCAAGGACGACGCGGAAAAACTCGACACCTACTGCCTAAAAAAAGAGAGCGACGAAAAATATCCCGTGTTTTTCTACATTCACGGCGGCGGCTTCGTCGCAGGCGACAAGCACTACCGCAGAGGTCTTGCCAAATGGGCGGCAAACAAAGGCTTCTTTGTTGTGAACGTCAACTACGGTCTCGGTCCGAAATACCTGTTCCCGAAGGGAATCCAACACCTCGTGAACGCGCTCAATTGGGTGGGCGAAAATGCCGAAAAATACAATCTCGACCTCGACAATATGTGTGTCTCGGGCGACTCTGCAGGCGGCTATTATTCTGCAATGCTCGCTTGCGTTGCCACAAACAAGGATTTGCAAGCCAGATTCGGCGTCGGCACCGACCTCAAATTCCGCACGGCTGTGCTCGACTGCGGCATTTATGACATCGGCGAGGCTCTCGGACAAAAAATGCCCTTCAATCTTACGGACAAAATCCTTTACGATTTCACGGGAATCCACGTCAAGGAACTGGACAAATACGAATATTCCGACGTTCTTGCGCCGTTCGGGATTGTAGACGACCAATTCCCGATAAGTTTCATCACCTATGCGGAACAAGATATGTTCTGCAAAGGTCAAGGTCAAAAACTCGTCAAAAAACTTCAAGATCTCGGCGTGCATGTCGAGGAACATCACAGCACAAAGTTTTCGGACAACCATTGCTATCCGCTCAACTGGGACAAGGGCGCGGCAATCGAGAACATCCGTCTTTGCGACGACTTCCTCAAACACGTCGTCGAGAAAAAAATCTGAAGCAATTTGTCGCCAAAAACACAAAAATTTGTTCATATGCGTCGATTTTCGGCGCATATGCTTTGATTTTTTCAATATAAGAGGATAAATTTATGGCAAAAGATAAAAAGGCGATATTCAAGCCCAAAGCGCAAGAAGTTGCGCCGATTGACGACAAGTATTCGCAAGAGGACGTGGCGGCGGCAGAGCAACTCGTTCAAAACGAAGAGAAAGACAAAAAGATGTCGAAGGTGCAGACCGCAAGCGCAATATGGACGTTGATTTGCACGCTGTATTCAATTGTATCGGTGTGTATGTTCGTTGCAAAAAAGTGGGTGGATTCCACATACACATACATATTGATTCCGTTGCTTGCGGCGCTTGTAATCGTGTTTATAGTGCTTGTGGTGCTGACCTTCAAGGATAAGAAAAAACTGAAAACGAGCATAAAGAATTACAAGAAAATTTTGGGCATATTCAAGGCGTTTGTCAACGTGTTTTTCCTTGTCTTGACCGCCGTGTCTATGGCAGGTCTTGCGACGGGCGAAACAAGCCTTGTAAAGTGGATTGTTTTTGCGGCGACGTTCATTGTCGCGCTCGTGCAACTCGCGCTCAAAATAACCAAATTTGTTATGAAGCAAGTTCGCGCGGCGGTGAGCAAAAAATACAAAGTCGAGGTCAAGCGTTTCGTTGACGGAAAGAAGAAGAGAAAGACGGTTGCGGATTCCGTCGAAGAGCACGGCTACAAGCAATAGTCGCCCGCAAAAATGAAAAAGCATAAGCGGTTTTTCAAAAAACCGATTTTGCGATAAAATAACAATAAACGGCGTTTATATATACAAAACCGACGTGTAAAACGTCGGTTTTGTGTGTTGATTGCAAATTTATTAATTGGATAACGAGTGCTCGGATAGGGAATTTCAACGCTTGGCAATGCATATTAATTGTCAATTCAACCCTTGACGACGCGTGCTTGATTGCGCGTTTCAATGTCTTGCAACGAGTGTTCTTTAGGCGACGTTTCGAGTTTATGCAAGTTATTCGATAGAGAAAAATCTGTCGATAAGTTCCCACGATTTGTCAAGATACACTCCGCTTGCTTTGGCGGTGTTTTCGTTGAAAACGCGGTTTTCAAGGCTCTTGTTTTCCGTGCAAAGCGAATAGTACGCGCTTGCCGTTTTCGACGAGAAAAGCATGAACGGAACAGGCTCGTTCGTGTGCTTGCGCAGGGACACCGGCGTGAAGTGGTCGGGAAGTACGAGCATTGCAAAATCCTCGCCGTTTTTTGCAAAATGCGAAACGATTGGCGACACGATTTTTTCGTCGATAAGTTCGATTGCTTTGACTTTGCCTAAAGCGTCGCCCTGATGTCCGCACTCGTCCGTCGCTTCGAGGTGGACAAAACAAAAATCCTCGCCGCCAGAAAGTGCGTCTATCGCAGCCTGTGCTTTGCCGTCGAAGTTGGTGCTTAGCGTTCCGGTTGCGCCCTCGACGTCGATCGAGTTCATACCGCTGCCGATGGCTATGCCTTTGAGCAAATCCACCGCGCTTATCATTGCGCCCTTTTTGCCGTACACGTCCTCGAAGTTCGGAATGGACGGCTTTGTGCCTTCTCCCCAAAACCATATTGCGTTTGCAGGGTTTTCGCCTCGTGCGATTCGGCGTTGGTTGACGGGGTGGTCTTTCAAAAGTTCGTACGAGTTTTCGATGAGCGCAGAGAGGTCCTTCCCGAGTTCGCCTTTGGGCAGATATTCGCCTATGCGCTTGTCGCTGATGTCGTGCGGAGGCGTCAAGTCGTTGCCTGCCTTTGCGTGCGAAACGATGAGGCAGTTGCGATAACTCGTGCCGACATAAAATTTGTATTTGTCCGAAGAAAGATTGTCGATGACGAAGTTCATAAGTTCGCGCGCGTCGTCCGCGCCGATCTCGCCTGCGCTGTAATCGAGCATGATTTTGTCCTCGAAAGGCTCGTCTTTTGAGAGCGTAACGAGATTTGTGCGCATGGCAAGGTCGTCTGCTTTCATATCGATGCCGATTGAAAGCGCTTCGAGAGGACTTCTGCCCGTATAGCAATCGTGCGCGTCAAATCCGAGTACGCCGAGATTTGCCACGTCGCTGCCGGGGGCAAATCCGTCGGGAACGGTTTTCACAAGCCCGATTTGCGCCGTTTGCGCCAACGCGTCCATATTCGGTGTGCGTGCGGCTTCGAGCGGCGTTTTGCCGCCGAGCGACTCGACGGGATAGTCTGCCATGCCGTCGCAAAGTATCAAAACGTATTTCATTTGACATCTCCTTTGCGGTTATGATAATTCTTTCACTTGCATTTGTCAATTTTATGTGTTAAGTTATATTAATAAGCGAAACGTGTATGGCATAGCCATACGAAAGGAAAATTTTGGCAAAATCTGTTGACAAAAATCTCAAAAAACTACCGCTCGGCGCAGTTAGACCGCAAGGATGGTTGCTCGACCAAATGCGAATCGCAAGCAATCTTCAAAAGCGTATCGGCTCGCTGTCGGGGCTTGTCAAGGACGGAGAATGGAACGGCGGCGAAAGCCTGCCTCGCTACGTCCGAGGTCTGATTTTGCTCGCTTGCGCTCTCGACGACAAAAACCTCAAAGAAAAAGTGTCGAGTTTTATGTCGCTCATATTTGCAAGCGCAAACGAAGGCGGCGATTTCGGACCCAAAAACACGTCGTCGCTCACGCCCAAAATCGAGGCGGTAAAAACTCTTTTGACCTATTATGAGGCGACGGACAACGAGCGCGTTTTGCCGTTTTTGAAGAAGTTTTTCAAGAGCCAGTTTAACACCTATTCAGTGAGTTCGAGTTGGTACGATTCGAGGGCGAGATTGCTCGAAGAGATTGGCGCGATCGAAGCCGTGTATAGGGAAACCGACCTCGAATGGTTGCAGGATTTGGGCGAGAAACTTCGCGACAGTTCAAACGACTGGTTCAAACTTGCAAACCGCTTTCCGTACAAGAAGCCGTATCAGCGTTATATTTCGCAAACGACGCTTAAACATATACAAAAACAGGTTTTAAGTGCTGATTGTGCAAAAGACGGCTCAAAAAAACACAAGGCTCATTCGCCCGAATACTTCAACAAACAGTGGCACAAAAAGAAGCATAAAGTCGCTGTGGAAACAAGCGGCGTAAACCTTGCAAAGGCGATAAAATATCCTGCCGTGTACGGCAGATTTATCGGCGACGACAACTTGAAAAATCTGTCGCTCAAACTTGTTTCCGCTCTCGAAAAGAGGCACGGAACGCCGCTGGGGATGTTTGCCTGCACACCGAGAATAGCAGGCGCAAAGGGCGTCGGTGCGGTTGACGTCGAGGCAGGCGTCGAGATGCTCGAATCCCTTGTCGAGGTCGTGAAAGAAACAAAGAGTTACGCCCTTGCGGATCTTATAGAACGCATAGTTTTCAATATGGTTGCAGGCGCGAGTTTCGACGATTGTTCTGCCGTTGAGGATATGGTTTTCGTCAATCAGACAGAAGCCTCGCAGGCAAGAAAATTGCCGTATGCCGAACAGGACAACGCCTTCTACACCAAAAAAGCGTCGAGGGGCGCAATCGCGCTTTTGAGCGCGTATCCGCTCTTTTTGCAGACGGCGTGTATGGTGAAGGACGAACAACTCAACTTCATCACCTATGCGCCTTGCACGATGGACGTGTCCGTCGGCGGATTCAATCTCACGATATCCGAGCGCACGGGTTATCCTTTTAGAAACGCGGTTGTGTTCAAAGTGGAACAGGCGGACGGCGAACCAGAAGTAAAAATCAATTTCAGGGTGCCGAAAAACACGTTTATGCAACTCATATCCGGCGGTCAGATAGTCGCAAGCGGAAGCAAGGAGATTTCCGTCAAGTGCGTCCTCAAAGCAGGAAGTACGTTTATGCTTAAAATGAACATACCTCTCGTCGTCGAGGAAAATGCGGACGGCTCTCGCAGTTTGTTCAAGGGCAATCTCCTTATGGCGTTGAAACTGCCTTGCGACATAACGCAGGATTCGAGCGATAGGCGCACTCTCATCGTAAAATGTTCGAAGAAGTGGAATATCGCGCCGCTTTTGTCCAAAAAGTCGACAAAAAAACTGTTCGAGGACGAAAGGGTGGTCGTGCACGACATATCCAATGTGCCGTTTGCGCAGGAACAGCCGCCTTTCGAGTTGAAAATCCGCTCCAAAAACGTGCTGAATTGGGATTATGACACAAACGGATTCGAGTCCTTCCCCAAAAAGTGTAGTTTTTCCGAAGAAAGCCTTGAAAGAACTTACGTTCCCTTCGGGTGTACGCTCACAAGAATAGCAAAATTCCCCAAATGCCTCAAATAAGAAGGTGAAATATGAAAACGCTTGAAAAAAAATATTCGAAAATCGAAAGAGTCGTGGCAAAAGGCAAGTTTTCCGCTTGCGTGTATCTGCGCACCGTGCTTCTTGCCGTGATTTTGGGCGGTCTTACTGCGGTCGTCTGGATATTTAAGGATAAAATCGAGGGCTTGTTTACAAAAACAGAGCCTGCGCAATATCTGACCGACGACGTTATGCGCTGGGTGCTTTTGGGCGTAGGCGTTGTCGTTCTTGCAAGCCTGCTCATCGAAACAATCCGACTCAACTCCAAGGAACTCGTCCTCACGCCCGACAAGGTCGTTTTCAGAGAGGGCATCCTCAGCACTCGCACCGTTGTCATTCCCCTTTGCGAAATCAAGATGGTCGAAACCAAGCAAAACGCACTCGAACATCTTTTCGACGTCGGCAAAATCCTCATCGTATCCGACGCGCAACAGCCCTATCTCGTCAAAAACGTCAAATCCCCCGACAGATTGTCTCGTCGCATTATGCGCCAAGTCGCCGACGTGAACGAGTCGATGCGATTTGGCGGGAGAGGGGGTGTGCCGCAAATTCGTTTAGTCGGCACGCCCAAGTAAAACTGCACCAAATCGCGCCTAACTTTGTCAGCGCCCCTTGTCTGCCAACTCATTTACGCTTAGTAAATTAGGGTTGTCATTCAAGGGGCGCTTTCGCGTTATCCATCGATTTGGCGCAGTTTTATGCAGTTGTTCGAAGACGGAACGCGAGCCGCAAGGCGGCGAGGAAGCGAACGCCGAGCTTTCGTCACGCACAAGCCCATTTGCTTCAACTGCAACTTGTTGCAGTTGTTCGCCTTTGTGCTTTGCGTTCCTCTTCCCACACGCCAAAAACTGCGCTTTCATCATATAACGCAAACGCAAGTTCGCTTGTTTTTGACGTGCGGGAACCCTTGTGCGTGTAGTACAAGCGACTGCGCCGTTTGGGTGCGAAGCTGGCGCACAAAGCGCAGTGGCACGGCTTTCAGCCGATTTGTATTGCCAACAGCCCGTCTGCCGTTCGTTGCTTGCAACGAACTAGCGATTGCTACGAAGTCAATCGCGTCAGTGTTGCCCCACGCGAAGCGGACG
>CAVKTQ010000040.1:0-14397 GCA_963659105.1 Firmicutes bacterium CAG:238 | reverse complement strand
CGTCGTTTCGCCCACACCTCTCAAAAAGAGTTCGGTGTGTTCAAACATCGGCGTACGAATTTCTTTGAATCCGAAACAAGCCGCAACTTCTCTTGCGACATCCTCGACGTAGTGCCACTTGTACGCCTCACTCGGAAGCATATCTTTGGTTCCTTTGGGTATGTTTATCATATTGCCTCTATGTTTATATTGTGTTTTTATTAAACGACATATCGTCCACAATCAAATCTTCCTCAACCGCGGCAACGCCGCAATATCACCGTGCCGTAGGCGCAATATCGCTGCACGAAGTGCAATATCGCTGCGGCAACGCCGCAATATCACTGTCCGTAAGGACAATATCCCTGCGCAAAGCGCAATATCGCTGCGGCAACGCCGCAATATCACTGTCCGCAAGGACAATATCCCTGCGCAAAGCGCAATATCGCTGCGGCAACGCCGCAATATCACTGTCCGCAAGGACAATATCCCTGCGCAAAGCGCAATATCGCTGCGGCAACGCCGCAATATCACTGTCCGCAAGGACAATATCCCTGCGCAAAGCGCAATATCGCTGCGGCAACGCCGCAATATCACTGTCCGCAAGGACAATATCCCTGCGCAAAGCGCAATATCGCTGCGGCAACGCCGCAATATCACTGTCCGCAAGGACAATATCCCTGCGCAAAGCGCAATATCGCTGCGGCAACGCCGCAATATCACTGTCCGCAAGGACAATATCGCTGCACGAAGTGCATTATCAAGGAAGTTTAGATGATATATCTGCGGAGATTTCTCTCTTTGAGATGTGTGCTGAGATGTTGTTCGACGTATGCCTTGTCGATGTTGATTTCCTTGGTCACGTTGTCGTCCGCCTCGTATAGTACGTCTTTGAGCAAGGATTCGAGAACGGCGTGCAAACGGCGTGCGCCGAGATTCTCGCTGTTTTCGTTTTCTTCGAAGGCAACTCTTGCGATTTCGTCGATTGCCTCGTCCGTAAATTCGAGAGATACGCCGTCCACGCCGAGAAGTTCTTTGTACTGTTTAAGCACGGCGTTGTCGGGTTCGGTGAGAATCTTCACGAAGTCGTCTTTTGTGAGGTTGTCGAGTTCCACGCGGATGGGGAATCTGCCTTGAAGTTCGGGGATAAGATCTTCCATACGCGAGATGTGGAACGCGCCTGCGGCGATAAACAAAATGAAGTCGGTGCGAATCGAGCCGTACTTCGTCTGCACTGTGCTGCCTTCGACGATGGGAAGGATATCTCTTTGAACGCCCTCGCGCGACACGTCGTGACCGCCTTGCTGACCTTGATCGTTTGCGGCGATTTTGTCGATTTCGTCAAGGAATACAACGCCGTCTTGCTCCGCTCTTTGAAGCGCTTCCTGCGTGATTGCGTCCTGATCCACCATCTTTTCGGCTTCCTGACTTACGATAAAGTCCATCGCCTGCTTGACGGTGAGTTTTCTCTTTTTGACCTGCCCCTTGCCGAGCATACCGCCGAAAATACTTCCGAGATCGATTTCGTTTCCCGGCGCATTACCCGGTTGAAGTTGAATGGGTTTGGGTTGTTGACGTATTTCCATTTCGATGGTGATTCCGTCAAGGTGTCCCGCGCGGATTTCCTGCAAGAGTTCCTCTTTGAGTTGAGCGTCGCTCTTGTCGGTTGTGCCTGCGGCGTTTTTGCGCACGGGAAGCAAGATTTCGCAAAGTTTGTTCTCGGCGATTTCGGTTGCTTTTGGCATAACCTCTTTGAACTTCTCGTCTTTTACGAGGCGAATGGAAACTTCCACAAGGTCGCGGATTATGCTCTCAACGTCGCGACCGACGTAGCCGACCTCGGTGAATTTTGTCGCTTCAACCTTGACAAAAGGCGCTTTGACAACCTTTGCGAGCCTTCTTGCGATTTCCGTTTTGCCGACGCCCGTCGGACCTTTCATAATGATGTTTTTTGGCGTGATTTCCTCTCTCATTTCTTCTGAGAGTTTGCTTCTTCTGTATCTGTTGCGCAGTGCGATTGCAACCGCGACTTTCGCGTCGTGCTGACCGATGATGTATCTATCGAGTTCTGCGACGATTTGTTTTGGGGTCAATACGTTTGAATCCATAGTTCACCTCGTCAGACTGTTTCGACCGTGATATGGTCGTTTGTGTACACGCAAATCTCGCTTGCGATTTTCAAAGCCTTGTAGGCAATGTCCTTTGCGCTCAAATCGGTTGCGTCCGCAAGAGCGCGAGCGGCCGCCAAAGCGTAGTTTCCGCCGCTTCCGATTGCCACGATACCGTTTTCGGGTTCGATGACCTCGCCGGTGCCGGATATGACGTAAATGCTTGTCGAATCCGCCGCGATGAGCAACGCTTCCAGACGTCTGCCGCCCTTGTCGCTGCGCCAAAGTTCGGCAAGTTCAACCGCCGCGCGCATAAGATTTCCGCTATATTTTTGAAGCATCGCTTCAAATTTCTCACTGAGCGCGAAAGCGTCGGCTACCGAGCCTGCAAAACCTACGACGACTTTGTCGTTGTAGATGCGTTTGACCTTGACGGCATTGCCTTTCATAATGACGTTTTCGCCCATTGTAACCTGACCGTCGCCTGCAACGGCAGTTTGACCGTTACGTCTGACGGCGCATATAGTAGTTCCGCGAAATTCCACCATAAGTGTATTCCTCCAAAATTATTTCAAGTTTATGTTTTTACAGCCGTTCAAAGAGTTGTTCACGGCAGTATTCGGGGTGCGGGGTAAGCCCCGCCCTTAATTGTTTTTTGGTTTGTATGAGTGCGGATTAAGGCTTCGCCTTCCGCAATTATTAATTAATAATTATTAATTTTCTTGCATTGCTTTTATCGCTTCGATAGCACGTAAGTAATAGCATTGCTTGCGCTTCGCCTTATCCCTAACACCCTCAATCGGCGGCAATATCCCGAAGTTCGCATTCATCGGCTTGAAATCCAAGGCGCGAGCGGACACATATTCGCAAAGAGAACCGATAATCGTGACGTTTGACGGGACGGTATACTCTTTGCCGTCGAGTTCGCTTGCAAGCGACTGCGCGGCTATCATTCCGCTCATTATGCTCTCGACATAGCCTTCCACGCCCGAAAGTTGTCCTGCGATATAAAGGGGTCTTTCGCCCTTCACTCTGAACGTCTTTTCGAGAACGCCGGGGGCATTGATGTAGGTGTTTCTGTGCATAACGCCGTATCGTATGAAATCGGCGTGTTCGAGCGCCGGTATGAGGCTGAAAACTCGCTTCTGCTCGCCGTAGGTAAGATTCGTTTGGAATCCCACGAGATTGTAACAATCGCCGGCTATGTTTTCTTTGCGAAGTTGCACGACGGCGTAGGCTTTTTCCCCCGTCTGCGGATTGCGAAGCCCTATGGGCTTCAACGGACCGAAACGAATGGTGTCGCTGCCGCGCTTTGCCATCTCCTCGATGGGCATACAACCCTCGAAAAGTTCGCTCTTTTCAAAATCGTGCAACACGACTGTTTTGGCGTTGACGAGTTCGCTATAAAAACGCTCGTACTCGTCCTTTTGCATGGGCAGATTCAAATAGTCCTCGCCGCCCTTGCCGTATCTTCCGCCGAAATACGCTTTTTGCATATCTATGCTGTCGAAATCCACGATAGGCGCGATTGCGTCGTAGAAAAACAGCCTGCTTTTGCCCGTGAGTTTTCCCACTTCTTCCGCAAGAGCGTCGCTCGTAAGCGGACCGCTTGCCACTATTGTTGGAATATCATCGTCGAGCGAAGTCACTTCCTCTCTGACAAGCGTGAAATCGGCATATTCTCCGAGTGCTTTTTCAACCGCTTTCGAAAACTTTTCTCTGTCCACCGAAAGCGCGCTTCCGCTCGGTACGGCGCATTCCCTTGCGATAGGCAAGAGAGCGCATCCCAAAACGTCGAGTTCCGCTTTCAAAAGCCCCGAAGCCGTACAAGGCTCGGTGGATTTGAGCGAGTTTGAGCAAACGAGTTCGGCAAGAGAACCGCCCTTGTGTGCGCCTGTAGTTTTGACGGGACGCATTTCGTACATCTTTACGGCAAATCCTCTTTTCAGCAGTTGCAACGCGCTTTCGCACCCTGCAAGACCACCGCCTATAATTTTCACAACCTGTTTGCTCATTCGTTCTTTTTGTTAGTTCTCTATGTTTTTTATTCGGGTGTGGGCAGAGCCCACCCGCAATTAATTTTCTTGGTTGCTCGTTATATTTGAAGCTTCCCCTTTCCTCACGTGTTTGGACTTCGGCGTTTGCAAGGCAATCCGCCTCGTTCGCTTTGGCTACAACACATTCACCGAATGTGTTGTTTAACGCGTCGCGCCCATATCGCCGTTCAAATAATTCGCTTGCGCACGAAGTGCGCTTCACCAAGCAGATAATTTGGCGAAACTGTGGCTTGAATCTTTACCCGTGTTTGAACTGATAGCGCAAATTCTCTGCGCGGTTAGCAAAGCAATAAATCGAGCGAGGTTTTTGACAATACGCATTTATGCGATTGTCATCACCTCAGCGACGATTTTTGCTTATTCGTCTTCTTTCACAAGTTCGCGATGCTTGCATCCGTGATTCGTGCAGACGTAGTAGGTTTTGTCGTCGCGCTTTACCACTTTCATCGTAGAGCCGCAATCGGGGCAGAAATACGGCGCAGGAATATCCCAACTGATAAAATCGCACTTGGGATAATTCGTGCAACTGTAGAACGTCTTTCCGGCTTTGGATGTACGTTTGCTCACGTCGCCGCCGCACTTGGGGCATTTGCCGACAACTTCCACGATACGCTTGATGTTCTTGCACTTGGGGTAGTTCGGGCAGGCGAGGAAAGGACCGTATTTGCCGTGACGGACGACCATTTTTGCGCCGCATTTGTCGCATACCACGTCGCTTTCTTCGTCGGGAAGGCTTCCGCCGCCCTGCTTTGCCGCGCGTTCCACAAACTTCATAAGTCGCGGATAAAACGCGCCTATGAGTTCCTGCCACTGTTGCTCGCCGTCGGCAATCTTATCGAGTGCGCCTTCGAGGCGTGCGGTAAAGTTGAGGTTCATTATGTCGGGAAAATTCTTTTCCATGTATTCGCAAACGGCTTCGCCGAGCGGCGTAGGAGCGATTGCTTTTTGTTGTTTTTCGGTGTATTCGCGCTTTGCGATGACCGAAATTATGCTCGCATAAGTGCTCGGACGACCGATTCCGTTTTCTTCGAGAGCCTTGACGAGCGTTGCGTCGTTGTATCTCGCCGGCGGTTTGGTGAACTTTTGCTCGCAACCCACGTCGTCGAGATTGAGATGTTCGCCCTCGTTGAGGTCGGGCATGGTGTCGAGTTCCTTATCCTCGTCGTTTTCCTCGACGGTTGCCGAGTACACGGCGGTAAAGCCCTTGAATTTTACGCTCTTGCCTTTGACCACAAATCCGAGTTTTTCGCCCTTGCTTTCGCCGAGAATATGCACTCGCATAGTGTTGTACTGCGCAGGCGTCATTTGCGACGCCATAAAGCGTTCGTACACGAGTTTGTAGAGCCTAAAAGCGTCTCTGTCCATCTTTCCTTCGAGAGACTTTGGCGTGCGATTGAGGTCGATAGGACGGATTGCTTCGTGCGCGTCTTGGGCGTTGTCGCTTGTCTTGTAGACGTTCTGCACTTTCGGCGCATATTCGCTGCCGTAATTCTTTGCGATAAATGCGAGCGCGATTTTGGCAAAATCGGGTGAAATGCGCACGCTGTCGGTACGGATATACGTTATAAGCGCGTGCTGCCCCTCGCCCTCGATGTTTACGCCCTCGTAAAGTTGTTGCGCAACTCTCGAGGTGCGATCGGCTGTCATATTGAGTTTGTGACTCGCCTCTTGTTGCATCGTGCTTGTCGTAAAAGGCGGAGCGGGTTTTGAGAGCGACACGCTCTTTTTCACTTCGTCGACGCGATAGTCGCACTTTCTCATAAGGTCGGCAATCGCATACGCCTCGTCTGCGCAAGACGGTTTGATTTTCTCGCCGTTCTTGTCGTTGAGCGCGGCTACAAAAAGATTCGCTTTCGTCTTTTTTGCGCCGTCTTTGAGAAGCATTGCGTTTATCGACCAGTATTCTTCGGGTTTGAAGTTGCGGATTTCCTTTTCTCTGTCCACAATCATTTTGAGCGCGGCGGATTGCACGCGACCTGCCGAAAGACTGGGCTTGAGTTTTCTTGAAAGAATGGGCGAAATCTTGTAACCGACAAGCCTGTCAAGCACGCGTCTTGCCTGTTGGGAGTTGACGAGATTCATATTTATCTCTCGCGGATTTTCCATAGCGGCGCGCACGGCTTTCGGCGAAATCTCGTTGAATTCGATACGCACTTTGTCGCCCTCGACGCCGAGAGTGTTTTTGAGGTGCCACGATATAGCCTCGCCTTCGCGATCGGGGTCGGTTGCGAGATAGACTTTGTCGTACTTTTTGACTGCTTGCGAGAGTTGTTTTATGGTTGCTTCTTTGTCCGGCGTGACAATATACTGGGGTTTGAATCCGTTGTCTACGTCGATGCCCAACGAACGCGTCGGCAAATCGCAAACGTGTCCTTTGGACGCAAGCACCGCAGCGTCGTTGCCCAAATACTTTTGAATGGTCTTTGCCTTGTGCGGTGACTCAACGATAATGAGTTGTTTCATTCTATCTCCTGCTGTTGTGTTGTTTTAGGTTTTGTTATTGTTTTTCGAGAAACTTTAACAAAGTTTCCCCTTTCCTTAACTGCGTCGCAGATGCAATTTCACTTGCGCAATGCGCAAATTTCACTGTCCGCAAGGACAATTTCACGCACGCTTGCGTGCATTTCATTGTGCCAAAGGCACTCTGCCTTCCGCAATTATTAATTATTCATTATTAATTATTAATTAATAATTCTCACGCAAGTGAGTAATAATTCCCTGCCGTCTTGACGATAAGTCCGTCTATTTCGAGGTTGAAAAGCACGGTTGTAAGGTCTGCGACGTTGAGTTCGGTGTCTGCCAAAAGTTCCTCGAAATGCCTTTCGCCGTCATGCAGCGAGTTGAGAATCTGACTTTCCACAAGCCCTATCTGCACGGCTTCTTTTTTGACGACTTCGCGCTGTATATGCAAAGCGTCAAGCACGTCTTCGGGCGATATCGCAAGCGCGTGAGGCATTTCTCTGAGCAACTCGTTTCCGCCGGCGTTTTCCTCGTCGTAGATGTTGCCCGGCACGACAAACACCTCTTTGCCCTGCTCTATTGCAAGGCGCATGGTTATCAGCGAGCCGCTCTTTTTTGCCGCTTGGGGCAAAAGCACCGCTTCCGCTATTCCGCTCACGATGCGATTGCGGTCTGGAAAGTGATATTGAAGCGGTTTCGTGCCGAGAGGATATTCGCTTATCAGCAATCCGCCGTTTTGCAAAATTCCGTCGGCAAGCCCTCTATGCTCTGCAGGATATATCACGTCGAGTCCGCACGCAAACACCGCTATTGTCGCGCTGCCGTTGTCAATGCAAGCCTTGTGCGCGATTGAGTCAACGCCTCTTGCAAACCCGGACGCTATGCAAAGCCCCGCTCTTGCAAACTCTCTTGAAAATTCTTCCGCGACCTTTGCGCCGTATCTTGTCGGACGTCTTGTGCCGACGACGGATACAATGCGCATTTTGAGAGCCTCTACGTTGCCTTTTGCAAAAAGCACAATCGGCTTGTCGTACACGTCGGATAGCGATTGGGGGTACTCCTCGTCAAGAAAAGTTATCCAATGCATGTCTCGCTTTTGCAATTCGTTCAAACTATCGTCGATATTTTCGAGTTTTGCGTAAAATTCCTTTGCGTGGTCGCCGAGCATTTTTTCGACAACACCTCTTGAACAGGTCTCTTGAAGTTCGCAAGGCTCGTCGAATTGTTCGAGCAAAGCGGACTTTTTCTTGGTAGAGAGTTCCTCGACAAGGCTCAGCGCAACAAGAATTTTGGTGTTTTGATCCAATCTGTCCATCAACTGTACTTCCTGTCAAGACCTCTGTACTGGATTGCCTCGGCAATATGAGCCGACGTTATGTTCTCGCTGCCCTCTATATCTGCGATTGTGCGCGCGACTTTGAGGATTCTTGTCGTACCTCTTGCGCTCAGATTGAGTTTTTCAAAGGCTTTTTTGAGCAATCTCTCGCAATTTTCGTCGATTTGGCAGTATTTTGCAAGTTCTCTCGACCCCATTTCGGCGTTTGTTGCGATGCCGTCTTTTGCAAATCTCTCTCTTTGCAGAGCGCGAACTCTGTTTATACGCTTTTTGATTTCCGCCGACGTTTCGCCGTCTTGCTTGGTGCGCAATTCGTCGTAGGAAATATTATCGACTTCGATTTGCAGATCTATTCTGTCCATAAGCGGACCGCTGAGTTTGGACACATAGTTGTGAATTTGCGACGGAGTGCAACGGCAGATTTGATTTTTCGAGCCGTAGTTTCCGCACGGACAGGGATTCATAGACGCTATGAGCATAAAGTTTGCCGGATATTCCGTCGTTTGTTGCACTCTCGACACGGTGACGCGCCTATCCTCGAGAGGTTGACGCAGAGTTTCGAGCGCGTGACGAGTGTATTCGGGCATTTCGTCAAGGAACAGTACGCCGTGATTTGCAAGGCTCACCTCGCCCGGTTTCGCCTTTGCGCCGCCGCCTACGAGCGCAGGAACGGTGGTCGTGTGGTGCGGCGTTCTGAACGGTCTTGTGGTCACGATGCCGACGTCGCTGTCGAGTATGCCTGCAACCGAATGGATCTTCGTCACTTCGATTGCTTCCTCGAAGGTCATTTCGGGCATAATCGTAGGCACGCATTTTGCAAGCATGGTTTTGCCTGCGCCGGGCGGTCCAATCATAAGCGCGTTATGTCCGCCCGCAACCGCGATTTCAAGAGCGCGTTTTGCAACCGTCTGCCCCCTTACGTCGGCAAAGTCCACGCCGTAGCCGTGATTGACGCAAGCGGATTCATAGGTCGAGGACGGCACTTTGTCGTAAACCACGCCCGAGAGCATTTCCACAACGTCGCGCAAAGTTTCGAGCGCGTATACGTCTATCCCCTCGATGAAACTCGCCTCTCTCGCATTGGATGCAGGAATGATAAACTTGCGATGTCCCGCCTGCATTGCGGATATGAGCAACGGCATAATGCCGTTGACGTGGCGGAGTTCGCCGTTGAGCGACAACTCGCCGATGATGACGTATTGCTTGTACGCCTTGCTTTCGATTTGACCCGTCGCCGCCATAATACCGAGCGCAACCGCAAGGTCGAACACCGGACCTTCCTTTTTTGTGTCGGCAGGCGCGAGATTGACGATTATGCGCTTTGCCGGATATTGAAATCCGCTGTTTTTGACTGCAGAGCGCACTCTTTCCTTGCTCTCTTTGGTTGCGGTCGAAGCAAGACCGACCATATCGTAGCCGGGCAATCCGCTGTTTATGTCAACTTCGACGTCGACGGCATATCCCGACAATCCGTCAAGAGCGTAACTGAGTATCTTTGCAAGCATAATATCCCCTATATATATTTAGTTTTTATATATTATCATAGCGCACGCAAAAACGCAATAAAATTTATCGCGCCCCAAAACGCAAAAGCGTGTATGTAAGCGCGATATACTCGGTTAGATTCCGCAAAAAAATATTTTTTTGGATTTTTTTCTTAAAATACGATTAAACGCTTTCAATGTCTAAAATTTTGCGTTTAGTCCTCTGTTTCGTCATTGTTTTTCGTGTTGCTTGTCTTGCCGCATTCTCCGCTTTCGACGCTACGTTCATCGCCCGATTCTTCGTTTTCGATGCGGTTTTCTTCGCCTTGTTCGAGGTTTTCCACGGCGTTATCGCCGTTTTCGGATGTGTTTTCTAAGTTCTTTGTGCCGACGAGTTTTTCAAGCAACTTCCTTTTGTCCTCGTCGCTTATATCCGAAATATTTATCGCCTTTTCTTTTTCCTTTTCGCCCTCAAGCGCAACCTTGTCTTTGACAAATCCTGCGATTATCAGCGCAAACACCACGCAAAGCGGAACGACCACCACAACGACGTAGCCGTACCAGTGCTTCATAAATCTGCGCAAACCGCCGATAAACACCGACGTTTTGACATATTTTGCCTTGACGTTTTCGGGTTTAAGTTCCCAACCGTCCGCCTCTTTTGCGTTGTCGCCTTTGGTCTTGAAATACTTGATTGAGCCGTCCTCGTTTCTTGCGATTTCGATTATGCGGTGAGTTTCGTTGTAGTTGCCGTTCGGCGCTTTGAAGGTGATTATGTCCCCTTCTTGCAACTCGTTTACGTCATTTACGGCTTTGCACATAATCACGTCGCCGGGTTCTATCGTGCCGCTCATACTGTCCGTCAACACGTCGTACATATAGTAGCCGAAAATCTTGCTTTCGCCGCCGCTGTTTTTCTGTATGAGCATGACGGCAACCACGACAATCATAAACACGAAAATCAACGCCACGACCACAGTTGACGCGACGTTGTAAATCTTCTTTGCTTTGGATTGCTCGTTGTTCTTCATTATTTCCGTTTTATTCTCGCCATCGCTCGCAATTACGTTTCGCATTCGGGCTTGCGATTTTTGCATCAGTCTTGCCCGTCTTCGTCGTTTTCGGACTTGCGATTGTGTTTGCGATTTTGGTTTTTCTCGGTATCGGGATTTTTGAGAGTTACGCCGATGCCCCACGGCGCAATCTTTTCGTCGCTCTTGAAGTGTATGCCCATACCTTGCGTATCTTCTATTCTCGTGCCGATGTTTATGCGCAATTCAGACACGGGTTTGTTGGCTTTGACTTCCTCGTCCTTTGTCGAATTTCGTGCGGATTTCGAGGCTTTTTCGCTGCGTTTTTTGCCGTTTTTGGCGATATTTTCATTCGTATTTTCGGCGATATTCTCGACGTTTTCAACCGTATTTTCAACGGCATTTTCGACGTTTTCAATCGTATTTTCAACGGCATTTTCGGCGTTGTCGGCAGTATTTTCGCTTTGAGTTTCACCGTCATTTTCGGCGATTTGCTCTTGCTTGGGCTTGCGATTATACTTGCGTTTGGGTTTTGCCTGCTCCGCGGTTTCGATTCTGCCTAGTTCGGCGTTTTCGCCCCATGGCGCAACCTTATCCGCACTCTTGAAATGCACGTCGCCAACGGCGACTTTCGTTTCGTCTACGGGCGTCAAATTTAGTTTTCTGCGCGGCTTTTCTTCTTCCGCCCATGCGTTTATTTCTTGCGCCTTTGCTATGCGCACTTTGCCCTTCTTTTGAGCCGAAGAAGCGGCTTTTTCCGCTTTGACGTCGGCGTTATCGCCGATTTGCGCTTCCGCTTGAACGTTTTGTGCCTCTTGCGCCGCCGTGCTGTCTTGCTCGTCTACGACAGTCAAAACCGCCTTTTGCTTCGCCTTTTGCGGCAAAATCTCGCCGTCTATGGGCATAACGGAATCTATCGCGTCGAGAGCGTGGTCGATTCTCGTATCTCGCGCCGCTTTCTCTTTGCGAGCCTTTTCCATCTCGTCGATGGATTTGTTTATGTCTTCGGTGTTTTTGTCCTCTAATTCGAGGTTTTCGCGCTTGTCGAACTTGATTGCTTCCTTGCGCTTTGCTTCTTCTTCTATGCGCTTCTTCTCTTGAATCTTCGCCTTTTGGAAACTGAACGGGTCCATACCGAAGTATGCCGAATCCGTTGCGGAATCCGCATTCCTTTCGAGTTCTTCACGCTGTTTTCTGAACGCTTCGGCGCGCTTTCTGATGTCCTCTCTGCGGCGGCGTATGCGTTCTTGTCTGTCGCGCTCGTCGAGTTCCTCTTGCTTGATTCTACGATAAGACGTAAGGCAGCGATCGATTGCGTCGCGAGCCTTGATGATTTCCTCTTGCTTGATTTTGTCGTCGTCTGGACGTTTGAATATCTTGCGCACTTCAAACAAGTGCTGATCGAATTTTTCCGCGTCGGGTTCGAGATCCACTTCTTCCTGATCGGCTTTTGGCGGCATTTCCTTGAAACGCTCCACCTCTACGGGATGTTCGACAACGACCTCTTTTTCTATCTCTTGAGGCTTTTCAACCTCTTTTTCTATCTCTTTTTCTTCGATTTCGGGCGCAGTTTCGGGTTCTTTTTCCTCCTGTTGCTCCTCTTGCTGTTCGGAAGGAGTTTCGGATTCGGGCGGAATTTCCTTTTCCGCTTCCTCGTTTTCCTGCGGCTTCACTTCCTCTATATTCTCTTTTTCTTCCTCGTTTTCCTTTTCGTCGTCGAGTTTTTGAGAAAATTCGTCGCGGTCGAGTTTGTCCTTTTCAAAGTCCATTTTGCCAACGCGCAGGAAGTCGGCAAACTCTTTGTCTTCCATATCCATATCCGACTCGCACTGGTCGTACAAACTCTCGAAAACCATAGTGTTGAGAGTTATCATACTGTTGAGTCTTTGCGCGCTTTCGTCGTCTATTTCGTAGTCCTCCACTTCGTCGGACGTCGAAAAGCCTGCCGATTGCTGATATGTCTCGACAAACTGCCAAAGAGTAAGCGCTTTTTTGAAGTTGGGCTCTTTCAAGATGACGTTCGTGCGCATAATAGGCGGACGGACGGGCGCGGAATTGCGCATGGATTTTGCAAATGACGAGGACAAAAAGTCGGTTATAATGCGGTCGATTTTGGCAACTCGCTCGATTTTGGTGAGCGTGTCGGGGTCGAGGCGCATAACCTCGTCAAAACTTAATTGAGCAAAATATTCCGTTCTGTACGTTATCTTTTTGCTTGGAAGATTGAACCTCGATTCGATGTCGAGTTCGAGAACGTCCTGCGTTGCCGACGCCTTTTTTATCTTGTCGTAACGCATGGTGACGAAGTCTTTGAGTTTGAGAAGAAGCGTGTAGATAAAGCGGTTTTCGTAAATCTCGAAAGATTCCTCTTTTGTGATATTGAGGATTTTGGACGGCGTGACGTCCCCTGTCTTTTCGTCCACTTTCGATATCATATTGGTGTGCTGAGCAAGGAATTTGACTGACTCGGTCGAGATACTTCTTGCAAGCGACACGTCCACGATGTCCTCTTCCTGAACGATGAATTTTCTCGGGTTACGTACGATTGTATCGAGGTTTGGCAAAATGCCCTCGATGGTGTCGATCCAGTCTATCGAGATGTCTTGAACGAGGCGTTTTTTTGCGAGTTTGAAACTCGATGCGCCTTTATCCACGCGTTTTTTGAATTGCTCATAAAAGCCCTCTTTGTTGAGGACGGAAACAATCTTATCTGCGTACTGTCTGTACACTTCTCTCGTAATCTTATTGTCTGCCATACTTTTATGAGATTTATTTACGTTATTCCACTCTGACGGATAGATTGATAAGGTGGAATTTTAAGACGTAGTATTTTGATGCTAGGCTCTAATTATTCATTGGGGTGTGGGGGCAAGCCCCCACCCACAATTATTAATTATTAATTGTTGATTATTAATTCTAACGTCACGCATTAGAAGAGTTTCTTCAAGCGGTTGATATACTCTTTGCTCTCTTGCATATTCTCTTCGCCGAAAAGTTCGCTCAAATACAAAATCAAACCGTCGATTTCGTCACGGATGTAGGACAAGTTGAGCGATTCGAACTTACGGAATATTTTGTTGCAGAGGACGTAGTCGAGGCCGTCGATTTCCGTGCCGCCGCAGCCAACGTAGGACGGAACGAACTCTTTGAGTTGCTTCACGATACGGTTTCCGAACGCGAGGCGGAAATGCTCGATAACGTAGTCGTCCAACATATTGACTTTGTCGAGGACTTCTTGCGACACCTTGTATATCTCTTGCGACTCTTTGAACATCGCTTCGAGGTGCTTGTAACTGATGAAGATGTTGTCCGCCCACGGTGCGTCGAAAGGCACGCCCTTGCTGTTGATGTTGATAGGCATAGCACGGTCGTAAACCTTATCCGATATTGCAAACGTCGAGTCGTCGTTGTTTGCCGTGCCGATAAACCACATATTTTGCGGGAGTCTGAAACGACCTTTGTCGATATGTTTGGGGTCGTTTGGCCAGCCCGAAGGCACGAGGTCGACAATCCACTCGTCGCGTGAGGGCATTTCGAGAATTGACAACATTTCCGCAAAATAGTACTCGACGCGCGCGATGTTCATTTCGTCGAGAACGGTGAGGTAAATTTGGTCGTTCCACGTTGCCTCGTACATCTTTTTCAAAACTTCGGTTTCGTTGAAACGCTTAGTAAATTCGTTGAAGTAGCCGAAAAGTTCGGTACGGTCACGCCAAGACGGCTGAACGGACGCTATGGTTGCCGGGTTGTTGAGGAATATGCCCATCGCGTGCGGAAGCGAGGTTTTACCCGTACCGGATATACCTTGCAGAATCATAAGACGCGACGTCGACATACCTGCGATAAACAAGCGGATTATGCGCGGATTGTAGTAAAGGCGCATACGCGAGCAAGCAAAGTTGCGGAAGCGGTCGCAAAGTTCGGGCAACGTGATTTCGTCGT
>CAVKTQ010000039.1:0-14569 GCA_963659105.1 Firmicutes bacterium CAG:238 | reverse complement strand
GAGCAAATCTATTCCGTACTTCTCGACCGTATGGTCAGCCACTTCATCAATCAAGACACTATCGACGGACTCGTAGACACTGTTATGAATATGGTCGGCGGCGACAACACCGTACTCGGAATCGTGCGCGACACGCTGTTTGCAAACTTCAAAAAGAGCGAAGACCCAGATTTGTGCAAACAATACGGTAGAAGTTATATGGACGCCGACGAAAAGAAAGACGCTCTCAACGGACTCGTTCAATACATTCTCGACACCGTTCTCGAAGGCGTGACCTACGTTCATAAAGGCACGAACTACGATTCCGCACTCGACCTCGTAAACGCAGTCGTCAACGAAGTCCTTGCTTGGGAATACGGCGACGACAGCATCGTCTCCGCCGTCAACCCTGCAAACAGCGGCAAGATGGGCGTTGCGGACATCGCGTCCTTTATTATGACCGCTCACACAATCGGCATAGAGATTTCTCTCGACGAAACCGCAGAGTCGATCAAGAACGTTTTCGGCGAGGAACAAAAGGTGGAAGAAGGCAAAGATTACCTCTTCAAACACCCCTACAACCCCACCTATCGTTTGCGTATGGTTGCGGCAATCAAGGATATGCACGAGAAACTTCTCAGCGGCAAATTCGTCAAAGATTTGCTCACGACGTTGCTCGACCCCATCTTCACCGAAGACGGCTCGTTGCTAAAAACCATCCTCAACAATCATTTCGATTTCGGCGATGCGGTTGACAAAGGCTACATCACGGAAGAGGCGTTCGCACACCTCAAAAAAGGTTTGGGCGAGAAGCTTCCCTCATTGTTGAATATGAGCATTGTCCAGACATTCCTTGCGAATAACGGCATTGAAATTTCCCTTCCGGAAGACTACTCCATAGACGCGGAAAACTTCGTTCTCAAAGATGTCGTCAACGATTTGCTTCCCGCAATCAAAACTCTCGTTGCAAAACTCCTCGGCTTCTCTTTGGAGGGTTCGGACGTCATATCCATCGTCCAAAACTTCCTCGACAGTTATCTCGTAGACAGTTTCTACAAGGGACTTGGCGGCATTGCGGACGACATCGTGATTTCCTTCTCGACAGACGTATATCCCGATATGGACGACTTTGCGCACCCCGACTCGCCCTCCTACTATCAACCCTACAAGACGTATGAAAAGGACGGCGTGCGCCTGTCCTATCTCAGCACCCTCAACGAAGGCTCCAAAGTCGGCGCAACCTTCAACGCCGCAACGCAAGACAACGGCAGAGTTCCCTCTCGCGTTACCGCAAACTTCGACACTGCAAACTCGACTACGTCCTACACCATAAAGTTCTACACCGAAGAAAACGTATACGGCACGTTCAGGCTCTACGATGACAAAGGAAACGTGCTCGGCGACGTAAGCACATCGAAGTCCGACGCGCTCGGCACATATGCCACAAGCAAAACCGACTACCTCGACGCAATAGATTACAAAGAGTTCTCAAACGGTGTGAAAGCGGAATTGTTCACTCAAACCAAACCGCAATACATTCCGCTCATCGACCTCGGACTTCTCTGCCTCACGCACAGCGAAATTGCGGATGACGACGACAGCCCGTATGTATACGGCGATCGCGACAAAGCCGTTGCAAACAGCGTCATCTACCGTAACGTACACACCGTCACGATCGACGGTCTCGAAGCAGGCAAAACCTACTACTACGACATTCTCGGCAACTACGAAACGGACGGCGAAGTCCTCGAATTCTCTTTGACGGAATACATCAAGACGCAAGGCTACGACGGCAACGCCCTCACCTTCACGACGGCGGTCGGCAGAGACGTAGACGCGTTCGAGTTCCTCACTATCGCAGACATTCAGGGCATGATTCAAAGCATGTACGACAACAGCCACGAGGCAGTCGACGCACTTCTCAAAGACGAGAGAGTCAACACATTCGATTTCATCCTCAACGCAGGCGATATGTGCGACAACGGCAAAAACTTCAATCAATGGGGTATGGCGCTCGATACCTATCAAGACCTCACTCTCAACACATCCGTGTTCTTCACGTCGGGCAACCACGAGAACAATACGGGCGCGATGAGCAGATACTTCAATTACACCAAAAAGGTCGGCGAAGACGTTCAAGCGATAAGCGGCGAATACTATTCCTTCGATTATGCAAACGCCCACTTCACCGTTCTCGACACAAATGACGCGACAAGCGAAGGTCTCGGCGCGGTTCAACTCGAATGGCTCAAAGACGACCTCGCAAACACCGACGCTAAATGGAAATTCGTGCTTATGCACAAGAGTTTGTACAGCGCAGGTTCGCACGCGTTCGACGGCGAAGTCAAGGCTATGAGAGAACAACTCACCGCTCTCTTTGCGGAGCAAGGCGTAAACGTCGTCTTCGGCGGTCACGACCACACATACACCACCACTTATCTCGTTGACAAAGACGGCAACGTCGTTGACAAAACGAGCAAAGACGGCGTGCGTTACACGGGCGACGGCGTTCTCTACATCACGCTCGGCACACTCGGCACGAAGTTCTACACCTACAGAGAGAACGATATGACAACCGACAAATTCAACAAGGACGACAGTATACTCCATACGCTCGATTCTCAAACGTTCGGCAAGGTCAAAGTCGATGGCGACGCAATCACTTTCACGGGCTACTACTTCAACAGATCCACCGGCAATATCGAGCAAATCGGCAACAGCACAGTGCTCGGCACAACGCCTATCAAGGACAACAAACTTACGGTTATCCTTCTTTCCACCCTCATTCCGGGAGGAGTTGCAGTCGGCGTATGCGTAGGACTTGCAATCTACTTCATGAAGAAGAAAAAAGCAAAAATCAACGCATAATTTGCACTAACGCAAAAAAGCGCTCACCGAACGGTGAGCGCATTTTTTTTTAATTAATAATGAATAATTAATAATTAATAATTGTGGGCGGGACACCGCACCCGAAACGAAAACTTATTCGAAGACTACTTATTAACGAAATGTGCATATTCGCAGACGGAACACGAGCCGCAAGGCGGAAAATTCGAAATATTCCATATGTCATTCCGAGCGCAAGCGTGGGAATCCAGACGTAGGCGCATTTCGCTTCGCTTGATTGTCACGGCACAACATTCGTTGTACCTCACAATGACATAGGGTAGATTTGTATTATCCGTCAGCGTGCAAGGCACGCGCCCACCAATTACGAAAAACCGCGATAAATAGATGCATAATGCGAAAGCCCCCCCTTGATTGGCAACCATAATTAAAAACCTCGATATTGAGATGAAGAACAAGAAAGAGGCATCCGAATGGCAACCCTAATTTACAAAGCGTAAATGAGTTGACAGACGGGTGTCTCTGCCGCAGTTATTCGCTCAATAGCGAGGTTTTTTAGCACATCGAATCACTAAGTTTTCGTCCGCCAAGTATATGAATATGCAAATGTCCGACAGACTGGCAACCGTCCTCACCCTTGTTTGATACGAGACGGAAACCGTTTTGAAGTCCCAATTCGTCGGTGAGCGTAGAGAGTTTTTTGAGGCATTTTGCGAGGGTTTGCGCTTGAGAGTCCGTCATCTCGATTATGTTTGCGTAATGCTCTTTGGGAATGAGCAAAAGATGCACCGGGGCTTGCGGATTCAAGTCCTTTATGATGATCATATCGTCGTCTTCGTAGACTTTTGTTGACGGAACATCGCCCTTTACGATTTTGCAGAAAATGCAGTTGTCCATATCAATACTTCCTTTTATTTATTTTACGGTGTCGTCTGCAACGCCGTCGAGATAGATATGAGTGGGCGTGATAAGACGGATTTCGTTATGCGCGCCGTTTTTCGAATATACCTTGACATAATTTGGCGAATGTCCGCACCAAACGCCGCGATTTTGAGTTTCAAACAACACGTTGACAGGCATACCGATTTGCTTGTTGAGGTAGTTGCGCACAAGTTCGTGCTTGACTGCGCTCATACGTTTTTGACGGTCGAGCACCACTTCGGGCGGCAGCGTCGGCATACGCCCCGCAACCGTACCCCGTCTCGAAGAATACGGAAAAACGTGGATGTCGGCAAATCCGACTTTTCTTGCAAAAGCAACGCAGTTTTCAAACTCTTCCTCACCCTCGCTCGGGAAACCGACGATGATGTCCGTCGTAATCGCCGCGTCGGGATAGTATTCTCTGATAAGTTGCACCGCCGCATAGTATTGGTCGCAGTTGTAGTGTCGATTCATCGCTTTAAGCACTCTGTCGTCGCCGCTTTGCAATGACAGGTGGAAGTGCGGACAGAATCTCTTTATGCTCTTCGTCGCGTCCAAAAACTCTTTTGAAACAACGCCCACTTCGAGCGAGCCGAGGCGCACGGCAAAATCGTACTTCGAGAGCATTTTCATAAGTTCGGTGAGCGACGAGCCGTTATCTCTGCCGTATGCGGAAAGATTTATGCCCGTTACAACCACCTCTTTTGCGACGTTTTGCACCTCGTCGAGTTCTCTTTCGATACTCTCTATGGCACGCGAGCGGCTTCTGCCTCTGACGTAAGGAATAAGGCAGTAACTGCAAAAGTTGTTGCAACCGTCCTGAACCTTGATGAAATGCCTCGTGCGAAGATTGACAATTCCGTCGTTGTCCTCGAAAACCGAACTTATGTCGAACTTATCGGGAACGATTTTGTCGAACTGCGCTTCTTCGCCCTTAAATTCGGTGACGATTTTGCGAGCGAAATCGAGTTTTCCGTCGCTGCCGGATATGTATTGAACGTTGTTTTTTGCAAACTGCGAAAAATTGTTTTGAGAAGCGCAACCGCACACAAAAATCTTTGCGTTGGGATTGACTTTGAGTATTCTCGTCACCGATTGACGGGATTTTTTCTCGGCTTCGGCGGTAACTGCGCAGGAATTTATGACGTAAACGTCGGCAAATTCAAGCCCTTCTGCGATCTCGAAGCCTGCGTGCTCGAAAATCGCGAGCATTGCGTCCGTGTCGTACTGATTGACCTTGCAACCAAGCGTAAACACTGAAATTTTGGGAAGTTTGTCACTCATAATCAAGTTCCCCCAAAGCGTCCAAAAGCAGCGCGGACGCCACGATCGAGGCGGTTTCCGCACGCAAAATACGTCTGCCGAGCGTCACGATTTGCGCGCCCGATTCCTTTGCGATTTGCGCTTCTTCGGGAGTAAAACCGCCCTCTGCGCCCACAATCAAAGCAATCTTTTTGCCGCTTAAATCGCAATCTTTTATGCGATTTTTCTTCTCGTCCTCGTAGGAAAACAGCACTTTGTCAAAGTCGCCAAACGCCCTTATTACGTCTTGAAAATCGCAAAGTTCGCCCACCTTTGTGAGATATGCCGAGCCGCATTGTTTTGCGGCTTCGAGGGCGATTTTGTCCGCCCTGTCCTTTGCGAATTTTGTTTCAGCCGTATTGCTCGACAGAAACGGACGAACCTCGTCGATGCCGAGTTCGACCGCCTTTTGAATGGTAAAATCGAGTTTGTTGTTCTTCAAAAGCCCGGCAAACAGCGTGACATGCACCCTCTTTTTGTCCTGCACGTTTTCGTCGTCAACCGACAAAATCGCTCTGTCGCGGTCGATTTGCTTTATCGTGCAGTATCTTTCTATGCCGTCGTTTGCGCACACTATCGCCTTATAACCGATTTTGTAGCGAAGAACTTTTGTCATATGCAAAAACTCGTCGCCGAAAACGACTATTTCACCGTTTACATCGATGTCTTGCGGATTGACAAAAAATCTTCTGATTTCCATATTCTAATCGGGTTAATTTTGCTTTTGTTTAAGTTTGAGCGCGCGCCAGTCGTCCATTGCCATACGCTCGACAATCTCATAGCCCGCTCTTTGATAACATTGTATCACTTCCTCGAGTCTCGTGTCAATGATACCCGACAACACGATAGTTCCGTTTGGGCGCAAATGCTTGCCTATGCTCTTTGAAAAGCGCATAAGTATGTCGGCGGTGATGTTTGCGAATATAAAGTCCGCTTGTTGATTGCCTTCGAGCAAATCCGCTCTTTCGATGGTTGCGTCCACATTGTTGAGTTCAGCGTTGCGCCTTGCAAATTCCACCGCTTGTTCGTCGATGTCACACATATACACGCTTTTTGCGCCGCAAACCTTTGCCGCAATGCCCAAAATGCCGCTTCCGCACCCCACGTCGATGACGTCTTTGCCCTCTACTTCCATAAGTTCGAGGCACATTCTCGTCGTTGCGTGCGAACCCGTGCCGAACGCCATACCGGGGTCGAGGCGCATAATCCTTTCACCTTTGCTCGGCTTATAATCTATCCAAGTGGGAACTATGGTTATGTTCTTCGTTTTTATGGGATTATAGTACTTTTTCCACTCGTTTTCGTAGTCGGCGGCGTCGATTTCGCCAAGCAAAATTTCGCCGAATTGCACGCCGTTTTTCTTCATTTCTTCGAGATTCGCTTCGAGTGTGGCGAGAAACTCTGCGTCGGTCGGCTCGTACATCGTGGAAACCTTGACGACTTCGCTCTGTTGCAGAACGCTTTCGTCAACGTAGTCCCAGATAACGTCGCTTTTTACGAGGTCGAGGAAGTCTTGTTTGTCCAAAATAGAAACGCCGCCCGCACCTGCGTCAAACATTGCAGACGAGATGAGGTCGGCGTCGTTATGGTTTGTAAAAACCGTGATCGTTTTGTATTTCATTCGTTATACTCTCGCATTTGAGCGGCTTAGACTGCCGCTTTTGTGTGGTTTGTCTTATTTTGTCTTTTCTTCGTAGGCTTTTTTGAGCGGATATTGCTTCTTCTCGTCCGAAATCTGATCGAAGCGTTTGAGGAACTCTTTTTGTTCCTTGCTCACGCTCTTTGGAACTTCCACGACGACCTTGACGAACATATCGCCCTTCCCTGTGCCTTTTAGTTTCTTTATGCCGTAATTCTTGATTGTAAACACCGTTCCGCTCTGCGTGCCTTCGGGGATTTTGACGTCCTTATTGCCGTAAAGCGTAGGCACTTCGATTGTCGTGCCGAGCGTTGCGTCAACGATGGAAATAGGCACTTCGAGCAACACGTCGAATCCGTTTCTCGAAAAGAGTTTGTGCGGCGCGACTCTGACTTCGACGTACAAACCGCCCTTTTCGCCGCCGTTGGAGCCTGCGTGACCCTCGTTGTCGTATCTGACCCTTTGTCCGGAATCTATACCGGCAGGAATGTTGACTTTGACTTCGCGCACCTTTTCGAAGCGACCCACGCCGCCGCAAGATGTGCATTTGTCGGTGATAATCTTGCCCGTGCCGTGACAGGTGGGGCAAACGCCTTGCGTGCTGACTTGACCGAAAGGAGTGCGTTGAGTCATGGTCACTCTGCCGCTGCCCTTACATTGCGAGCAAACCTTGAACGCCGTGCCGTCCTTTGCGCCCGTACCTTTGCAGTCTGGGCAATTTTCCACTCTCTTGACGTTGACGGTCTTTTGAGTTCCGAACGCTGCTTCCTCGAAAGTAAGAGTTACGCCGACAAGGATATCCTGCCCTCTTTGAGGAGAGTTTGCGCGTTGCGTTCTCGACGAGCCACCGCCGAATCCCGAAAAGATTGACGAGAATATGTCGTCCATATCGAATCCGAATCCGCCCGTGCCGCCCGAGAATCCGCCGAATCCGCCTGCGCCTGCCTGCGGACCGTTTTCGTCGCCGTAGGTGTCGTATGCCGCGCGCTTTTGGGGATCGGAAAGCACTTCGTATGCGTGGTTTATATCCTTAAACTTCGCCTCTGCGTCCTTCTTTTCCTGCTCGCTTGCCGAAACGTACATATCGGGATGATATTTTTTTGCGAGTTTACGATAGGCGAGTTTCAATTCGTCTGCCGTAGCCGTCTTTTCGACGCCGAGTATTTCGTAATAATTCTTTGCTGCCATAATCTATTCTTCAACCCTATGGGTTGCCTTTTTTCGTATTTGGGTGCTTTTGCACGTTATTTCGATATTTCTTGACAAAATCGAGATTTCTTTTTATACGTCTCGGCGCAACGGTTGCCCGTTGCGCCTCGATTGCTTATTGTTTTGACCTTTATCAGTCAACCGTTCCGTCTACGCCGCCGTCCGAGTTTGCGCCGCCTTGGAAGTCGTCTGGATTGATGCCCGCTTGCTTTGCCGCTTCTGCCGCCGCTTCGGGGTTTTGTTGATAAAACTTCGTGAAGATGGGGTCGGTGACTTTCGTAAGTTTTTCTACAACTGCTTTCACGTCGTCTTCGCTCTCTGCTTTTGCAAGTTCTTCGGTTGCGGTCTTTGTCGCTTCGTTCACTTGCGTCTTGTCTGCTTCTTCGAGTTTCTCGCCGTTTTCGCTCACGAATTTATCCACTGCGAAGATAAGTTGTTCCGCATTGTTCTTTGCGTCCACGACCGCTCTGCGCTTCTTGTCTTCCTCTGCGTACTTCTCTGCGTCCTTGACAGCGGCGTCGATGTCCGCTTCGGTGAGATTTGAAGACGCTGTGATGGTGATGGATTGAGATTTGCCCGTAGCCTTATCGCAAGCCTTGACGGATACGATACCGTTTGCGTCGATGTCGAATGTGACTTCGATTTGCGGAATTCCGCGCGGTGCGGGTGCGATACCGACGAGTTCGAATCTGCCGAGCGTCTTGTTGTCGCGAGCAAATTGTCTTTCGCCTTGCAAAACGTGGATGTCGACTGCGGTTTGATTGTCTGCCGCCGTGCTGAACACTTGCGATTTGCTCGTAGGAATGGTGGTGTTTCTGTCGATGAGTTTGGTGCATACGCCGCCGAGCGTTTCGATGCCGAGCGACAACGGTGTGACGTCGAGCAAAAGCATATCTTTCACTTCGCCAGCGAGAACGCCGCCTTGAATTGCCGCGCCGAGAGCCACGCATTCGTCGGGGTTGATTCCCTTATACGGGTCTTTGCCGGTGATGCGTTTGACGGATTCGTACACTGCGGGAACACGAGTGGAGCCGCCGACCAAAATGACCTTTGCGATGTCGTTGTAAGTGAGTCCTGCGTCTTTGAGCGCTTGTTGCATAGGACCTTGCGTTGCCTTGACGAGGTCTTCGGTGAGCGAATCGAATTTTGCTCTTGTAAGTTCCATATCGAGGTGCATAGGCACGCCGTTTTCCATTGCGATGAACGGAAGCGAAATCTTTGCTTTGGTCACGCCGGACAAGTCGATCTTTGCCTTTTCAGCGGCTTCTTTGATACGTTGCATTGCCATCTTGTCTTTGGTGAGGTCAACGCCGTGTTCTTTCTTGAACTCGCCCGTAATCCAATCCATAATGCGCTTATCGAAGTCGTCGCCGCCCAAGCGGTTGTTGCCTGCCGTTGCGAGAACTTCGAATACGCCGTCGCCGAGTTCGAGGATAGAAACGTCGAACGTGCCGCCGCCGAGGTCGAAGATGAGGACTTTCTGATTCTTGTTCTCGTCCTTATCGATGCCGTATGCGAGTGCCGCCGCCGTAGGCTCGTTTATGATACGTTTCACTTCCAAGCCGGCAATCTTGCCTGCGTCCTTTGTTGCTTGACGTTGAGAGTCCGTGAAGTATGCGGGGACGGTGATAACCGCTTCCGTAACCTTTTCGCCGAGATACTTCTCTGCGTCGTTTTTGAGTTTTGTCAAAATCATTGCCGAGATTTCTTGCGGCGTATATTCTTTATTTTCGATTTTGACTTTATAATCGGAGCCCATCTCTCTCTTGATGGAACTTACCGTATGCTCGGGGTTTGCGACCGCTTGACGTTTTGCGATTTCGCCGACGAGTCTTTCGCCGTCCTTTGTGAATGCCACGACAGACGGAGTTGTTCTCATACCTTCGGCGTTGGGGATAACCACCGCTTCACCGCCTTCCATAACTGCCACGCACGAGTTTGTCGTACCAAGGTCAATACCGATAATCTTTCCCATATTATTTCTCCTTTTCCCGCTTTGACGGGAAGAAAACTTATTTTCTCTAAATTTTTATGTTTTCGCACTGCTGCGGAAATGTCTTATTGTTGTTTGCCGTTTGCGGCTCATTGCTTATTGTTTTGCTCTACGCTCTTTGCTCACTCTTCCCAGTACCCGACTTTCACGCTTGCCGGTCTAAGAAGTTTCGTTCCGAGCATATATCCTTTTGCAAGCACTTCGACAACTTTGCCTTGTTTATGTTCGTCCTTGACTCTTTCAACCGCGCTCATAAACTTTGCGTCGAAGTCTTTGTCTATTGCGTCGACTTCGGTGAGTCCGAATCCGCCGAGCGCGCCGAGAATCTGACTTTCCATCATATTGAATCCCGTTAGAGCCGCTTCGTCTTTGACGTACTTTCTTGCAAGGTCGCAGTTGTCGAGCACCGAAAGCATCTTTTCAATCACTATGGATTGACCAAGTTGCTTCATATCTTCGGCAATGGAATTGTTGCGCTTGCGATAGTTGTCGAAATCCGCTTGCAACCTTTGGGTCAGACCCTTGCAGGTTTCAGCCTCTGCGATTGCTTGTCCGAGTTTTTCTTCGAGCGCGGCGATGTATTCCTCATCGCTAAGCCCCTCGCGTTCTATCTCGAAGGACTTTTTCTCGTCCTCTTTGACTTCCGCTTGCTCGTCGTTTCGGCTTTCGACATTATTTTCGTTTTTGTTTTCGTTTTTATCTTTGTTTTTCATTTCAGTCCTCGTTGTCCTTTTTGTCTTTCACCACGCTCGCGATGGTTTTCTTCATACAATCCAGCACGCCGATAACCTTTTTGTAGTCCATACGTTCGGGGCCTATAACGCCCGCCTCGCCGACCACCTCGTCGCCCACTTTGTACGAAGCCGTGATGATTGCGCATTTGTCAACTCCCCTCTCCTCTTTGCCTATTCTCACCGAAAACTCGATCGAGCCGTCCTCGCTCGAAAGCAAGTCGCCGATGTTCTCTTTGTCGGATATGACCGAGAGGAAGTTTTTTGCGTCCTCGACGTTGTTGTATTCGGGATAGTCGAGCATTTTGAGCGCGCCTTCCACAAATACGTTTCTGTCGCTATGCTCGGACAGGTATATACGAAGTATTCCCAGCACGTCGTCGAGTATGTCCTCGAAACCTTTGAGTTCGACGTCGATTTCGGCAAGGTCGAATCTGTCCATATCCTTGATGTTTCTGCCTTGAAAAACCTTGTTCAGAACCTTGGTCGCCGTGTCGATATATTCCGCTCTCACGTCGTTCGGGATGTCAATCGCCTTGTCGGCAATCATTCCGCTGTCCGTGACGATAAGCACAACCGCTTTCCCGGTTTTGAGCGGCACGAGTTTGATCTCCTCGATAACAACGTCCTGCGCGTTCTTTTCCACGATAAACGACGTGTAATTAGTTGCGTCGCTTATTATCTTCGCCGCCTCTATGGACATATCTTGGATTTTTCCGAGTTTGTTCATAAATCTGTCGCGAATGAGTGCGGTTTCTTGGTCGGTGAGCATATTGCCCTCAAACGAACTTATGCTTTCGACATAGAACTTGTACGCATCTTTGAGCGGTACGCGTCCTGCCGACGTGTGCGGTTGTTCGATATATCCGAGCGCTTCGAGTGCGCTGAGTTCCGCCCTCACGGTCGCAGAACTGACTTCGGGCAAATACTTGCTTTGGATATCCGAACTGGACACCGGTTGCCCCGTAGATATATACAGATCAACCAATGCGTGCAATATTCTTTTTTTCCTTTCGGTCAATTCTTTTCCCATGACGTCTTTCCTCGCTATGGCTTTTAGCAGTCTTTCGCTTTGATTGCTAACAGTATATGTCCTCTTTTGCTAAATGTCAATACTTTTAGCACAAATTTTTTTACTTTTTTTGTGATTTTTTTATTTTTAAGCGGCGATTCCGTCCTCGCGCCCTGCAGA
Organism: Firmicutes bacterium CAG:238; assembly: GCA_963659105.1. Classification (GTDB taxonomy): domain Bacteria; phylum Bacillota; class Clostridia; order Christensenellales; family CAG-917; genus CAG-475. The sequence goes on along the minus strand of CAVKTQ010000039.1, from coordinate 2,756 downwards.
CTTTTGACGACAATATTTTTGCGGACGTTATATTGATTATAATGAGTAATAAAATATATAAACATACTATATAAGCGCGCGTATGCAATGTGCGACCGAAAAATATAAGCAACATATGGCGCAATGACAAAAACTCACACCGAATACAAAAGCAAATCCGAGACAAGAATTTTCTATATAATATGAAAAATAGATTGCATTTTCCTTTTAAGTTTGCTATAATCCAAAAGCAATCTGAATTTGCTAGTGTGGCTCAGCAGGTAGAGCAGCTGATTCGTAATCAGCAGGTCGCCGGTCCGAATCCGGCCACTAGCTCCAAATTGCTCAAATTGACAAAGGCATCGCAAAGCGGTGCCTTTTGTCTTTTATTCGCAATTTGTCGCTTTTCCCCTTTCGCCCTCTGCGCTCTCAAAATAATCAACGAGCAACTCTCGCTATCGCTCCGCGCGCCGTGCGATGGGGATGCCCCCTGTTTTAATGCAAACGAACACATTTAGACCACGAGTACCTGCTGATTAAACTTTCGGGGTCCCTGCAAAACCATAGGTTTTGTGGGGTGAACAATAGGTCGCCGTGTCCGAATCCGGCCAACTCCAAAAAAGAGTGATATATCTTGCATATAGCACTCTTTTTTCGTCTAATGACAGTTTTTAACCACGAGTACCTGCCGATTGGTTTTCGGGTGTGGGCAACGCCCACCATTTTGTCATTCTGAGGGAACGGAGTGACCGTAGGAATCCAGCGTAGCGAATATAAATCGGGTGTGGGTGAAACCCACCCTCAATTATTAATTATTCATTATTAATTATTAATTTTTCCGAGCCACTCGGCGCAAAGTAATTATTAGTTTATGTTTATGTCCAAGTCTATATCGTCGACAAACTGCGATTGATACAGTTTCTTGTACACGCCGCCCTTTTCGATGAGTTGGTCGTGCGTGCCTTGCTCGACGATTTTGCCGCCGTCTATCACGACGATACAATCTGCTTTTCGAACGGTCGAAAGTCTGTGCGCGACGACGATTGTCGTTCTACCCTTGCAAAGTTCAAAGAGTGCCTTTTGGATTATCGCTTCCGTGGTGTTGTCGAGTGCGCTCGTCGCTTCGTCAAGAATGAGAACGGACGGATTTTTGAGGAACACGCGCGCGATACTCAACCTTTGTTTCTGACCGCCCGAAAGTTTGACGCCTCTCTCGCCTATTTGCGTGTCGTAGCCGTCGGGCAAACTTCTGATATACGCGTCGATGTCGGCTTTCTTTGCCGCCTCGATAATTTCCTCGTCGGTGGCGTTCTCTTTGCCGTAGGCGATGTTTTGCTTGAACGTACCCGTAAACAAGAACACGTCTTGTTGAACGATACCCACGTTTTTGCGCATAGAATCGTTTTTAATCTCGCTTATAGGCTCGCCGCCGATATAAATCATACCGTTTTCAAGCGGATAGAATTTCGGAATCAAGTGGCAAAGCGTGGTTTTTCCGCCGCCGCTCGCGCCCACGAACGCATACATTTTTCCGTCGGGTATGGTGAGATTTATGTCGTCGAGCACTTCCTTGTCGAAATTATACGAGAAACTCACGTCCTTGAAAACGACGTTGCCTTTGAGGTTTGCGACGTCTCTTGCCGTATCGCTTTCCTTTTCGACGGGAACGTCCATAATCGCGACGAAGCGTTTGAATCCCGTTATACCGTCTTGCAACTGCTCGAAGAACTGTATGAGCGTTTGCACTGGCGAGATAAAGAGGTTTATGGAAATCATAAACGACACGAGGTCGACGTAGTCGAAGTTTTCCTTGTCGTAAATGCAGAACAACGCGCCCGCAAGCAGCACTATGACGTTGTAAATCTCGGTGACGAAACTCATACTTGCCCCGAACGTACCCATAGCCTTGTACGCTTTCGAGCGAGCCTTGACGTATCCGTCGTTGTTCTTTTCGAACTTTTCCTGCTCGTATTCGGCGTTGGCGTACGCTTTGGTGACTCTTATGCCCGCAATGCTGTTTTCGAGCGTGGCATTGATATTGCCGATTTCCTCTCTGCTCTTTCTGAACGCCTTTGACATATTCTTTCTGCACGCAAAAGCGATTATAAACAACAGCGGCAAAAACGCGAATACGATGAGCGAAAGTTTCCAACTTATAGTGCAAAGATACGCAAACGAACCAAGCGTAACGAACGTCGTGATAAAGAAGTTTTCAGGTCCGTGGTGAGCGAGTTCGCTTACGTCGAAAAGGTCGTTGGTCATTCTCGTCATAAGTTGCCCCGTTTCGTTGTTGTCGTAAAACGAATACGGCAGTTTTTCGAGGTGCTCGAACAAATCCGTCCTCATCGCCGCCTGCATTTTCACGCCCATAACGTGACCGTAATAGTTGATGTAGTACTTCATCCCCGCGCGCAAAAGGTATATGCCGAGAAGCACGGCGCAAAGAATAAGCACCTCGCTTATTATGCCGTTTGGAATACTTTGGCGCAGAATCCGCTGCGAAATCATGGGATAAACAAGTCCGCTGATTGAAAATATGAACGAGCAAGTCATATCTGCGGCAAACGTCCCCTTGTGCGGCTTGTAGTACGCAACGAATCGTCTTAGAAAGTGTTTTTGAGTCTGTTGAGTTTGTTTTGTCTGTTGAGTCTGTTGTTTTTCTGTCTTCATATGTTGTTATTGCTTTAAGCAGAGTATATTCTTTGTTTTAGACGGAAGATTCAAATCTTCCATATGTCATTCTGAGGGAACGGAGTGACCGTGAGAATCAAGCGTAG